>JAJRVT010000263.1 GCA_024277175.1 Chloroflexota bacterium | reverse complement strand
CGAAGGCGATCTCGGTGGGGTGCACCTCCAGCGCGAACTTGACGCCGGCCTCCTGGAACGCATCCAGGATGGGCGTCCACATCTCGGCGAAGAAAGCCAGCCCTTTTTCCAGGAAGTCGGGCGGGTTGGGCGGGAAGGAGTAGACCATGGACCAGATGGGCGAGCCGGTGAAGCCGGGCACCACATCCACGCCCAGTTTGGCCGCGGCCAGGGCCGTGTCCTTCATCTCCTGCGCGGCCCGGGCGCGCACACCGTCTTCTTTGCCATCGCCCCAGATGCGGGGTGGCAGGATGCTTTTGTGGCGTTCGTCGATGCGGTCGCAGACGGCCTGGCCGACCAGGTGGTTGCTGATGGCGAAGACTTGCAGGCCGTGCTTCTCCAGGATGTCCCGGCGGGAGCGGATGTAGGCGTCGTCCTCCAGGGCTTTGTCGACCTCGAAATGATCGCCCCAGCAGGCGATCTCCACGCCGTCATAGCCGAATGATTTCGCCTTCTCGCAGACGACGTCGAAAGTCAGGTCCGCCCACTGTCCGGTGAAAAGGGTGACGGGTCTTGGCATGATGCTTACTCCTCTGTTTGTGGTGTGGAGAGATGGTTGAATAGGGTCATTGGACAAGCTGTCGAATAACGGTTGAGCGCTCTTTTGTGGGGCGTTTTGTTTTCTTTGCGTTAATTATAGGGCGATACCTCCCCACTGTCAATCGTTAAACGCCTATTTCGTAAAGGAAACGTAACGAAGTGGGATAGACCGCGGATTGGGCTGATTGGGCGGATCTTCACGGATTTTTCAAAGAATCCGTGAAGATTCGCCCAATCAGCCCAATCCGCGGTCTATTGGCCCTTAATCGCCCGCAGTCGACTCATCCGCGCGCGCCAGCGGATGACGACTTCGGCCCCCTCGCCCGCGTTGGCCATGGCCGCGTCCAGCCGGGCCCGGTCCTCCGGGGTGATGTACATGCTCTCCCAGGTGTCGGCCAGCCAGCCGTCGAAGGAGTCGAAGTCGTCGATGCGGGTGTTGTACTCGAAGACGATTCGTTTTTCCACCACATAGCGGCCGGACGTCTCCACCTGGACCAGGGCTGCATCCGTGCGGCGCAACAGGTGGAAGTCGGAATTGTCCAGGATGCGCCCCACCCGGATGGCGCGACCCTTCTCCTTTACGTCGATCCAGGGCGGGCGGGGCCGGTCGTGGACGTTGATCAGCAGGCCGCCGGGAACCAGCAGCCCGTGCACTTTTTTCAGGGCATGAACCATGCCCTCGGGGACGATTCATCACAACGAGTAGCCGAAGATGGCTGCGTCGAATCGGGGCTGCGCGGGCGGGTGTTCGTAGGTCTCGATGGCCGCGACCAGGTAGTGGATGCGCGCGGCCAGGTCGGGCGGCGTCTGTTCCCGGGCCTTGGCGATCTTCTCCGCGGCCGGGTCGATGGCCGTGACGTGGGCTGTCTCCCCTGCGTAGCGGCGGGTGAGCCGGCCCTGCCCGCAGCCGATCTCCAGCACGCGCTTGTCCCGGAAATCGACCAGGGTGCGGAGCGTGGCCGCGGCCTTGCCTTCCTGGTCCTCGTAAGCGTCGATCATGGGTTGTCCTTTCGGCGGTTGGATAGAACGCGGAATAGACCGCGGATTGGGCTGAAACTGCCGGATTTTTTAAAAAAATCCGTGAAGACCCGCTCAATCCGCTCAATCCGCGGTCCATTAAGTAATAGCCTGTTTTGTGGCGACCGTCAAGCTGGAGTAGACTGTAGACCGACCATCGTTCCCACCCACAGACAGGTGACCCGACCATGGCCCCACAAGCCGACATCGATTTCGAGAACGAACTCTGGCAGACCGCGGTGACCCTGCGCGGGACGGTCGCGCCCGCGGACTACAAGCATTACGTGCTGCCCCTGCTCTTCCTGCGCTACATTTCCCTGCGCTATGAGCAGCGCTACCAGCAACTGGAACTGCTGCTCAAGGAGCGGGGCAGCCCCTACTACACCGGCGACCCGGAGATGGACGCCGAGGTGCTGGCCGACCCGATCGAGTACGCGCAGGAGAACATCTTCATCGTGCCCGAGGAGGCGTCGTGGGCCTACCTGGTGCGCCACGCGCGCGCGGATGACATCAAGCTCCGGATCGACAACGCCATGCGCCTGCTGGAGGAGACCTATCCCGACCAGCTCGCGGGCGTGCTGCCGCCCATCTACGCGGCCTCCAACCTGACCGTGGACCAGGTGGCCGGGCTGATCAACCTCTTCGCCAAGGACATCTTCGCGCGCAGGAACGGGGCCGACCTGCTGGGGCGCACCTACGAGTATTTCATCTCCAACTTCGCCGACACCGAGGGCAACCGGGGCGGCGAGTTCTTCACGCCCCACGCCATCGTTAAGCTGCTGGTGGAGATGCTGGAGCCGAAGGAGGGCAAGGTCTTCGATCCCGCC
Source organism: Chloroflexota bacterium (assembly GCA_024277175.1). Lineage (GTDB taxonomy): Bacteria > Chloroflexota > Anaerolineae > Caldilineales > Caldilineaceae > JAJRVT01. The sequence goes on along the minus strand of JAJRVT010000263.1, from coordinate 12,972 downwards.
TGCGGGTCGGGCGGCATGTTCGTCCAGTCGGCCCGCTTCACCGACAGCGCCCGGGAACTCTCCTTCTACGGCCAGGAGCGCATCGAGACCACCCTGCGTCTGGCGCGCATGAACCTGATCCTCCACGGGCTGGACGGGGACGTGCGCCTTGGCAACTCCCTGCTCAACGACGCCCACCCGGGGCTGCGGGCCGACGTGGTCATCTCCAACCCGCCCTTCAACCTGCGGGGCTGGGGCGCGGACAAGATCGATGACCAGGACGCCCGTTTGCAGATCGGCTACGCCCGGGGCCAGGTGACCAACTCCAACGCCAACTACATGTGGATGATGCACTTTCTCCACCACCTGGCCGACGGCGGCACGGCTGGCTATGTGATGGCCAACGGGGCCATGACCACCAATGTGCGCGAGGAGAAGGCCACCCGCCAGGCCCTGGTGGACGAGGGGGTTGTGGATTGCATCGTCCAGTTGCCCGACCGGCTCTTCTTCGGCACCGGCATCCCGGCCACCCTCTGGTTTCTGAGCAAGAACCGGGCCGGCGCCCATGGCTACCGCTACCGCAAGGAGGAGATCCTCTTCATCGACGCCCGGCGCATGGGCGAGATGGTGAGCCGCCGCCAGCGTTCGCTCACGGACGAGGAAATTCATCGCATCGCCGACCTCTACCACCGCTACCGGGGCATCGAGGACGTGCCCGCGGACGAGCCGGGCTTCTGCAAGATCGCCACCCTGGACGAGGTGCGGGCCCACGACTACAAGCTGACGCCGGGCATCTACGTGGGAACGGAGGCCGAGGAGGACGACGGCGAACCCTTCGAGGAGAAAATGCCGCGGCTGATCGAGGAGTTGCGGGAGCTTTTCGCCGAATCGGACCGTTTGCAGGCGGCGATCTTGGATGATTTGGAGGGGTTGTTGTGAACTCGGATCAATGGCTTCATCTACCAGTCTCAGATATCGCTGCATCGGTGCCAAATGCTGTAATTGGTGGGCCTTTTGATTCCAATTTAGTTTCTCGGGATTATGTTGAATCAGGTGTTCCCGTTATCCGTGGGAAAAATTTGGGTGATGGGCGGTGGGTCGATGGAGATTTCGTGTTTGTATCTGATGAAAAAGCGATTCAGCTTGCTGCAAATATTGCACGGCCCGGCGACGTTATCTTTACACAGCGAGGAACTTTGGGGCAGGTAGCAATTGTCCCCAAAACACCGTTTGAGCGTTATGTTGTCTCGCAGAGTCAAATGAAACTCACTGTTGATTCACAAAAGGCTGATACATTGTTCGTGTACTACTATTTTCGTAGTGATGATTACCTCGAATATCTTGATCAGCACACCATTCAAACAGGGGTTCCACACACTAATTTATCGATTCTGCGTAATACCCCGGTGCCTCTCCCTCCCCTCCCCATCCAGCGCCGGATCGCCGAGATCCTGGGGCGGCTGGACGACAAGATCGAGGCCAACCGGCGCATCAACCGCACGCTGGAGGCCATGGCCCAGGCGCTCTACAAGCACTGGTTCGTGGACTTCGGGCCGTTCCAGGATGGGCAGTTTGTGGAGAGCGAGTTGGGGTTGATCCCGGCGGGGTGGGAGGTTGGCACAGTTTATGAGAGTGCTCAATTCATCAACGGGGCTGCATATCGAAAGTTTAATCCCAATCGAGAGGGAGTGGGACTACCCATTATCAAGATAGCCGAGCTCAAGAACGGTGTCACGGACAGCACCCTGCACTCGGAGGAAGATATTGACGAGAAATACCATATTGACGATGGAGACATATTGTTTTCTTGGTCAGGCAATCCAGATACATCGCTGGACGTATTTACGTGGACTGGCGGCCATGCGTTGTTAAATCAGCATATCTTTCTGGTAGAAACCGCGCGGCCAGAAGAGCGGTATTTTGTCTATTTTATGTTGAAGCATTTCATGCCAACATTTGCAGAGATTGCACGTAATAAACAGACTACGGGGTTGGGGCACGTTACAGTCAGAGACCTTAAAGAAATGCCTGTTGTTCGCCCACCGAGAGATATTTTGAATAGATTCGCGCGCTACGCTGGAAGGTTGTTTGAACTTCGTTTTGGCAGGTTGTTAGAATCCAGGAAACTTGCCGCCACCCGCGACTACCTGCTGCCGAAGCTGTTGTCGGGGGAGGTGGATGTGAGGGATGCCGAGAATGCAAGAAGCTCCATAGCAACTTCAATACCACCTGCGTTATAATACTGATTCCACCGGTCGTTCCGAACAGCACTCAATAGTACGCTGGAGAATGGTCAAAATGGCTGAAAAACAAACATCGCAAGAAGCTGTACCTCGCACCGAATACTTGCATGTGAAAAATTATCGAGCGCTACACGATTTGGAATTGAAAAATATCTCTCCTCTGACCGTTTTTCTCGGTCCCAATGGCAGTGGTAAGTCGACTATTTTCGATGTTTTCGCCTTTCTTGCCGAGTGTTTCACTATTGGCTTACGGCCGGCCTGGGATAAACGTGGTCGCTTCCGTGAACTTAGGACTCGCGGGTGCAGTGGGCCAATCGTGATCGAATTGAAATATCGTGAGCGTCCTCGTACGCCTCTGATTACTTATCATCTCGCTATAGACGAAGATAAGCGGGGTCCCTATGTGGCGGAAGAGTGGCTCCAATGGCGTCGCGGTCAGCGGGGCAAGCCATTTCGTTTTCTGAACTTCAAAGAGGGCGCCGGCGAAGTGGTCAGCGGAGACATGCCAGATGAAAAAGATCATCGCATTGTCGAACAGTTGGATTCACCGGACATGTTAGCGGTGAACACGCTTGGGCAATTTGCGCGTCACCCGCGGGTAAGCGCATTGCGTCGTTTTATTACCGGCTGGCATCTATCTTATCTTTCCATCGATCAGACGCGTTCTATTCCTGAAGCGGGGGCGCAAGAGCGGTTGTCGGCATCGGGAGATAACCTGCCCAATGTCATTCAATATCTGTCCGAACAGCACCCGGATCGTTTGCGTAAAATCCTTGATACGCTTTCTCGCCGCGTGCCGCAATTGGAACGGGTGGAATCCGAGCCGATGAGAGATGGACGATTGCTTCTGCAGTTCAAAGACGCACCTTTCGAAGAACCCATCTTAGCGAAATATGCCTCGGACGGCACACTCAAAATGCTGGCCTATCTGACTATCTTGTATGATCCAGAGCCGCCCCAACTGATCGGCATCGAAGAACCAGAGAACTATTTACACCCGCGTCTTTTGCCTGAATTAGCCGAAGAGTGTCGCGAGGCCGCCGCACGAACACAGTTGATGATTACAACACATTCGCCATTTTTGGTCAATGGCCTTAAGCCCGAAGAACTCTGGGTGCTCTATCGTGATCGGCAAGGATACACGCAGGCGCTGCGCGCTTCTGAAATCCGCGGAATCAAGGAATTTATGGAGCAGGGGGCGCAGCTTGGCTATCTATGGATGGAAGGTTTTTTTGGAGTCGGCGACCCGTTAGCTGTCCACATTTGAAACAATAATTCCGTGGACCCCCCCAGGAATGGATAACATGAATATTGAATTTTTTGTGGAAGAACCATCAGCTGAAGCGGCCTTACAAAACATCGTACCGAAGATCGTCGGCCCCGCTGTCTCATTCAATATACACCCATTTCAAGGCAAACCCGATCTGTTGAAATCACTACCTGGTCGGCTTCGTGGCTACCGTGATTGGCTGCCAGGCGATTGGCGTATTGTCGTCTTGATCGATGCCGATCAAGACGATTGCAGGCAATTGAAGGCCCGGTTGGAAGAAATCGCCTTGTCTTCTGGCCTGACGACCAAGTCATCACCGGGGATAGAGGGCAAATTTCACGTTGTAAATCGATTGGCGGTGTAAGAACTGGAAGCCTGGTTCTTCGGGGATGTCGATGCTCTTCGGGCTGTTTTTCCGCGTGTGAGCCCCCACCTGGCCAATCAAGCCAGGTATAGAGAGCCAGATGCTATTAGTGGAGGAACCTGGGAGGCGTTGGAGCGGCTGTTAAACAGGCTTGGGTATTATCGCACCGGCATGCCAAAGATCGAGGTGGCTCGCGAAGTCTCCCAACACATGATTCCTGACAGAAATCGTTCTCATAGCTTCAATGTCTTTCGGCAAGGTCTGCTTGCTATCTTAGAATGACCGATTTTCGTAATGTCGAATTCACCTTTGAAGTCGCCGCCACCCGCGACTACCTGCTGCCGAAGCTGTTGTCGGGAGAGGTGGATGTTTCGGGTTTGGTTGCCAGCGAGGATGAGTTTGTGGGGCAAGGGAGGCTTGCGGGGTGAATGTGCCTGTTAGTTATAATGGCGGAAGAGGGGCAGGTAGCTGTTGTACAATGGAGATGCTGTCTCAAAGTACGACAAACTACCGGCCCCTGAGCCAGGGGATATAGGGTTGCCTGACCGCAGCCAAGCAATCACACGGCATGGAGCCGAATTTCGTCCACTGGCGCCTGCAAGCACAGCGGGGGGAATTGGCCGAGTTGTCAATGGGCCTTTTCATTTTTCAAGTCGGTCATGACTGACTCTGGATTTAAGGGCGAGTGAATTTGACTCTTTCTCAAAGCTCCCGCCACAATTGGACATATGACACCGAGAATGGCATAATACCTATGCACTTTTTGATAATTGCCTAGACTTTGTGACAGTATTGCCAAGCATACCATGAACCCTAGCCAAGTGGAACAGGTTATGAATATCGCCAGACAGGTTGGCGTTCTGTCTCCGCGAGATCTTGATGAATATGGCCTGCCACGCGCCTACTTGCATCGGTTGGCCCGGCAAGGGCGGCTTATTCGCATTGGACGTGGCCTCTACATGGCGCCGGACGCTGAAATCACCGAGCATCATTCCCTGGTGGAGGCCAACAAGCGCGTGCCCAATGGCGTTATCTGTCTGCTCACAGCCCTGCGTTTTCATGACCTCACGACGCAGGCGCCATTTGAAATTTGGATGGCTTTGGAACACAGCGCCTGGCAGCCTCGCCAGAACGATCTGCCACTCCGTTTTGTGCGCTTCTCTGGGGTAGCTTTTACTGCAGGCCGCGAAACGTATACGCTTGAAGGCGTGACGGTGAATGTTTACTCCGCTGCAAAAACGATCGCGGATTGTTTCAAATACCGCCACAAGATCGGTATCGATATTGCGATAGAGGCGCTGCGTGATGGGCTGCGCCAACGTAAATGCACTGTCGATGAACTCTGGGGATACGCCGAAATATGCCGTGTGGCGAATGTGATGGAGCCATATCTGGATGCTATGCTATGAGCCGCAAACACATAAAAAATTTACCGGCTTCCGTGCGTCGACGTCTTCTCAATTTGAGTCATCAGGGCCAGGAAGACTTTAACCTCCTCCTGGGGCAGTATGCCAGTGAGCGATTGCTCTACCGTTTGAGCCAGTCACCGTTTGCAGAGCAATTTGTCCTCAAGGACGCCATGCTTTTTGCGCTGTGGACGGGCGAGCTTCATCGTCCGACTCGCGATTTGGACCTGCTCGGTTATGGTCGTAGTGATCAAGAGTCGTTGATTCGACTATTCGCAGACCTCTGCTTGGTGGAAGTGGAAGCCGATGGCCTCACCTTTAATCCCGACAGCGTGGGTGTGACCGAGATTCGGGAAGCGCAAGAATATGGCGGGCAACGTGTAAGATTGATGGCGACTCTGGACAACGTGCTCATCTCGCTACAAATTGACATTGGATTTGGCGATATCGCCACCCCACCGGCAAGATATGCAGAATATCCGACACTGCTTAATTTTTCCCCACCGCGCCTACGCGTCTATTCTCAAGAGACGGTTATCGCTGAAAAATTGCATGCAATGGTTGTCCTCGGTATTCGTAACAGCCGCATGAAAGATTTCTTTGACCTTTGGACTCTCTCTCAGAACTTTTCTTTCGACGGACGAATTCTTTCGCAGGCCATTCAGGCTACATTTCATCGTCGCCAGACTGTGATCCCACACACTTCGCCAGCAGCGTTGACGCCGGAATTTGGCAGCCACCCCCAAAAAAGCAGACAATGGCAGACCTTTCTCAAACGCAACCGGTTGGAAAATGCTGCTGACTCTTTTGCCAACATTGTCAATACGTTGGATCGTTTTCTTACATCACCCCTACAGGCTGCTAGCCAAGCGCAGGACTTCGACGCTAATTGGCCCCCTGGAGGCCCCTGGAGCACTTGACCGCTCATGCCTAAACCTTCTGAATCCACCTTCGAACAGGCCACCATCCAGCGCCTGCAAGCCCTGGGCTACCGCCACATTTACGGCGGCGACCTGGATCGGACCTTGCATCAGGTGGTGCTGACCGACGAGCTGCGCGACTATCTGCAACGCCGCTACCGCCATCTGCCCGCGGACGCCATCGAGCAGGCCATCCGCGTGGTCTCCAGCCCCGAAGGCCTGACCCTGGACCGGCGCAACCTCCATGTCCAGCGCCTCCTGCGCGAGGGCCACACCCTGCGCTACGAGGTGGACGGCGAAGAGTGCTTCGAGCACATCTATTTCCTGGATTTCGAGAACCGCCAGCCCGAACTCAACAACTTTCTGGTGGTCGACCAGCTCACCGTCCAGGGCGCGGCCGGCGGCGGACCGGGCAACACCCGGCGCACGGACCTGATCGTCTTCGTCAACGGCCTGCCCCTGGTCCTCTTCGAACTCAAGAACCCGTGGAGCGAGTACGCGGACGTGGGCGGGGCCTACAACCAGATCGGCCACTACGTCAACGACATCCCCCAGCTTTTCAACTTCAACGCCTTCTGCGTCATCTCCGACGGCAGCGCCACCCTCCACGGCATGTACAACGCCGGCTTCGAATGGTTCTCCCCCTGGAAGTCCATCGACGGTGTGAGCGTGGAGCCGGCCGCCACCGGCAGCATGAGGACCCTCATCGAAGGCCTCTTCCCCAAGGCCCGGCTGCTGGACTACGTGCGCAACTACATCGTCCACGAGGTGGTCAACGACCGCATCACCAAGAAGGGGGCCAGGTATCACCAGTACTTCGCGGTCACCTTCGCGGTGCGCAGCGCGGTGGAGGCCCTGCGGCCCGGCGGCGACCGGCGGGTGGGCGTCATCTGGCACACCCAGGGCGCGGGCAAGAGCCTCTCCATGGTCTTTCTCACCGGCATCCTGCGCCGCTGGCCGGGGCTGAACCCCACCATCGTCGCCCAGGTGGACCGCAACGACCTGGACAACCAACTTTACGACACCTTCGTGGCCGCCAGGGAGCTGGTGGGCGAGGTCCACCAGGCCGACAGCGTAGAGCACCTGCGCAGCCTCCTGCAGAACGAGGGCGGCGAGATCATCTGCTCCACCATCGAAAAGTTCCGCAAACGGGAGGGCGAGACCCTGCACCCCGTCCTTTCGGAGCGACACAACATCCTGGTCATGGCCGACGAGGCCCACCGCACCCAGTACAACCTCCTGGACGGCTTCGCGGCCTCCCTACGCCAGGCTCTGCCCAACGCCTCCTATATCGGCTTCACCGGCACGCCTATCGACCAGGAGGACGCCAACACCGTCCAGCTTTTCGGCGATCTCATCCACACCTACGACATGCAGCAGGCCCGGGAGGACAAGGCCGTGCTCGGCCTCTTCTACGAGGCCCGCCACATCCCCCTGGACCTGGCCAACCCCCGCATCGACGACGACCTGGCCGCCATCACCGAGGAGGCCCCGGTGGAGATGCCGGCCGAGGAACTGGAGCAGGCCAAGGCCAAGTGGTCGGCCATGGAGCGGGCCGCGGGCGCCCGTGAGCGGCTCGCGCGTCTGGCCCGGGACCTGCTCGATCATTTTCTCAAACGGCAGGAGGCCTTGCAGGGCAAAGCCATGGTCGTCTGCATGAGCCGTCGCTACGCCGTGGCCCTCTATGACGCCCTGACCGCGCTGCCCGGCTGTCCCCAAGTCAAGGTGGTCATGACGGGCGACCTGGCCAAGGATCCGCCGGCATGGAGCCAGGCCAGCCACATCACCACCAAGCGCGCCCGGGAGGCCATCAAGGCCCGCTTCGTGGACCCGGACGACCCGTTGCAGATGGTCATCGTGGTGGACATGTGGCTCACCGGCTTCGACGCGCCCTGCGCCAACGCGCTCTACATCGACAAGCCCATGCGCGACCACAACCTGATGCAGGCCATCGCCCGGGTCAACCGCATCTTCCAGGATAAGCCGGCCGGCCTGATCGTGGACTACATCGGCATCGCCGAGCAACTGCGCGCGGCCACCCGCAAGTACACGGCCGGCGGCGGCCGGGGAACGCTGGTGGACGATCTGGCCAGGGACGCGGTCGAATACTTTCTCCACCAGTTGGAGGTCACCCGCTCCAACCTGCCGCCCGGCCAGCCCTACGCGCGCTGGACCGAACTCTCCCCGGTCGAGCTGGAGGACCTGACCAACCGCTGCTACGCGGCCCTGGTCGCGGACGAAGAGCGGTTGGACGACTTCCTGCGGGACGAGCACGCGCTCTCCAAGGCCTTCAGCCTGGTGCGCCACCTGCCCGCAGGCGAGGCCAACCTGGAGGAGGTCGCCTTCTATCAGGCCCTGCGCAAGCAACTGCGCAAGCTCAGGCCGGCCGCGCGCCAGGGCGTGGAGGAGATGGAGCGCGCGGTGCGCGATCTGCTGGACGAGAGCATCACCGCCCAGCCGGCCGTGGACATCTTCGCGGTCTCCGGCCTGGAAACCCCGGACATCTCTATCCTGGACGAGGCGTTCCTGGCCGGCTTCCGGGAGCATGAGCATCAGGATCTGCAGGTGCGCCTGCTGGAGAAGCTGCTGCGGGACGATCTGGCGGCGCGACGCAAGCGTAACCTGGTCCGCTATCGCTCGTTTCAGCAGATGCTGGATGAGGCCATTACCCGCTACAACAACCGCACCATCGAGGCCGCGAACGTGGTCCAGGCCATGGTGGATATCCGCCGTAAGCAGGCGGAGGACGAGCGCCGCAAGCGCGAGCTGGGCCTGAGCGACGAGGAGCTGGCGTTCTACGACGTCATCGCCGAGGGTGCGCCCATGGGCATCCCCACCGACAACGAATGGATCGCCAGCCTGGTGCACGATGTGGTGCGGGCGGTCAAGAACAATGTGAAGGTGGACTGGACCCGCTCCCACCGGCGGGATGTGCATGCGGGCGTGGAAAGCGCGGTCAAGATGGTGCTGCGCAGGCGGGGCGTCAAGGGCGAGCAGTTTCGTTTCCTGTACAATCGGCTCATGAAGCAGGCCGAGGCCGCCTATGAGGATTGGCCATTGGCCGCGTGATGTCATGGATACAAACCAGGTTTCTGCCAGAAACCTGGTTTGTACGCCGGATGGATGCCTCCTGGTGGTTGGCGAGCAAATCATTTTGCATTATACTGCACGCCAGTCTATGGTTTGACGCGTAAATGGGCGGGATATCTGTGCAAAAGGTGATGAACGCAGCTGAATTACAACGTCGTTTTTTGATCCGGCAGGAAGCGCAAATTCTGGCCGAGTATGACCGCGCTGTGGTCCGTTTGGCGGAGCAGAACGCGAACTATAGCGCCGAAGAGATCGCAGTGCGTAGGTGCGGTTTGGAACCGCACGATCGCCGGTAGACCGGTCCGTGCAGCGACAAGCAGCGCCTACTTGCGGAGACCGCCCCAGGCTAAAGCCATGGGGCTATGAAAGCGACGCCCCGTTCACGGGGCTGGCTGGGCGGCGAATTTCTGGATGGTCAGCCCCATTGATGGGGCGCTGCTGTTATAGCCCCGCTCATTCATGACGGGGCGGTCCCATCCAATTATAAACTCCGCCTTCATCAAATATTTGCAGCATGAAATAGGAGTGCGCTCCAGCCGGCTATGAGGATGATAACCCACTCGCTCCGTCCCCGCCTTTTACGTTTCCTCATACTCGCCCTCCTGCTCCCCGCCGCGCTCCTGCTCGTTGGCTTCGGCCCGCCGCGGCTGACCGACCGGGACCAGGCGCCCACCCGCCGCGTCTCCACCGGCCAACTGCGGGTGTGGGCCCTCTCCCAGGAGCCGCCCGACGTCTCCGCACCCGCGCTCCTGCTCCATGACGTGGACGCGGGGCGCACCCTCTACGCCCGCGCGCCCGATGACCCTCGCCCCATGGCCAGCCTGACCAAGCTCATGACCGCGCTCCTGGTCCTGGAGAGCGGCGATCTGGACGCGCGGGTGACCATCCAGCCCGGGGACCTGGTGGACGGCGCCAGCATGGGGCTGACCGCGGGCGAAACCCTGACCGTGGAGGAGCTGCTCTGGGGGCTGCTGATCCCCTCCGGCAACGACGCCGCCATGGCCCTGGCCCGCCACGTGGGCGGCTCGGTGGACGCGTTCGTCGATCGCATGAACGCGCGCGCGGCCGAGATGGGGCTGACGGCCACCGCGTTCAGGAACCCCCACGGCTTCGACGCCGAGGGCCACGTGAGCAGCCCCGCGGACCTGCTGGCCATGGCCCAGACTGACCTGGCCTATCCCCTCTTGCGGGAGATCGTGGCCACGGCCGAGACCACGGTGGCTGGCCACCCCCTGCGCAACACCAACCAGTTCCTGGGCCTCTACCCCGGGGCCAACGGCGTCAAGACCGGGACCACGCCCCTGGCCGGCCAATGTCTGGTGGCCAGCATCGAGCGGGGCGGCCATCCGGTGCTGGCCATCGTCCTGGGCAGCGGTGACCGCTACGAGGACGTGCGCCGGCTCTACAGCTATTACCAGGCCAACTACGCTTGGCTGGACGGCGATCCCCGCCAACTGGCCCTGCTCAACCGGCTCTACGACGACAATGACCATCTCTGGTATCTGGCCGCGAGCGGCGACCCGCCCGCGGTTCTGGTCCCCCGCTGGGAATATCCGACCTTGCGGGCCTATCGTCGTATCCAGCGTCCGCCGGCCGGCACCCCCTGGCAGCCCGGCCTGACCGTCGGCGTGTTAGAGTGGCGGCTGGGGGATCAGATTGTCGGCTCCCAGCCGCTTGTGTTACGATAGGAAGCGGTTATTCAGCGAACATACAGGGAACGCGGATTTTGACGGATGGAGTCGGATTTCCACGGATTTTTTCTGAAAAAATCCGTGGAAATCTCTTTTGAATCAGTGGGAATCCGTGTTCCCATAACACCTCATCATCCAGAGCGATCTATGACACAGGAACGTCTTCAAAAAGTGCTCGCGGCGGCCGGTGTGGCCAGCCGGCGGGCCAGCGAAAAATTGATCACCGCCGGGCGCGTGAAGGTGGACGGACGCACGGTCACGGAGTTGGGGACCAAGGTGGACCCGGCTACAGCCAACATCACGGTGGACGGTCGGCCCATCCACCAGCAGCGGGGCCATACGTACCTCAAGCTCTACAAGCCCCGGGGCGTGATCAGCGATATAGGCGGTGACGCCGCCAGCCGGCGCAACGTGGCCGATCTGTTGCCGGACAACGTGGGTCGCGTCTTTCCCGTGGGGCGGCTGGATCTCAACAGTGAGGGCCTCATGCTGCTCACCGACGATGGCGATCTGGCCCACAAGCTCACCCATCCCCGCTACGAGCACCCCAAGACCTACCTGGTGCTGGTGTGGCAGCGGCCGACCGAATCGGCGTTGCGTCGTCTGCGCGCCGGCGTGACCTTGCCCGACTACCGCACCGCGCCCGCCAAGGCGCGCGTGATCGAACGCCTGCCCGCCGGGCTGCAACTGGACGCGGGGCCCAGCCGGGGCGTATGGCTGGAGATCGTGCTGCACGAGGGCAAGAAGCGCCAGATTCGCCACATGACGGCCGCGGTCGGCTATCCCACCCTGCGCCTGGTGCGCTGGGCCATCGGGCCGCTGACCATGGCCCACTTGGCGCCTGGCCAGGTCGCGCCTTTGAAGAGCGGTGAAGTTTCGGCCCTGCGACGCCTGGCTGCCGGCAAACGCCATACGTGAGCCGTTACGAGCCATTTGTTTTTAAGCCGGTTTTGTGGCAAGCTATCGCGTACAATCACTCATCAAAAAGTGCGACCTATCCTGACGCGCTTTGAGATTGGTGAGATTGGAGATTCATGTTCGACTGAATCGCCATCGATCTCCCAATCTCCAATCTCATCACATAGACGGTTGATTCACGTGCGAACCCAAACCGCTGAATTTCCTGACCCCTCTTCTTCCGCCGGCGAGCCGACCATCATCACCATCGACGGCCCGGCCGCTTCCGGCAAGAGCACCATTGGCCATGCAGTGGCTGATGCGCTCAACTATCTCTTCTTTGACACCGGCGTCATGTACCGGGCCGTGACCCGCGCCGCGCTGGATCGCGGCGTGAACGTCCATGACGCGGACGCGCTGGCGCGGCTGGCCGAAACCATCGACATCGATATCGCCCCGCCGACCCCGGACCAGGACGACGGTCGCCAGTCCACTATCCTGGTCGCGGGCGAGGACGTCACCTGGAGCATCCGCGCGCCAGAAGTGGACCAGAACGTCTCGATTGTGGCCGCCAACCCCCGGGTGCGGCAGGCGTTGAGCGCCAAGCAGCGGACCATCGGTCAGCGCTATGGAAGCGGTCAGGCCGAGAAGCCGGGCATCGTCATGGTGGGGCGGGACATCGGCACGGTGGTGCTGCCCGAGGCCGGCCTCAAGATCTACATGGACGCCTCGGCCGAGGAGCGGGCCAGACGGCGGCTCCTGGACCTGGAGGCCCGGGGCAAGGCGGTCGATTACCAGCAAGTGTTGGCCGATATCATCGCCCGTGACCGCATGGACAGCGAGCGCGACCATTCACCCCTGCGGCCCGCGGGCGACGCCGTCATCATCGACACGTCCCACATGACGCCCGCCGAGGTGGTGGCTGCGGTCGTTGATCTGGTGCGGCAAGCCGGTTCGTAGTATGCGCTTTAGCGCAGTCGGTAGATTCTCTCTTTGATGTCAAGTCCCTAATTGACGAAATGTGAGAGCAAACGGATAAAGAACAAAGGTTTAGATTACATAACGCATAGGTCATCAGGCAGGCATCGCCAACGCCGGGTCAAAGGGACGAT
>JAJRVT010000262.1 GCA_024277175.1 Chloroflexota bacterium | reverse complement strand
TCATCAGTTGGATGAGTGAGGAGCCGCTGGACCCCAATGGAGCCTACATCCTCCAGCACACCACCCGCCAGATTCGGACTTTTATCTCCGAGTTGAACTACCGCATCGACGTCAACACCCTTCACCGGGAGCCGGCCGAGACCCTGCACCTCAACGAGATCGGGCGGGTGACCCTGACCACCACCCAACCCCTCTACTACGACCCGTACAAACTCAACCGGGCCACGGGCAGCTTCATTCTCATCGACCCGTTCACCAACAACACGGTGGCCGCAGGCATGATCCGCGGCAAAGCCCGCAGCGTGGACGACATCGTCACCCGGCAGCCGGAACGCAAAAAGTCCAGCAACGTGGTCTGGGAGGATGCGGTCGTCACCCGCCAGATGCGGGAGGAGCGCAACGGTCACAAAGCGGCCGTGCTCTGGTTCACCGGCCTCTCCGGGTCCGGCAAGTCGACCGTGGTGCGTCAGTTGGAGCGCCGTCTCTTCGCCATGGGCTTCCAGACTTCGTACCTGGACGGCGACAACGTGCGCCACGGCCTCAACGGCGATCTGGGCTTCTCGCCCGAAGCGCGCAAGGAAAACATCCGCCGGGTGGCCGAGGTGGCCAAGCTGGCCTTCGAGAACGGCAACCTGGTCATGTGCACCTTTATCTCGCCCTATCAGGTGGACCGCGACTTCGCCCGCTCTCTGCTCCCCGAAGGGCGCTTCTTCGAGATCTTCGTCAAGTGCGACATCGAAGTCTGCAAGCGGCGCGATCCCAAGGGGCTGTACGCCAAGGCCCTCTCCGGCGAGATCCCCCAGTTCACGGGCATCAGCTCGCCCTACGAGGAGCCGGTCCATCCGGAGATGGTGGTGGAGACCGACGTCCACAGCGTGGAGGAGATCGTCAACCAGATTATCGCCAGGCTGGCGCAAGAGGGGATTATCGACTTGTAGAACCAGATAACGTCCCCGGCACAGACCAGGAAAAGTCCGGCTGGCTAAAAACCCTGGTCTGTGCCGGGGACGTTATAACCGATCTCCTCTTGAATCAATGTAACTGATGCAGGAAGATGCAAAAGCCGTTCTTCCGCGCTTATCTGTTGTATCTATCTCGAGGGGATAACATGATGACTCTGACCAATCCCACCCTATTGACGCCCGAATCCATATCCGAACGGACCGCCAACCTCATCCCGCCCTATGGCGGTGAGTTGGTGAACCTGATGGTTCCCGAGGAGGAGCGGGAGGCCCTGGCCGCCTATGCCATGGACCTGCCCGTCCTCCGCCTGACCGAGCGCGCGGCCTGCGATCTGGAACTGCTGGCCGTGGGCGCGTTTTCGCCCCTGGACCGCTTCATGGGCGAGGAGGATTACCGGCGGGTGCTGGCGGAGATGCGCCTGGCCGACGGCCATCTCTCGCCCATTCCCATCACCCTGCAGGTTGACGCGGGCATGCACCCCCGGCTCGACGCTGACATCGCGCTGCGGGACGCCAAGAACAACCTGCTGGCCGTCATGACCGTGGAGGAAATCTACGGCTGGGATGTGACCGAGGAGGCCCTGAGCGTCTACGGCACCCTGGACCTGCGCCATCCCATGGTCTCGGAGATGCACCGGCTGGGCAAGCTGAACATCTCCGGCCGCCTGCGGGTGCTGCGCCTGCCGCCCCGCTACGACTTCCGCAAGCTGCGTCTGCCGCCGGCCGAGACCCGTCGCCGGCTGGCCGCGCTGAGGCGCGAGAATGTGGTCGCGTTCCAGACCCGCAACCCCCTCCACCGGGTCCACGAGGAGCTGACCAAACGGGCCACCCATGAAGTGGACGGCGCGCTCCTGCTCCACCCGGTGGTGGGCATGACCAAGCCCGGTGACGTGGACCACTACACCCGGGTGCGCACCTACAAGGCGCTGACGGCCCGCTACTACGACCAGGACCGGGTGCTGCTTTCCCTCCTGCCCCTGGCCATGCGTATGGCCGGCCCGCGCGAGGCCGTCTGGCACATGCTCATCCGCCGCAACTATGGAGCCAACCACCTGATCGTAGGGCGGGACCACGCGGGGCCGGGCAAGGACTCCACCGGCAAGCCCTTCTATGGCCCTTACGACGCCCAGGAACTGGCCGAAGAGGTCAGCGAGGAACTGGGCGTCAAGGTCGTTCCTTTCAAGATGCTGGTCTACCTGCCCGAAGAGGACCGCTACGAAGAGGTGGGCCGGGTGGACCGGGAAAGCAAGACCGCGTCCATCTCCGGCACCCAGGTGCGGGAGGAGTATCTGAACAACGGGCGCAAGCTGCCGGACTGGTTCACCCGCCCCGAGGTGGCCGATATCCTGGCCGAAAGCTATCCGCCCCGGTACAAACAGGGCGTCTGCGTCTGGCTTACCGGCCTGCCCAACGCCGGTAAGTCCACTACAGCCGAAGTGCTGACTGTCCTTCTCCAGCAGCATGGCCGCCAGGTGACGGTGCTGGACGGGGACGTGGTCCGCACCCATCTTTCCAAGGGATTGGGCTTCAGTCGGGAGGATCGAGACGCTAACATCCGGCGCATCGGTTTTGTGGCATCGGAGATTGTGCGCCACGGTGGGGTGGTGGTCTGCGCCGCGGCCAGTCCCTATCGCGCCACCCGTAACGACGTGCGCAACATGGTAGGCCAGGATCATTACGTGGAGGTCTTCGTGGATACGCCTCTGGACGTCTGCGAGGCCCGGGACGACAAAGGTCTCTACGCTCAGGCTCGCAGCGGAGAAATCCAGGACTTCACCGGCATCGACGGCTCCTACGAACCGCCCTTGCACCCGGAGATCCGGATCGACACCGTCCGCCACAGCGCAGAGGAGAACGCGCGCTACATCGAGAGCTATCTGGTGGGGCGGGGCTATCTCGCGGAGTGATAGAACGCGGATTTTACGGATCGGGCGGATCGTCACGGATTTTTTTTCGAAAAGATCCGGCAGTTTCCGTTCAATCCGCTAAATCCGCGTTCTATCGTTCAATTCCCCATTTTTCCTCTCCCTGTGCTATGATTGGCCCATTATGCGCGCATTGATTCTATCTGACATCCACGCCAATCAGATTGCATTGGAAACGGTGCTCAAGCATGCGGCCGGCGATTATGACGCGGTCTGGTGTCTGGGCGATGTGGTCGGCTATGGCCCGCGACCCAACGAATGCATTGAAATTTTAGCCGATCTGGTCTCGATTTGCGTCATGGGAAACCACGACTGGGCGGTGCTGGGACGGGCCGGCATCGACGTCAACGATTTCAATCCCCACGCTCGCCAGGCCGTGCTCTGGACCCGAGATCAACTGCGCGCGTCCAACCGCGAGTGGCTGGACAAATTGCCGGATCGCCCCGTCCATCCTGGCGGGTTTGAACATCTGTTGGCGACCCATGCCAGCCCCCGGGAGCCGGTGTGGGAGTACATCCTGACGCCTACCATCGCCATGGAGAATTTCGCCGTCTTCGATGAGGACGTCTGTATGGTGGGACACACCCACAAACCGGCCATCTATCGCTGGCGACTGCACAGTGAACCGGACCTGCATGATGAAATTCAGACTGTGGCCACGGTCGACCTGCTACAACTGACCACGGACGCGCCCATCCACCTGGCTACGTCTTCCCAGGAGCGGCTGATCGTCAACCCGGGCAGTGTGGGCCAGCCGCGCGATAATGACGCCCGGGCCGCGTATGCGATCCTGGATATGGAAAAGATGATCTGGTCCTATCGGCGCGTCTCCTACCCCATCGAACTGACGCAGAGCCAGATGCGGGCCGCCGGCCTGCCCAAACGTCTTATCGATCGGCTCAGTTTCGGCTGGTGAGGTCGGAACTGAATTTTTCACCACAAAGACGCAAAGAGCGCAAAGTTTCTTCGGTTCCCCCTTGCGTCCTCTGGGTCTTTGTGGTGAACCCTACGCCATGAAACGAATCCTTCAACCTGACGAAATTCCAGACGATGTGCTGGAAAAAAATCGCCGTTGGCAGGCGAAGCGCAGCGACTTCGATCCCGCCGCGCACAGCACCGAACTTTACGCCATCTTTCAGGAAATCAGCCGGATCCCGACCGAAGAGTGGGATGCGTACACCAGCCTGCGCCCCATCCTGACTCGCTACCCCAAAGGGGGCAAAGGTCTCTACTCCAAGGCCAACCTGATCGCGGGCTATCGATATCTGGTAGCGGAAGGCGATCTGGATCTGGACCCGGCGCTCATGGGTCGCATTCGTATGAAGCCCATGCGCACCCAGAGCGGCGTCGCACCGGTGACCGTGCTCACTGCGCCCGCAGGCTGTCCGGGCGAGTGCATCTTCTGCCCCGACGACTGGCGCATGCCCAAAAGTTATCTTTTCGACGAGCCTGGCTGCCAGCGCGCGGAGCGGGACGGCTTCGATCCTTACGCCCAGACCCTGGGCCGTATCCAGTCCTTCGAGAACATCGGTCATGACGCCGATAAGGTGGAGTTGTTGGTGCTGGGCGGCACGTGGAGCGCGTACGGCCGGGACTATCGGGAGTGGTTCGTGCGCCGCTGCTTCGACGCCATGAACGCGGCCGGCGATCCTGACTACACCGACGCGGCCACCCTGGAGGAGGCCCAGCAGCGCAACGTCACAGCCCGCCATCGCAACGTGGGCCTGGTGGTGGAGACCCGGCCCGACTGGATCACGCCCGACGAGATCCGCCATCTGCGCCGCCTGGGCGTGACCAAGGTGCAGATCGGCGTCCAGAGCCTGGATGACGAAATTTTGACCCTCAACAAGCGGGGGCATGACGTGCAGGCTGTGCGGGACGCCCTGGGCCTGCTGCGCACGGCTGGCTTCAAGCTCCATCTGCACTGGATGCCCAACCTCTTCGGCGCGACGCCGGAGAAGGACCGGGGCGACTTCGCCCGCTTCTTCGACGACCCGGCCATCCGCCCGGACGAGCTCAAGATCTACCCTTGCTCCCTGATCGCAGACACGGAACTCTACGATCTCTGGCTGGCCGGGGCATATCACCCCTACACCCAGGAAGAATTGGTGGCGCTGCTGGCCGATGTCAAGCCGACCATCCCGCCTTACACCCGGGTCAACCGGCTTTTCCGAGACATTCCCGCCCATCATATTCAGGCCGGGGTCAAGCATTCCAATCTGCGCGAAGTGGTGCACGAGGAGTTGCGGCGGCGAGGAACTCATTGCGGCTGCATCCGCTGCCGGGAGATCAAGCGCCGTCAGGTTTCGCCGGACGAGTTGGTCCTCTCCGCCTACAGCTATGACACGGACCTGACCCGGGAGCACTTTCTGGAGTTCAAGACCGGCCCCCAGAGCCAGGAGCCGGGGCTGATCGCCGGCTTCCTGCGCCTGAGCCTGCCGTTGCGACCCGGCGTGGGTAGCCGGGCGTTCATTGACGAAATCGCGGGGAGCGCTATGATCCGGGAGGTGCACGTCTACGGCCCTGCGTTGGCCATCGGGCGAGCGGAGAAGGATGCGGCCCAGCACGTTGGATTGGGCACGCGTCTGCTGGCGGAAGCGCGACGCATCAGCCGGGAGGCAGGCTTCCAGCGCATCAGCGTGATCGCGGCTACAGGGACCCAGGCGTACTATGCGGAGCGGGGGTTCGAGGGGGGTGAGTTATACATGCATGCGAGGTTGTAGGGGGTGATGGTCCCTATGCTAAGTCCAGAAACGCCTCAGGTTGTTGCTCGGCGATCCGCAGCAGCGATTTCGCGGGGCCGCCCAGGATTTCCATGCCAATGTCACGTTCGGCCATTTTTGATCCCCTCTGCAATTTGCTCTTTATCACTCCCCATAATCACCAAACTCCGCGGCTCGAAAACCACGTGCGCCGGCCCTACATCCACCGGATCGCTGGCGTCGGAAGCGAGGACGGTGAACTCGCCCAGGTCGGTGGCGACCACGTACTGGATGGTGCTGCCGCGGAAGGTGCGCAGCAGGACCGAGCCGGGCAGGCTGTTGGGCGCAGGCTCCGGGGCCAGGGTCGCGGCTTCGGGGCGGAAGTAGGCCAGGGCGGCGTCGCCCGGTCGCAGGCGCGTCTCGCCTAGCTTGGCGGGATCGCGACGCTCTTCGGCCTCGAACGCGTACGCGCCGGCCTGCACGTGGATGCGCCGGCCGTCGATAGACTGCACCATCACGACGAAATGGTTGTCGAAGCCCAGGAAGTCGGCCACGAAGGGGGTAGACGGCTGGTAGAAGATGTCCTCCGGCGTGCCGATCTGCTCGATCTGTCCTTGGTTCATGACCACGATGCGGTCGGAGAGGCTGAGGGCTTCGGCCTGGTCGTGGGTGACGTAGAGCATGGTGGCGCCCAGGCGTTGTTGCAGGCGGCGGAGTTCCACGCGCATGCCCTCGCGCAGCTTAGCGTCCAGGTTGCTCAGCGGCTCGTCCATGAGCAGCAGCTTGGGGTTGATAACGATGGCGCGCGCCACGGCCACCCGCTGCCGTTGCCCGCCCGATAGCTGACCCGGCCTGCGATCGCCGTAGCCGCTCAGGTCCACCAGTTCCAGCGCCTCCTGCACCCGGCGGTCGCTCTCCGCGCCGCGGATCCCGCGCATGCGCAGCCCGAAGGCCACGTTCTGGTTCACCGTCAGATGGGGAAAGAGGGCGTAGCTCTGGAAGACCAGGCCGATGTCGCGCTTGTTGGGCGGCAGGCGCGTGTAGTCCTTGCCCGCGACCTGGATCTGGCCGCCGCTCGGCTCGATGAAGCCGGCGATGGCGCGCAGGGGGGTGGTCTTGCCGCAGCCGCTGGGCCCCAGTAACGAGACCAACTCGCCCTCCTCCACAGCCAGGTTGAAGCCGTCCAGGATGGGCTGGCCCTTTTCATATTCGACGCGCAGATCGATCAGATCGAGATAAGCCATTGCAATCAGTCCCTCACACAAACTGCGACAGCCCCAGCAGCCGCTCCGCCCCCTGCACCAGGACGATGGTGAAGAGGATCAGCAGGGTGGAGAGCGCGGCGATGGTGGGGTCGTAGTAGTACTCCATGTAGACGAGCATGGAGATGGGCAGAGTAGTCACGCCCGGCCCGGTGAGAAAGAGGGAGATGGGCACGTTGTTGAAGGACGTAATGAAGGCCAGGATGAAGGCCGCGGCCACGCCGGCGCGCACGTTGGGCAGGACCACCAGCATGAAGCTGCGCAGGCGGTTAGCCCCCAGGGAGATGGCGGCCTGCTCCAGGGCCGGATCCAGGTTGCGCAGGCTGGCCGAGACGACGCGCACGCTGTAGGGAAAGAGCACCGCGGTGTGGCCGATGAGCAACCCGGTGAAGACGTTGACCCCGCTGAAGAGCACGAAAAAGCGCAGCATGGCGAAGCCCACCACCAGCCCCGGCACCAGGATCGGCGACGAGAAGATGGTCTCCAGCACGCCCTGGCCGGGGAAGCGGAAGTTCACCAGCGCGTAGGCCACCGGGATCCCCAGCAGCAGGGCGATGAAGGTGGCCAGGAGCGCGACGCCCAGGCTGATCCAGAAGCTCTCGATGAACTGGCTGGTCTGGAAGACGTTGGCGAACCAGTGCAGGGAAAAGCCGCCCCGGGGCGGGAAGGCCAGAGTGGCGTCCGCGCCGAAGGCGGCGATGAAGATCACCAGGAAGGGACCCAGCAGGAACGCATAGAGCAGGATCAGGGTGGCGTACAGCCCACGGGATTGGCGCATGGCTAGACCATTTTCGGGCGGAAGAGCCGTAGCAACAGGTTCACGGCCAGGGTTGTCAGGAGCATGATGGCGGCCACCACGGTGGCGCTGGGCCAGTCGATGGCCACCAGGGCCCGCTGGCGCAGGAGAGTGGACATGACCAGCACCCGGCTGCCGCCCAGGATGGCCGGGGTTACAAAGGCGGTGATGGCCCCGGTGAAGACCAGGGTGCCGCCCATGACCAGGCCATCGGCCGAGAGGGGGACGATGACCCGGAAGAAGGCGGTCAGCTCCCCTGCGCCCAGGCTGCGCGCGGCCTCGATCACGTCATCGGGGATGTTCTCCAGCGCGCCCACCAGGGGCAGGACCATGAGCGGCAGGAAGAGTTGGAGCAGGCCGATGACGATGGCCGTCTCGGTGAAGAGCAGGCGAACCGGCTCCTCGGTCAGCCCCAGGGCTATCAGCGTGCGGTTGATGACGCCGAAGCGGCCCAGGATGATCAGCCAGGCGTAGGTGCGGGCCACAGGGTTGGTCATCAGCGGCAGGATGACCAGGGACATGAGCAGCGCGCGCCGGCGCGCCGGCATCCGCGAGAGCAGGTAGGAGGGCGGATAGGCCATGATCGTGGCCAGTACGGTGACCAGGACCCCCAGCCGCAGGGTCCGCCAGTAGATGATCAGCGAAGTGCGGTCCTGGAAAAAGTCCAGATAACCGGCCAGGGTCACGCCGCCCGTCTCCCCCCGAAAGCTGCCTCCCAACACCGCGGCCAGGGGCAGCAGGAAGAAGAGGCTCAAAAAGAGCAGGGCCGGCGTCACCAATATAGTGATGATACGATTCTGGTTGAGCTGACGCATAAAGTCTGTAGGCGCAGGGTGAATAGAACGCGGATTTTACGGATTGGGCGGAAAGAGCCGGATTTTCTTTGAAAATCCGTGAAGATCCGTTCAATCCGCAAAATCCGCGTTCTATTATTTTTTAGCCCTACTGCAACATGACATCGTTCCAGCGTTGCAGCCATTCATCGGAGTACTCGTTGAGCTTGCCCTGATCCAGGAAGACCAGCGAGTTGAGCATCTCCTCGCCGTAGGTCAGCAGCGCGCCCACGTCCTCGGGCACTTCCACACTCATGTTGGTGGGTGAGTCGACCAGGTCCATGGCCTGGGCGGTTTGCACCTCCTGGGAGATGAGGAAGTCGATGTACTTGTGGGCCAGGTCGC
>JAJRVT010000261.1 GCA_024277175.1 Chloroflexota bacterium | reverse complement strand
GGCGGGGGCGGGCGCAGCGGGATCAGCCGATCGGAAGCAGGCCGGTCGTTCCACGGGTGGACGTGGATGGTCTCGCCGCCCCGAAGCAGATGGCCAAAACCAACGCCGCGCCCATCCACCGCCAATGCCTCCACCTCGGTGTGGGGGACGCCCAGAGACCCAACCGGATGCTTAACCGCGGCCTGCCCTTCCAGTGGATAAACGACCGGCTGGCGCTTGTGACCGGGGGCGAGGAAGAAGTCCAGGTCGCCGTGAAAGTAGAGAGTGACAGGGTTCATGATTTTGCTAGCGATGGAACATGATTGGAACGCGGATTTGTACGAATTATAGCCTGATTTTCACGGATTTTCATGAAAATCCGTGAAAATCCGTTTTTTATCAGCATAAATCCGCGTTCTAACGAAGCCCGTCCGACTGGTCGTTTGCGTTCTATTATTCATCCAGGAGCACGACCGGTTCCTCGTAATAGCGCAGGCGTCGCTCGGCCATCTTCTCCTCCACCACGCCGTCCAGCCAATCCCGCTTCTCCTCCAGGGACCAGTCGCTGCGCAGGATGGAGAGGGGCGCGTTGAGACGCAGAATGCGTCCCGGGATCACAAAGCGGGTCAGGCCGGCCGGCAGCCGCTGCCCGGTGGCGGCCAGATGAAGCACGATGTCGGGCGAGAACTGAGGATAGACGAAGAGGCCGGCAAAGTGGGGGAACTGGGTGTGCAGGCTGTCCACGTCGGTGTGCAGGGTGCGGTCCACGTCGGCGATGGCCCCATAGCCGCTCACCAACTCGTCCAGCACCGCCACCCAGCCGTGATCATCATCCGCCTCGTCCACTCCGCCATCTTCCAATTCCAACAGATAACCCCGCCCGCCGACGTCCACCAGATAGGCCAGCGCACTCCGCTCCCAGAGGGCGTGGGGCAGGGCTTCCACCGGCATCTCCACGATCCGAATGCCGTCGACGCGACGCACCACGCCCATCAGTTCATCCCCATGGCAGCCGTGGACCGCGTGGAACCAGGTGTGAAGCTGAACGTTGTCTCCCTTGGCGTTGTCCCGTTCCACGTCCACCACCTGTACGACCACGTGAGGAATCCCCAGTTGTTCGAAGGCGGTGATGCGGGTCGCGCCGTCCAGGACCACATACTCGTCCCCCATCTCGACCACAATGGGCGGGTTGCCCAGGTAGCCATCCTCGGCGATGCGACGAGCCAGTCGCTCGACGCGCAAGGGGTGGTACTGCTCATGGGGGCGGACCCGATCCACCGCAACCAGACGCAGTGAGAGGGTTTCAGCCACCCGCTTGCGTTTGAGCGCGTCCATGACCTTGCGTGCGGCGTCGATGGCCACCTGGCGCTGGGCATCCCCGGTGCTGGAGGCGATGTGGGGCGTGGCCGTCACCAGGGGATGGCTCACCAGCGCGGGGTTGGGCGTGGGTTCGTTCTCAAAGACGTCCAGGGCTGCGCCGGCGATGAGGCCGTTGTCCAGCGCGTCCAGAAGCGCGGCCTCATCCACCAGGCCGCCGCGCGCGGTGTTGATCAGGATGGCGCTGGGCTTCATCATGGCCAGCTCCTCGCCGCCGATCATCCCCCGGTTGGAGGGGCGCATGGGCACGTGGAGGGTGACGAAATCGGATCGCTCCAGCAGTTCGGTCATGCCCACGGCCTCCACGCTCCAGCCCTGGGCCAGCTCGTGGGTGGGGCGGGTCTGGTTGACCAGCACGTGCATGCCGAAGGCGTGGGCGCGCAGGGCCACCTCCTTGCCGATACGGCCAAAACCGATGATGCCCAGGGTCTTGCCGTGAAGCCCCACGCCCCGCAGCTTGCTCTTCTCCCAGCGCCCGGCCTTGAGGCTGGCGTCAGCCCTGGCTACGTGGCGGGCGCTGGCCAGGAGCAGGGCCATGGCGTGTTCGGCCACGGCTGTGGTGGTGGCGTCCGGGCAGTTGGCCACCGCGATCCCGCGGGCTTCGGCCGCGTCCACATCGATGTTGTCCAGTCCCACGCCGGCGCGCACGATGATGCGCAGGCGCTCGCCGCGCTCGATGACGGCCGCGGTCACCGGCGTGCGGCTGCGGTTGATCACGGCCTGATAGTCGCCGATGCGCTGGATCAACTTGTCCTCGGTCAGGCCGGGCTTGCCGATAGCGTCCACATCGGCCACGGTGCGCAGCAGGTCGACGCCGTCGGGATGTAGGGGATCAAGAATCAGGACCCGGGGGCGGGCGTCAACGGATTTTGCGGATTGAGTGTTAGCGGATTGATTCCGGGTGGGCATAAGGCGCATCCATCTGTTCTGTATGAAAACCTGACGCAAAAAGGCGGGGGAGAGACAGTCCACGAAGGTAGCATAGGCGAGGGGCGGCTGTCAAACGTGAGGGCGTAAAGATGCGAAACGTGACGATATGAAACGTGAAGGAGGATGGCCTGCGGGAGGCGATGCTAGTCGTTCCCTTTGCTGGAATCCCAGCGATCGCCTCCCGCAGGTTGAACTCGCTACAATAAGCGGCCCGTTTCGCCAACCTGTTGGCGGCCCGCTCCGTTACCCAGCCCGACCCGGCCAGCAAGATGCGGGAGATCCGCCGCGTCGTAAAGGAGATTTCCTGACGTCCGTCAAATCAGTTTCCATTGTTCGCCAGTTTTGCTATACTGGACGATAATGGAGGCGTAACCACACGCATAGGGATTCCGCCCCCACTACTCGCTACACGCACATTTTCACAGGAGAATCCAATGAGTTCAATCAAAGACTTCACGCTAGACCTGGACGAGATCGAATTTTTCGGGAAAGACTTTCACCGCCCAGAGAGCATCATCGCTGAGAAGGATGGCACGCTGTGGGCGTCGGATCAGCGGGGTATCGCGCTGCGGGTGGACCCGGACGGGACCGAGACCCTGCTGGGCGATGTGGGCCACGAACCCAACGGCCTGGCCATGGACGCGGAAGGAAATCTCTACAACGCCAACATCGGCGACGGCAAGGTCTATAAGCTCTATCGGGACGGCTCGTACGAGGTAATTCTGGACCAGATCGACGGCAAGCCCTTGGGTGCGGTCAACTATGTCTTCATGGACAGCCAGGACCGGCTCTGGATCTCCGTCTCCACCCGAGAGCCGATCTGGTTCATGGCTGCGTCCCACCCGCGGCCGGACGGCTACATTATCCTCATGGACGAACAGGGGCCGCGCGTTGTAGCCGACGGCATCTACTTCCCCAACGAAGTGCGCCTGGACGCGGACGAGAAGTATGTCTACGTGGCCGAAACCATGAAGGCGAGGATGATCCGCTATCCCCTCCACGCCGACGGCAGCCTGGGCGAACAGGAGGTGGTGGGGCCGGACCCGCTGGCGTTCGGCGGCTATGTGGATGGCTTCGCGTTCGACGCCGAAGGCAACATCTGGGTCACCACCATCGTCCGCAACGGCCTCATGATCATCACCCCCGACGGCGAAGCGCACACCGTCTTCGAGGACGTCAACGAGCCGGCGCTCCAAAACGCGGCCGCCAAGATCGAGGCCGGCGCGCTGGCCCCGGAGGAACTCTACGCCTGCGTGGGACCGCGCCTCCAGTTCCCGGTCAGCGTCACCTTTGCCGGGCCGGATCTGCAGACCGTCTACATGGGGTCGCTGGCCATGCCTCATCTGCTGCGCTTCCGTTCGCCCGTTCCCGGCCTGCCCATGCGTCATTGGAGATAAAACCCTCTGGCGGGATAAAAAATGGAACGCGGGTTTGACTGGTCGCCACGGGTAAAAAACAAATTTCTGTTGTGGTCCGCCAGGTCAGTCTCATCCGCGTTTTCGCCCCTCGCCGGCATCCTGCCAGAGAAGGGCAAAAGGACGATAAACATACAGGACTCATTACTTGACATATTTGCACGGATTTCCCATAATATACCAGAGTAGCGTTCAACAATTTACTCACCGCTTCCTCCCTGTATATCAGTGCTGCCAATCGATCCACCATCCAAGGACGCAAAAGGAGACTCATCGTGGCCGAATATCAAATCGATAACATCGCACTCCGTCAGTGGTCCAGCCGTTCACTGCCCAACCCAGGCGTCGCCATGGCAGGCATCTACCTCTTCGAGGGTGATGCATACCGAGGATATATTTATTTTTACGCCGATGGCACGGAGCTCAAACGTCCCAGCTACAACGGGACCATGGGGCGCATCCATCTGCACTTCAACATGTCCCAATATGATAGCGCGCTTGATATGCTGCGCAACGAAAGTCCGGTGACGCTTTACTTCAAGAGCTATACGGACGCTGGTCTCCGTTGCGGCAAGGACCCGTTTGCACCGCCTGCGCCAACATCTGAACCCACATCTGAGCCTACATCTGAGCCTACATCTGAACCGCAGACTGAGCCTACAGCCGGGCCAGCATAAATAGGTGCGTCTCAGATTGAGAATGGAGACGCGCCCTCAAAAACGAACCCCGTACCTGTTCAGCCAAGCCTTGTTAGAACGCGGGTTTTCGCGGACAGATGTATTCTCATATCTTCGCAATACCCCAGGTAAAGAAACCGAATTTTTACGCACGTGCGTCATTCCCGAAGTAGCGCCACGAAAAATTCGGTTTCTTTCGCCCTCGAAATATTGGGAAGGAAGAGAAGATACAATTCAATCGGAGCCAATCCGTGCGAATTTGGTTTCATCCGTAAAAATCTGCGTTTCACTGATGGCTCCTGAATAGGCGTCGAATCCCCTTAATACATTCCACGGAGAATCATGCTAATGTCAAATTTCATCAAAGCACAGGGACGAAAATCCCTCCTACCCATGATCATTTTTCTGATATTGGCCGGACTGGGGGTCGCAGCCTTGGCCGCCCCGGCCCTGGCCGCGGACCCGCCCAATCAACCCTTTGATCTGGTTTTCAGCGCCACAGACGCCAAGTTGGACATCGTGCAGTTGAGCCTGGGGACCTTTGAGTTGGACGGAGGGACCGTCTCCCGCACCGGCGGCATCCCCGGCGTCGCCATCCGCAAAGCGTACCTGGTCTGGGCCGGCCTGGGCCAGGACAACGACGGCGTCATGTTCCGACGAGACGCAGAAGCGCCCGTGCTCATCACCCCCGATCGCACCTGGAACAACGCCACATTTGGCGCCAACACTTGGAACTGCTGCGGCAACGAGCTGAGCGTCTACGCCACCGACATTACGGACATGGGCATCGTCCAAAACGGCGACCACACATACACCCTCTCAGACATGGAGCTTTCCCACGAAAACTGGGGGTACAGTCTGTTGGTGGTGTACGAGGACCCCACCATCCCCACCCTGAATGACGTCTACATCAAGCTGGGCAACGATGGTCTCCACTACCGCTGGCGCGGCATGCTCGGACCCAACAGCGACGTCCAGTGCATCGCCTTCGATACGGCCACGTTCGCGCGTACGGCGAAATTCGCCGTGGTGATCGGCGGCATCGAGGACCAATACCGCCCCAACGGCCTTTGGGGGATGGCCGGCTCCCAATCTTATGTGGACCCCAATGCCCAAGGAGGAACCTGGACCCAGAATAAAGGGATCATCAACCTGCCCGCCAATGGCAGTTATCCCGCCATCGAGGGCATTGGCGGCGGCGGTGAAATCGATGGTCCACTGGACGGAGACATGACCGGCAACGGCGTCGACTGGCCTTTTACCGATAACAGCGGCGACCAGTGGGACTTTTACCCGCAATTCGATATTTCCATCGCGCCTGGTGACAGTTGGGCCTGTATGCAGATCGAATCGACCAATCGGCCCGAATTACCCCGGGATCCCCAACCTGGCTTCCCCAACTACAACGTCGGCGCCAGCATCGGTTTCGTCGGCTTTATGATCGTCCTCGAGTCAGACGCCCAAGCCGCGCCGGCCATCGACATCGAGAAAGCCACCAATGGCCAGGATGCAGATATCCCCACCGGCCCCGTGGTCGAGGTGGGCGATGTGGTGACCTGGACCTATGAAGTCGCCAACACCGGCACGGTCACCCTGACCAATGTCACGGTCACCGATGACAAGATCGGCCCCGTCACCTGTCCCCAGGACACGCTGGCGGTGGGCGCGTCCATGACCTGCACCATGACCGGGACCGCGACCCTTGGCCAGTATGCGAACAACTCTGCGGTGGTGGGGACGTCACCCACCGGCATCCAGGTCACCGACCAGGATCCCAGCCACTATCTGGCGCTTGCACCGGCCATCGACATCGAGAAAGCCACCAACGGTGAGGATGCGGATACGCCCACCGGTCCTGTGGTGGAGGCAGGCGATGTAGTGACCTGGACCTATGAAGTGACCAACACCGGCGCGGTCACCCTGACCAACGTCACGGTCACTGACGACAAGATCGGCGACGTCGCCTGTCCCCAGGATACGCTGGGGGTGGGTGCGTCCATGACCTGCACCATGACCGGAACCGCGACCCTGGGTCAGTATGCGAACAACTCGGCGGTGGTGGGTACGTCGCCCGGCGGGACTCAGGTCACCGACCAGGATCCCAGCCACTATCTGGCGCTTGGACCGGACATTATCATTGAGAAGGCCACCAACGGTGAAGACGCAGACACGCCCACCGGCCCCGTAGTGGAGGTCGGTTCCACAGTCACCTGGACCTATGTGGTCACCAATACGGGCAACGTGACCCTGACCAACGTGACGGTCACCTACGACAAGGTCGGCGACGTCGCCTGTCCCCAGGACACGCTGATGGTAGGCGAATCCATGACTTGCACCATGACCGGGACCGCGACCCTGGGTCAGTATGCGAACAACTCCTCGGTGGTGGGTACGTCGCCCAACGGCATCCAGGTCACGGATCAGGACCCCAGCCATTACCTGGCGGCCGAGCCGGCCATCGATATCGAGAAGGCCACCAATGGCGAGGACGCAGATACGCCCACCGGTCCTGTGGTGGAAGTCGGTTCGACAGTCACCTGGACCTATGTGGTCACCAACATCGGGCCTGTTCCGCTGACCAACGTGACGGTCACCGACGACAAGATCGGCGCCGTCACCTGTCCCAAAGACACGCTGGCGGTGGGCGAATCCATGACCTGCACCATGACCGGGACTGCGACGCTTGGCCAGTATGCGAACAACTCCTCGGTGGTGGGTACGTCGCCCAACGGCATCCAGGTCACGGATCAGGACCCCAGCCATTATCTGGCGGTGGAGCCGGCCATCGATATCGAGAAAGCCACCAATGGCCAGGACGCGGATGAAGCGCCGGGGCCGGAGATCGAAGAGGAGAAGCAGGTGGAATGGACCTACGTGGTCACCAACATCGGCCCCATCATCCTCAACGATATCAGCGTACAGGATGATAAGGAAGGCGACATCGCCTGCCCCAAGACCACCTTGGCTCCTCAGGAATCCATGACCTGCACCAAAATAGGCGTTGCGGTCGCCGGCCAGTATGCGAACAATTCCACAGTGGTGGGCGCATCAGAAGGCGGGACCCAGGTCACCGACCAGGATCCCAGCCATTACTTCGGCACAAGCCCCACGGACATCGACGATCCTGACATCATCGATCCGGGGGCGGGTCGCTATTACATCTACCTGCCCATTGGCCACACCCAGTAAGCGCTCATCCGTTCCCCCGGAAATAGCGTAGAAAGAACGGTCCGCCTTGCAACAACGCAAGGCGGACCGTTTTTCTTTGGCGTAGATTCTCTCTTTGATGTCAAGTCCCTAATTGACGAAATGTGAGAGCAAACGGATAAAGAACAAAGGTTTAGATTACATAACGCATAGGTCATCAGGCAGGCATCGCCAACGCCGGGTCAAAGGGACGATCAGAGCGG
>JAJRVT010000260.1 GCA_024277175.1 Chloroflexota bacterium | reverse complement strand
TGGGCAGCGCAGCCATTTTCGATCGCAGGCTGGGTGACCAGACCCTCACCTTCAGCGCCAATGGGGACGGGACCTTCACCGACGCCGAAACCGGCAGTGTGTGGAACATCCTCGGCGAGGCCACGGACGGCGAACTGGCCGGGAGGCAACTGGAGCAAATTCTCGCCTTCGACCACTTCTGGTTCGCCTGGTCCGGCTTCTTCCCCGATACGGAGTTGTATGGCGAATAGAAGATGGACCGCGGATTGGGCGGATCGAGCGGAACAAGCCGAATTTTTTCCCAGAAGTATCTATCCAGCGACCGCCATTGGAACGCGAATTTTCACAGATGGAGCCTGATTTTCACGGATTTTTTCTGAAAAATCCGTGAAAATTCGTTCGAATCAGCGTCAATCCGCGTTCCAACGAGACCCGGCTGAACAATTACTCCCAGCAAAGATCCGGGAAACCCGCCTGATCCGCCCAATCCGCGGTCTATTCAGCGGTCTATCCAATCGTGATCTACTCCCAGCAGGACCCATCCAATCCCAGTTCGGTCAGGCTGAGGGCGGTGGTTCCGGTGGCGTCCAGGGTGATGCGGTAGCGCTGCCAGGGGATGAAGAAGTAGGTGTAGCCCCGCAGGCAGACCTGGCTGATGGCCCGCTGTTCCTGGCTGGCGATCACGCCCTCACCCTGGGCTCCCCGAAAGATACGAATGTCTTCCAGCGCCAACCGCTGAACCCAGGGACCGGTGATGCGATAGGTGAACTCGGCCGAACGCCGGGCGTTGTTCGCCAACCGCAACTCCTCGCCGCTGATCTGGGGCTGGGGCGGAGCCAGAAAACGAGGAGCCAACGCCCACGGCAGGATCGCCAACAGCAATACAAAGAGCGTTTTCATCCATAATGAGCGTTTCCACCACTGGAAGCCAACCGCCAGCAGCCGCCACAGCATCCCCGCGGTCAACAGCAGCAGCCATAGCAACAACCAATCGAGTGCGAAGTCGATAGGCGCCACATGCAGGACGCCGCTCATGTCGATCAGACCCACCGGCAGGGGATAGCCACTCCGGCCGGGGCAACCGGTCGGACAGCCAGCCACATGGGGTGGAATGACAAAGAGTTGCGTGCTGAAGATGGTCAGCAGAAGCGCGGCCAGTAGCGCCCCCACCACGATCCGAAACCACTGGACAGTCTGCTGGCGCCACCAGATGATCAGAAAGGTCACCGCCACCAGGCCGCCCAGGGCCGCCAACAGGTCCAGCCAACCGGCGAAATTGGCCCATCCGGCCGGCAGCGCCGGAAACTCCACGGGGAACATGCGGGGTTAGCTCCCACCGTCCCAGCAGAGGAAGATGCGCGTCAAGGGCGGGGGCAGGCGGAAAATGGCGCGCGCCGGGCCGTCCACCGGCCAGCGCACCAGGTCCAGCGCCTCAGCCCCATCCACGCCTACAATGGCCAATGCGGCCTCCCCATCCCGGCAGCCGGCGAAATCGAGGGCCCGCTTGCCCTCGGGCAAGACGTACTGCTCCACAACTGAATCAGTTGCAGAGGTTGACGGTCCATCGACCGCGGCCCGGACCAGCGCGAAGCGGTCCAGGGCCAGGCTCTCAT
Source organism: Chloroflexota bacterium (assembly GCA_024277175.1). Lineage (GTDB taxonomy): Bacteria > Chloroflexota > Anaerolineae > Caldilineales > Caldilineaceae > JAJRVT01. Next base: position 44,528 of record JAJRVT010000260.1, on the reverse strand, counting down.
CGTCGGCGAAGCGGCTGCGGGCCAGCACCAGGCGGCCATCGCCCTGCCAGCTCGCCTCGGGCGCGAGAAATTCGTACTGATCTTCGGCTGCATAGACGGGGCGAATGGTGCTGGCCCCGCGCCCGGAGAGGATCAGGAGATTGGCCACATTGGCCGGCGTGACCGCACCGGCGCGAAGTCCCGGCTGATCGCTTTCATACTCGAAGAAAGCCAGCCGATCCTGGGCCGGGCTGACCTGAGGGATCCCCTGGTAGCCGCCGGCCGCCAGCACGCGGATGGGCAGGCCGGAGACCTCGCCCCAGCCGTTCTCGTCCATGCGCACCGTCAGCCGATAGACGCCCTGGTTCAGCGCCTGGCCGGCCTTGTCGAAGGTGTCCAGCAACAGGGTGACCGCGGCCACTTCGCCGGCCTCACCCGGTGCGAATTCGGGCCGAGCGGCCAGCAGGATGGGCGTCAACGCGGGATTGGCCTCGCCGGTGACGCGCCCCAGGAATTCGCCATCGGTCTGCAGTCGCTGCACGATTTTACCCCGGGCCGGGTCATAATGCCAGAGTTGCCACTGGTCCAGGTCAGCTTGGGGCGTTTCGATCCACCAAATGCCGCCGAAGGGATCGCCGGCTACGTCGTACACGCTGTGGAAGGGCTGCGCCACGACCCGCAGGCCAGCGCCGTCCTCCCGCACCCACGTGAAACTGTTGCGCCCGAGAGGCGCATCCGGCGAACGTAGGACGATGCCCGCGCGCGGGTCGCCGCTCACCCACTGGGCCTGGCTCTCTTCCACCCAAAGTTGCTGGAGGTCACCACTCTTTTCGAGCAGGAAGAGACCCGGGGCCTGGTCGCTGCCGATCAACGCCAGGGCCGTTCCATCCGCCATTGCCTTCGCCAGACGCGGCGCATTGATCACCTCGCTGCGGGGCTGATCGGCCGGCCCGGCGACGATGCGCACCCGGCTGGCGCGCAGTAACGCGTCATCGCCCGGCGCAGGGTCGGCCACCACGTAGACCTGCGCACCCGGCCAGAGCAACTCGGCCGGCGCGGGGATCCAGCCCGTCACGCCCGGCCCGAAAAGACCGCCCCAGGCCTCCACAGTGGCCGTCCCCACATCCAGCAACAGGGTGCGTCCGTCCGGGTCCAGCGCGGGGATGGGCAGGCGTGGGTTCGCAGGCAAATCGGGACCAGCCATGGTTAGGGTGCGCTCGTCCGCGTCCGGGGCCGGGGGCGCGGACCGCCCCGCAGCCTCGCCCTGAGGCGCGTCCTGGACCGGGTGGATGGGCGGCGTGGTGCGCGGCGTGGGCAAGAGGGTGGGCGTGGGCGTGCCTGGCGCGGGCGTGGGCGTGGCTGTGGGTGCGTTCACCGGCGTTCCATCGGCCCGATGCTTGGGCAACGTGTTCACATCGCCGGTGGTGAAGACCAGATCCCGGAACATCCAGCCCATGACATTGTTCTGCCCCGGCGCGCGGATCAGCAGCCAGTCGCCGGCTTCGGTGATCCCGAAGATATCCACGGGGACGTCGTTGTCCAGCGAGGCGATGACGATCGCGTCTGTGCTCGGCGCGCCCCGCAGGCGGGCCGGCTCGAAGACATACATGACGCCGGTCAGGGGCGCGGCCTGGCCGGGCGGGATGTCGGGGATGGGCAGGGGCGTGGCGGTGGGCGTATCGGTGGCCGTGGGCGTGGGGGTCGGCGTGGCTGTGTCGGTGGGCGTCGGCGTGTTGGACGACGTGGGGGTGGCCGTCACGTTGGGGGTCGGCGTGGGCGTAATGGTGGGCGTCGGCGTCACGGAAGGCGTATCGGTGAACAAGGGCGTGGGGGTCGGCACCAGAATGGCGTCGCCGCCCACATCGCCAGTGATAGCCAGGGAACTGGTGACGGCGCTGGCCGCGGTGATGGCGGGCGGCGACGGCGTGATGGTAGGGGTGGCTGTGGGCAGGGGAGGAGCCGGGGTCACCAGGGCTGTATCCACGTAGGCGGCCGCCTGGCTCAGAGCCGCCAGACGATAGATGCCTTCTGGGTCCTGCTCAAAGATGGCGTCATAGGTGCGCTCGCGGTTGGCGTTGTCGAAAAAGCGCAAACGCGAGGTAAAGTCTTCGTCAGTCGCGGGCTGGCCGCCGTCGTTCAGGTAAAAGGCCAGCCACTCGGCCGGCTCCCCCAGTCCTAAATCAAAGGCGCTTTGAAGCAAATCGATGCGGTTGGAAAGACCGGACACCGGGTTGATGTCGCCAGCCCGAAGCTGTTGGATAATGGTGGCCAGGGAGGTGAGGGGGGATGAAACCAGGGTGGCCTCAGAGACTTCATAGCCTGTGGTCGCGCCATTGGCCGCGCGCACAGGCGACCAGCTTGTCTCCACCCACTGGCGGGCGAAGGGCGGCTGTTCGATGAAGGCCTCGGGCGCGTCCACCGTCGAGCGCAGGGCGGAATCGGCCAGCAGCGGTGCGCGAATCTGGATATCGGGCAGGAAGCCATCCTCGTTTTCGGCCAACGTCACCTGGCTGCCTTCGGCCTGAAGAGTCCACTTCGGATCGTCGACGCTGCGCCAGACCAGGACGAAGTCCGCCGTGGGGTGGGGCTGGGCTAGCAGATAGGCGTTCATGGTCTCATCCGGGCCGGGCCGCTCCAGAAGGAGCGCATGGTCGCGCCCCTGTTCGTCCACGCGCATGACGCCGTATTCGAGGCCAGGCGTCAGGGCGCTGTAATCACGCGAGGTTCCGGCGGGATAGAAGAGGTCCAGGAGAAGTTGGCTATGAATCCGGTCGCCATCATTGGGATCCTGCCAGAAGAGCGCAGGCAGGACCTTGCCATCGGGCGTACGCGGGGTGACGAGCGCAGACCAGGGCGCATCGCTCAGTTGGGCATAGGAGACCGGCACCCAGATCAGTTGCTGCTCCTGGGCGACGCGACGCACCAGGGCCTCGGCGCGCTGGGGGTTGAAGGCCAGGTCAGTGATCTTATTAAGACCGGATTCGGCCCGCACCTGGAAACGTTGGGCCCATTCCTCTACCGAAGCGGGCAAGGGTGTAGGGGTGGCCGTGGGGGTGGGCGTCAGGGTGGGGGCGGGCGTGTAGGTGGGCGTGGGCGTCGGCGTGTTGGTGGGGGTGGATGTGGGCGTCTCGGTCGGCGTGGGCGTCGGGATCAGCACCGAGAGCCGTTCAGCCTGAGCCGTGGCCTTGACGCTGCGCAACTCACCGCGCCCCACCGTCAGACCGGCCACGTAAACGAGCAGAAAGAACAGGATCAGGCCCAAGGCCCCGGCGATCAAATAAAGTAGAGAGCGAGATTTCATCGGTTAGAGTGCGATTTCATGTATATGATCAGGTCAATTTTGCACGTTGATGGTCACCTGGCAGGGCGGAGGGAAGTTGCCGGTTTTATCGACAACAATCAGGCGCAGGGTCCAACGACCGTTGCCCAGAGTGGTGGTGTCGATGCTCCCCAGGACGCCGTTGGTCACCGGACTGTTGCCGCCGGCGATATAGGCGAAGTTCTCAGCGCCGGCCGGCGCGTATTCGATCTTGTAATACTGGAACTGGTCATGGTTGGCCGAGCCTACCACGTTGATCACACCGCTGACCTCTTCGTTATTGCCGGGCCGAAGGAAGAGGGCGCGGTTGTCCGGGCAGACCGGCGCTTGCACGGCCGGCTTGGGCGGCTCTGGCGTGGGGGCCTCCTCCACATTGGCCGCGTCCGGCGTCGGCTGGGGGAGGGGCGTCGGCGTCATGGTGGCCGTAGGCGTGGCGGGGAGGGGCGTATTGGTGGGGGTGGGCACAAAGGGCACAGCCGGCGTCGGCTCAAGCGCCTCCACCACCAGCGGCTCCACAGCCTGGTTGAGCGTGTTGCTGAAAAAATAGGTCACGCCCATGATCAGCAAGAGGAGCATGGCCGTCCAGAAGATGCTGTAAAGATCGCGCAGAGCCTTCTCGCGCTCCAAGGAGAAGACCGCCTGCTTGCGCTCAGCCCGCACCTGCCAGATTCGATAGAGTTGATAGAGAGCCACCAACCCCGCGATCGCGTAGATCCAGGGGGCGTAGGTGGTCAGGTATTGAATCAGAAAGCCCATAGCGTCGATAGTCTACATTAGGCAGGATGAGATGACAAGGTGACAGGGTGACAGGATGACAGGGTGACGATGCCCGAGATCGGGTTGTGGACGCGTCATCTTGTCACCCTGTCATCTTGTCATCCTACGCCGTTTTTGTCTTTCCCTCCGCCATAGTATCATAGAGCTATTCCACATTTCATACACCAGGGAGAAACGCATGAAGATAGACTCGACGTTCCGATCTCGCCGCAGCAACGTGCTGGCGACCCGCGGCATGGTGGCCACCAGCCAGCCCCTGGCGGCACAGGCCGGGCTGGATATGCTCAAGGCCGGCGGCAACGCGGCCGATGCCGCCATCGCCACGGCCGCCATGCTGGCGGTGGTCGAACCCATCTCCACCGGCATTGGCGGCGATTGCTTCGCCCTCTACTACGACGCGACCAGCGGCGAGGTGAGCGCGCTTAATGGCTCCGGCCGCGCGCCGGCGGCCGCGTCCATCGATGAACTGCATGCGCTTGGCTACACGCAGATGCCTACCTACACCGGCCACGCGGTCAGCATCCCCGGCTCGGTGGCCGGCTGGCATGATCTCCTGGATCGCCACGGGCGCATGACCCTCCACGACGTCCTCCAGCCGGCGATCTGGACCGCGGACAACGGCTACCCGGTCTCCGAACTGATCGCCACCGGCTGGCGTTCCCAGGAGGCGAAGTTGCGCCGGGACCCGGATTGGGTCAGCGGCGACCTGGACAACGGCCCTGTCCAACCGTCGGGCCACGAACTGCTCATCGACGGCCGCGCGCCCCATCCCGGCGAGATCATGCGCATCCCCACCCTGGCCGACACCCTGCGAGGCATCGCGGCCGAAGGGCCTGACTACATCTACAAGGGCTCGTTCGCCCAGATCTTGAGCGAGCACGTCCAGCGCTATGGCGGCTGGATCACGCCCGAAGACATGGCCGCCCACACCAGCACGTGGGACGAGCCCATCACCGCCCGCTACCGGGGCGTGACCCTCTACGAGTGTCCGCCCAACGGCCAGGGGCTGGCGGCCATCATCGCCGTCAACCTGGCGGCCGGCTTCGACTTGTCGTCTATGGACGAGGTGGACCGGCTCCACACCCTGATCGAGTGCATGCGCCTGGGCTTCGCCGACGCCCAGCAGTGGGTATGCGACCCGCGGGTCTCCGACATCCCGCTGGAGGCGCTGGCCAGCCGCGAATACGCTGACAGCCGCCGCCCCCTGATCGACCCCGAACAGGCGGCCCCATTCGTCCCCTACGGCTACCCCATGGCCGGATCAGACACAGTCTATCTCAGCGTGGTGGATGGCAAAGGCAACGCATGCAGTTTCATCAACAGCAACTACATGGGCGCGGGGACGGGGCTGGTGGCGCCGGGAACAGGCGTCACCTTGCAGAACCGGGCTCAACTCTTCGTCCTGGACCCCGAACACCCCAACGCACTGGCCACTAACAAGCGGCCCTATCACACCATCATCCCGGCCATGACCCTCTACAACGAGGCGTGGGGGGAGGGCGAACACGCCGGCAAGCTCCACGCCTGCTTCGGCGTCATGGGCGGCTACATGCAGCCCCAGGGCCACCTCCAGATGCTGGTCAACTTATTAGACCTGGGGATGACGCCCCAGCAGGCCCTGGACATGCCTCGCTGGCAACTGGCCAAACCGGACCGGGGACTGGGCGCGGAGGAGCCAGGCGGCGTGGTCAGCATGGAGGAGGGCTGGAGTTTTGCGACCCTGGCTGCGCTGGCCCGCCGGGGGCATCCCCTGGAAGCGGTGGATGGCTTTGCCCGCGGCAGTTTCGGCGGCGGCCAGATCATCCTGCGCGATCCCGAAAGCGGCGTCCTCACCGGCGGCAGCGACCCGCGGAAGGATGGGTGTGCGGTGGGGTGGTGATACTTCGACGCAAAGGCGCGAAGGCGCAGAGGATCGCAGAGATTTTTGTTTTTCTCTGCGATCCTCTGCGCCTTCGCGCCTACTAAGAAACTCATATCCTCCCAGTTTTTTCTAGGAGGAATTGAGCCGACCAGGCTCTACTAGGGGCTTTGCGTCAAATTTTTTCCCTGCCCCTTCCACGTATCGACCAGCCGCCCCGCCAGCCCCGGCTCCACCCAGAGCGCACTGTCGAGTTGGACAGCGCTCGCGCCCACGGCCAGGGCCTGGCGCACCTGATCAGTTGTATGGATCCCGCCGCAGGCCATGAGTGGAGCCGGCAGATCCAGGGCCGAGACCTGGGCCAGGGCATCCAGCATGGGAGCGAAGGCTAGGGGACCGTAGACGGGGCCGCGCACCAAAGTTGGCGGCGAGCCGCCTGCGAGTTCGCCCGGAGTTCGAGCCAACCCCGCGCCGGTCAGGGGCTGGGCGATCACGAGCGCGGCCGCGCCGGCCTCCACCGCCGGCGGGGCCAGGTCCGCGGCCAGGGAGAGGGGCGGCTTGACCCAGATGGGCAGGTCCGCGGCCCGATCCACGGCCTGCACCAGCCGCCGCACCAGGCCGGCGTCCGCGTGGCGGGGGATGAGCAGTTCCAGGCCGCTGACGACGTCCACCCCGGCCAGGCGCTCCGCGGTCTCCGCGGCCAGGTCCGGGTGGGCGTCCGCGATCTGGGCGATGACCGGGCAACCCAGGGCAGGCCAGAGACGGGCGAATTTGCGAATCACCGCGCGGACGCCCCGGTTTTGCAGGCCTGTTTCCAGCACCAGGCCGCCGTTCACGCGGGCCAGGCGGGGCGGTTGCTTTCCGGCCAGGCTGCGCCGCATGACCGGCCCCACCACCACCGCGCCCAACCGGCCCAGGTCCAGCCCTGCGTGCCGAGCCTCGCCATAGCCCACCGAGCCGCCCGCGGCCAGGATGGGGTTCGCCACCGGCAGTCCCTGTTTATGGTGTGGCGCCAGATCGATGGTCATCGATTTCCTATCCTCACAAACGCGAAAATTTGGCGTGAAGGCACCCGATTTGACGCAAAGTCGCCAAGACGCAGAGATTCGCAAAGGGAAATGGGAATCTTTGCGCTCCTTTGCGCCACCGCGCCTACTACTAAGAAACTCACTCCCCCAGTTTCTTTTAGGAGGAATTGAACCGATCAGGTTCAACTGGGGGCTTTGCGTCAAAACCAACCCGGCTACAGCGCCTGCCCGAACTGGGAGCCATCCTCGAAGATGGCCACCTGGCCGGGGCGCAGGCGCACAAAGGTGGAAAATTCCTCGCCGCTCAGCAACTCCTGCACAGGCCGGGCCAGGGTGAAGCGCTGCACCTGGCCGGTATGATTGAGCAGGAAAATGACGCGACGGCCATCCTCGCCATAGCGGGCGCAGACTTCCACGCCGGGCATGGAGGGGATCAGGGGATGAACGTCCAGATCGCGCAGCAGCCAGTCGAACAGGTTGGCGTAGAGGGTCGGTCCACCCATCGCGCCCACGTAAAGGGCGTGCCCGCCGCCCTCATGCCGCCGCGCGGTGATGGCCGCCTCGCCCGCGTACCAGTCCTGGGTGTAGGTGGCTATGACTTCCGCACCTACCGGATCCAGCACCTCCGCCCAGAGGCCGATCTCCGTACGCCGCGCGCCGTGGATCTGCTCCCAGCGCAGCACGTTGATCCGCTCCGGCTCCAGGGAATCGAAGAAGCGCACGGTCACGCCGGCCAGCTCGGCCAGGGGACCGGGTTGGGGGCTGGCGAAGAGGCGATTCGACTCGTCCTTGAAGCCGGTGCGCGGTCCCAGGACCAGAGTCCCGCCGCCGGCGACGTAGCGTTTGAGGTTCTCCACCACGGCCGGGCGCAGCAGGTTGAGGAAGGGTGCGCAGACCAGTTTATAGCGGCTCAGATCGCTTTCGGGCGCGACCACGGCCACAGGGACGTTGCGCTCCCAGAATGCGGTGTAGGCGGCGCTGAAAGGCCAGGCTAGATAGGCGCGGCCGGTCAAATACCGGGGTTCATGGAACGCGTCCCTGTCCACTTCCAGCGCCGGGTTTTCCAGGCTGTAGTCGGCGGGCGGATCGTGGCGCAGGCGGCTGTTGTGGGGCTGTAGCTGCAACGCCCAGCGGCTGTCATAGTCCAGCAGGATGGCCACCTGGGCCCGGGGTTCGGTCCCCTCCAGCACCGAGGCCAGGCGCGCCAGCTCCTGACCGATGCTGCAAGCCTCGCGATAGCCCATGGTCTCGCGGCCGGCCTGGTTCAGGAGACCGCTGTGGTACTGTTCGCTACCGCCCAGGGCCTGCCGCCAGCGGAAGTAGACCACGCCGTCCGCGCCATGACCGATGGCCTGGTAGCTCTTGAGGCGCACGAAGTCAGGCGGCGGAACCGGGTTGTACGCGCTCCAGTTGACCTGGCCTACCTGCTGCTCCATGACCCAGAAGTTGCGCTCTTTCACGCCCCACATGTGATCGTGGGCGGCCGCGACCCCGGCCGGCGTGGCCCCGTGATAGTGGTAGTTGTCCCAGCTCACGAAGTCCAGCTCCGCGGCCAGATCGTAGTAGTTCAGCTGGGGAAAGAAGCCCATGAGGTTGTGGGTGACGAAGTGGTCGGGGCAGGTCCGCCGCAGAATATCGATCTCCATGGCGTGGAAGTCCCGCCAGGAATCGCTGCTGAAACGGTAGAAGTCCAGAAGGTGGCTGGGGCTGCGCTGGGCCGCAGAATGGGTCGGCAGCGGAATCTGCAACCAGGTGCGATAGGTCTCGCCCCAGAAGGCCCCGCCCCAGGCTTCGTTGAGCGCGTCCAGATCGCCGTAGCGCTCCGCCAGCCAGGTGCGGAAGCCGGCCTGGCAATGCTCGCAGTAGCAACGCCCGGTGTCATGGCAGCCAAACTCGTTGTCAGTCTGCCAACCGATGACCCCGGGGCGAGTCGCGAAATGCGCGGCCAGGGCCTGACTGATGATGCGGCTGCGTTCCCGGTAGACGGGGTGGTTGGCGCAGGCCTCACGGCGGGTGCCCGGCCCCAGACGCCGGCCGTCCGCGGTGACCTGGGTGATGTCGGGGTGTGCGTCCAGCAGCCAGGGGGGCGGCGTGGGCGTGGGCGTAGCCAGGACCACCTGCAACCCGTGATCGTGCAGCAGGTCTACGGCCCGCTCCAGCCAGGCGAAGTCGAACTGGTCCGGGGCCGGCTCCAGCAGCCCCCAGGCGAACTCCGCCAGGCGCACCACGTTGAAGCCGGCCGCGGCCATGAGGCGGGCGTCCTCGGCCCAGCGGGCTTCGCCCTCCTCCAGCCACTGGCTCCACTGTTCAGGATAGTAGTCACAGCCAAAATAGATCATGGAGTTTTCTTGCCCCGTATCTTTTCAATGAACCGGGTGAAGTCCATCGCACTGGCCAGACGCGCCAGGGTCATACGACGAATCCCTGGCCAGTACGACGCACTCGCCCCTCAATCGTTGGAAAAAACGCCTTACTCCGGTCGGAAGGAGCCGATGATCTGGGCGAATTCCGCCGCTTTGTCAGCCCGTTTGCCGGCCTCGGTGGCCAGGGTGAGGACATAGACCTTGTCGTTGGCGATCAGGCCGGTTACATCCACGTATAGCTGCCGATCCAGCCCATAGGCGCTGAGATCCGCGGTCAGATTCGCGGTCACGGCCGGCAGGTTGTTGATGGTCGCGGGTTCCAGGGATTCGATCTGCACGTCTCCCAGGAGGGAGGCGTTGCTGTCCAGCAGGGAGCGCAGAGCGTCGATGACCGATGCCGGCGTGGCGCCGGGCGCATCGACGATGGAGACGTTGAGCAACGTGGGCGCGCCGCCGAACATCATCCCCGCCAGATCGGTGGCCGCGACCATGCCCACGGCCTGGCCATCGGGGCTGTCCAGGAAGTCGTTGAGGGGGGCGAGCTGCTCACCGAGTCCAAACGTCCCGGCCAGCCCCTGGAATTTGTCGCTGCGCAGATCCAGCGTAGTCCAGCCCCGGGGCAGGGCCAGAGAATAGCCGCGCGCGTCATCCGTCTGCACGGTGAAGCCCTGGGGGATGGTGACCTCCGGTGTGGGGATGGGCGTCGCGTCGGCGTCTGGTGCGTCGGCGCCTCCAGCGGGGTCCGCGCTCACAGGCGTGGGCGTGGGGGGAATGGGGGTGGGCGTTGCAGTGGGGGGCGGCGGCGTGGGGGTGGGCGGGGCTTGTTTGCTGCGCCCACAGGCGGTCAATACCAACAAGGCGAACAGGAGCGTTGCAATCAATCGTAGGGCGCGACGGCCGCGCGGGTGAAGTTGAGTCATCAGGGTCCTTCCTGGATGAATTGTATCTATTCAGCGACCACTATTGGAACGCGGATTTTACCGGATGAAGCCGGATTTTCACGGATTTCTCAGAAAAATCCGTGAAAATCCGTTTGAATCCGCGAAAATCCGCGTTCCAACGGAGCCTGTCTGAATAGATACCCGAAGTCTTCGAATCGCGAGCAGAGCAACATAAATGTTGCTGTACAGGGGGGTTACGGAATCCACTGCATGCTGTGTTCCAGCCAGTTGATGTCTGCGCCGACCACGTCCGTCAGCCGCTCCACGGGGCCGCCGTTCACAGGCGTCACCCAGATGGCCCACGAGCCGTCGCGATCGCTCATGAAGGCCACGTAGGCGCCGCTGGGATCCACCGTGGGCAACACATCCTGGGCCGGGTTATCAGTCAATCGCTTGGTAGACATGTCGATCAGGTTCAGGCGGTAGATCTCCCAATTGCCATCCCGGTTCGAGCTGGTGAAGACGATATACTGGCCGCCAGGCGACCACTGGGGACGAATATCACCGCGCACCTGGGTCAGCCGTCGGCGATTGGTTCCGTCTGCATTAATGAGCCAAAGGCCGGGACGGTTGCCCGTGTTGTCCACGCCGCTGTAGAGGATCGTGTCCAAGCTGGGGTGCCAGACTGGTTCGCCGCCAAAGGCCAGCATAACGGTGTCATCATCGCTCTCGTCGGCCCAGGTGACGAAGACCCGCTCCACCTTGTCCCCCTCCCGGCGGGAAGCGAAGGTGAGCCGGTTACCGGCGGGGTTCCAGGTGGCGGGACTTTCGGCGGCGTCTTCATCATGCCGGGTGTAGCGAATGCTGCGCGCGTCGGGTCCCAGCCCGGAAAAAAGGTCCACGCCGGAGAGGCCGCGATAGTCGGAGCGGGTGCTGTAAAAGGCCAGCCGATCGCCAACCGACGGCATGTCCGGCAGGCGACCATCGTTGACCAGCAGAAGCGACCGGGCCTGGGGACGGGCCGCCACGCTGTAGATGGTGTAGCGTCCCTGCTCCTGGGTCGAATAGATCAATCGTCCCGCCAACTCGCGCAGAGCGAGTTCCGCGTTTTCGTCGACCGCCGGCGGCTGTTGAACCTGCAACTCTTGGACGCAACGGGTCTGGTAGTCATTGCGCTGATCGACCAGGTCCTCGGAAGAGACAAGCCCAAGGGCCGCGTCCATCTGTTCAGAGGCTGCGCAGTATCGCCCTTCGTTGGCCAGTGATTCGGCCAGCGCGACGCTGAAATCGTGTAACGCCTGGCGCGTGGCGGGCTTGTCCACAGGCAGAGCGCCCACATAGGCCTGGGTGGACGCCAACAGCGCTGCGATCTCAGGCGCATTGGGGTTGACATCCAGAGCCATCTGAAAATACTCTGCTGCGCGCGCGGGCCGGTTTTCACCCAACTCGTTGACGCCCAGGCCGACATAAATATCGAAGAGCATGGCCGCCAGGTCATCGGGCGTGAAGAGGCCATCCACCCGCTGCCAGAACTCGGCGTCCGGGTGATCGATGAAGGTTTCCACGATCAACTTGGCCTCGTCTTCGGGCGGCGTCGTCTGCTGAAGGCGGTTGTAGGCGGGATCCGTGCGCAGGAGGAGGGTCAACTGCTCCTGCGCGTTCTTCCAGTCATGGCCATTGTAAAAATAGAGCGCATCATCCCAGGCCGATTCCACGTTGATCGCGGGCATGGACGCCAGGGTGGGCGTGACCATGGGCGCGCCGCCTTCGTTCCCGCCGGCGCCGTCGCCGCCACCATCGCCGCCGCTATCGGGCGTAACGACCTGAGCGAGATCGCCGCCGACGGCAGGCGCGGCGTTCCTGACCCTGGAGCCGACAACCACCACGAACAAAAGCGTGACCATGACGATGCCGATAGCCAGCCACAACATACTAACGCCGGACCAAAATCTTCGCTTCCTGGCCGCCGTCGGCTGGCCCGACGATGCCGGGCGGGAAACGCGCGGCTGCAACAGGGTATGGGTGCGGGTGGTCCCTTCGCGCTTGGCCGGGATCAGAACGCTGGCGGTCTCCGTGCGCGGGCTGGGGACGGGCAACGAGGTCATGGTGCGGGTGGCGTCCTCGGCGTCCACGGCGTCATCGGGGCCGATGGTCATGCGCCGACCCGCGATCAGCGCCAGGTCATCGGCCATGAGTTGAGCCGACGGGTAGCGCTGATCCAGATCTTTGGCCAGAGATCGGCGCAGAATGTTGATGACGTGAATGGGCAACTTCACCAACACGTCATCGGGAATGGTCAGGGGGCTATAGACGTGGGCGTATAGGATTTGGGTGGTCGCCCCGGTGTAGGGTGGACGCCCCACCAGACAGCGGTAGAAGACCGCGCCCAGGGAGTAGATGTCGGCGCGCCCGTCCACCTCGCGGCCGCCTTCGCACTGTTCAGGCGACATATAGGCCGGTGTGCCGATGGTGCGGCCCACGCTGGTCAGTTCGGGTGCGTCCATGGCCCGCGCGATGCCGAAATCGGAGAGCAAGGGCGTCACCGGGTAGTCGAGCGCGGCCAGGGCGATGCTTCCCGGCGCGTCCGGCTCCGCGCGGCGTAGGAGGATGTTGCTGGGTTTGACGTCGCGATGGACCACGCCCTGATCGTGCGCATAGGCCAATGCACAGGCGATGGATTCCAACACGCTGCACGCATCCAGCACGCTCAACTGGAGTTGGCGCTCCAACAACTCGCCCAGGCTGACCCCCTCCACCAGTTCCATGGCGATAAAGGCCACGTCATCGTCCGCGGTCTCGCCCACCTGGATGGTCCGGACGATATGGGGATGATCGAGGGCTATCGCCGTGCGCGCTTCATGGTGGAAGCGGGTGCGGGTGGCGGCGTCCGCCCCGGGTAGAAGGATCTTGAGGGCGACGACCTCATCGGTGGCCTGACCGCCCGAGTCCACTCGCACCGCGCGGTAGACGGTGGAATGGGCGCCGCCCCCCAAGCGTTCGCGAATCAAATAAGGGCCAAGTCGCTGGCCCGTCAACCGGGCCAGGGTGGACGCATCATCTCGATCAGCGGCCAATTTATTAGGCGCGGCCAGACCGTCCACCTGTTCGTTGTACACAGCCGAACTTTCACGTGCAGAAATGGGAACGGATTCCTGGCCTGGGTCGTCCTTAGACGCAGACCCATTCGCTAGCGAAGACAAGTGGATTTACGACCTATCGTCAAGTTGAACTATGGCGTCCATTGTCGTTATAATAGCATATCGCTCGAACGAACCCAAAGGATTCCCAAAGGATTAACCCGTGAGTCGAATTGGAAAACTCATCAGCCTAAGCGGCCCAAGCGCGGGCCAGGCGTATGCACTGCAGAACGAAATCACCAAAATTGGGCGCGCGGTGGACAGTGACATTATGCTGGAAGACCAGTTTGCGTCCCGCCACCATGCTGAAATACGGCGCATCAAAGGCGCCTATCAGGTGGCGGATCTCAACAGCAAGAACGGCGTCTACGTCAACGGGCAGCGACTGGCGCCCGGTGCGACGGCCTGGCTTCAGGATGGCATGGAGGTGCAGTTCGCCTCGTCCCCCTTCCGCTTCCAAGACCCGTCGGCCACCCTGACCGCGCCTTCGCTGATCGCGGTTCAGGAGCCGGCTTTGAAGGTGGACCCGGTCACGCGGCAGGTGTATGTGGACGGAGATCTGGTGGATCCGCCCCTGAGCGTCAAGCAATTCGATCTGCTCTGGTTCCTCTTCCAGAACCGGGGTCGGGTGGTCAGCAAGGACGAGATCGCGCAGGCCGTCTGGCCGGAAGCCCAGGGGGACGTCTATGACGCCAACATCGACCGCATGGTGAGCCGGGTGCGCAACCGCATCGAGCCGGACGAAAGTGAGGAGCCACGCTTCATCGTCACCGTGCGCGGCTATGGATACCAGTTGAATATCGATTGACGTCGGCGGTCAGCGGGATTCTGATGGAACGCAGGTTCTGCGTTCCAATTAGACGCGAAAAGGGACGGCGCGTTTGTTTTTATGTTTGCCGTCGTCTTTTCGTGTGCATTACACGCCAACTCCGTAGGAAAACGGTCCGGGTTGCGTCGCGGATTGGTCATCTCCTTTTAAGGAAAGCCCATTACAATATCTCTGTTCCATTGCGCATCCGCGTAGTGACACAGAAAGGAATGGGTTATGAGTTACCGTCTTGCGACAACTGAATATACGCACCAGTCCTCTGGAATCGTCAATCCGTGGATTGCCGCGAGCCATGGTGGGACCGCAGCTGTGGCCGATCTAAATCTGACCATCCAGGCCGCGCGCATGGGGGACGAGTACGCGTTCTCGGCCTTGGTCTACCAATATCAGGCCGCGGCCGAACGGGTCGCGCAACACATTCTGCGCACGGAGGAGGCCGCCGCCGACGCAGTGCAGGATGCGCTGATCAAGGCCCATCGGGCCATGCCGCGTTTCAAGGACGGCAACTTCCGCTCCTGGCTGCTGCGCATCGTCACCAATACCTGCTACGATCATCTGCGTCGCCAAAAGCGCCGCATGGCTCTGAGCCTGGATGAACTGGTGGATGAAAATGGACTGGAGTTGCCGTCCACCAAAGAAGAAGCCATCATCAACCCGGAAGCGGTGACCATCCACCGGGAGAGTATGGAACTGCTGCTGGCCAAAATCGATGAGCTGCCCCATTGGCACCGCAACGTGGTGCTGTTGGTGGACGTCCACGGCTATGACTACGCCGAAACGGCCGCCATCTTGAACCTGCCGTTGGGCACGGTCAAATCCCGTCTGAGCCGGGCGCGCGCCGCGCTGCGCGACAGTTTGGTGGCCGCGGACCTGGCCCCCAGGCATCTGCGCAAACAATAAACCTTTCGCTTACAATCCATCGTTATACAAACGCTTCAACCAACGAAAGCGTAAGGCTGAACGAAAAAATTTCTCCATTCGGTCTTACGCTTTCGTTGATTTACCGTCAATCTTGTAGCCATTCTCGCACTGGCGCTACTGCTGCTGTTCACATTCAGCGACGAAGCCCTTGGCGCACAGATAAACGCGGGCGAGGGTGCTGCGTCCGTTTGACAGTAATCTCCAATCTCCTCAATCTCCTAATCACTCCACCGGCTCCAGCCAGACCGAGCGCCACTGACCCAGCGGATGAAAGCCCAGTTTATGATAGATCGCGCCTGCGGCCGGATGCTTCCAATAGAGGACCGGCTGTTTGCCCTCGTCCAGCAGATCGGCGCAGAGCGCGCTGCACACGGCCTGGCTCAGCCCGCGACCTCTGGCCCGGGGCGGGGTGAAGACGCCGCCGATCATGGCCAGGGTCGCGGTCTCGGCGTTGGTGAGCGCCGCGGAGACGACTTCGCCCGCCTCCTCCGCCACCATGACGCGCGTGTCGCGCAGGGGGCGCTCCACGCCGGCGGGCGAACGTGACATGTCGCCGGCATCGGCGTAGAGCGCAACCAGCGCCGGCAGATCGTCCAGGGTCGCCCGCCGCACCGTGGCGCCAGACGGGGACGGCCGGGGATGAAAGTCCGCGGCGTCCAGGCGCATCAACTCCTCCACATGCGCCTGGACGAGGCGATAACGCTTCAGAAAGGATGTGAAGTTGGCTACGCCACCGGGGTTGTCCTGTAAGCGCGCGGCAGGCTCCGGGTAGTCATCGACGATCCGAGCCAATCCGGGCCAGTCGGCATCGGCCAGGCCATAGACAGTCCAGCCGTTCATGTAGCGGTTGAGGATGGCGCGCAGGCGCGGTCCGTTATCCCTCTCGTCCCAGTCTCCCCAGAACTGGCAAAAGTCCTGTGAAAATCCGAGGGTTTCCATATTGCCCAGCATGTAGAGATTCAACGCCGGATCGCGATTGAGCAGGGCGAAGGCCACCTCGCGATCGGGGTCGGTGAGTAGTCTGATCATGGTTCATGTCCCTGACGCAAAGGCGCAGTGGCGCGGAGGTTCGCAGAGAAAAGCAAGACAGGGGGGAGTATAGCATATCTGTGGTCACCTTGAAATGGCGCATCCATAAGGGTGCATTCTGATCTGGGGGCGGAATTCGGGGCGGGGCAGCCTTGAACTACAAGTTCAGGCGTACTAGCTCAAGTCGGCTGCAAGCCGACTGACGGAAACGGCGCCTCTCCACGGCCAGTCCGCTTTAGCGGACTTCCGCTTTCAGCCTGAAATTCTATTTCAAGGCTTTACCCCCAAATCAGAATGCACCCCATTCATAAGGCATATTCCACACTCAGCGCCGCCCCATGCTATAATGGACGACACTGGCTCATTATTTCACCGAAACAAGGAGTGCGCCCGTGCTGAGACGACTATTTGGGCGGGAAGAAGAGTTGACCGCTGAGGAAAAGAAGTTGGAAGACAGTCTGGCCAAGACTCGCACCGGTTTTTTCAGCCGTATCGGAACCCTCTTCCAGGAAAACCAGATCACCGAAGACCTGTGGGAGGAACTGGAAGAGATCCTCATCATGGGCGACGTGGGTATGGACACGACCTTGGAACTCGTCGAACGAACCCGGATGCGCGTCGCCAAAGAGAACATCAAATCCACCGGCGACGCTTACCTTGTGCTCAAACAGGAGATGGTGCGCCTGCTGGAATCCGACGAACCGCTGCATATCGAAGAACCCCGTATCCTCACCGTGGTGTTGATGGTGGGGGTCAATGGCTCCGGCAAGACGACCACCATAGGCAAAATGGCCTATTATTACAAAAACCGGGGCCTCAAAGTGGTGATCGCGGCGGCGGACACGTTCCGGGCCGCGGCCATCGATCAGCTCAAAGTGTGGGGCGAGCGCGCCGGCGTGGACGTCATCGCCCAGGCGCCGGGGTCAGACCCGGGCGCGGTGGTCTTCGACGCCATCCGCGCCAGCCAGGAGAGCCGCAACGCCGACCTGCTGCTGGTGGACACGGCCGGACGCCTGCAAACCAAGTTCAATCTCATGAAGGAACTGGAGAAAATCCGCGCTGTGGCCGGCAAACAGGTTCATCGCGCGCCCCACGAGACCCTGCTGGTGCTGGACGCGTCCACTGGACAGAACGCCATCATCCAGGCCAAGGCGTTCAGAGAGGCGGCCGGCGTCACCGGCATCGTGCTCACCAAGCTGGATGGCACGGCCAAGGGCGGCGCAGTGCTCAGCATCAACCGCGAGCTGGGCGTTCCCGTCCGCTTCGTGGGCACCGGCGAAAAAATCGAAGACCTGGCCTACTTCGATCCGGTGGCGTTTGTAGAGGGGCTGTTGGGGGAATAGAACGAAATTAAAGATTGAGGATTAAAGATTGGGTGGCGGCGTCTCTTGCTTCGTAGGCAGGTGCGCTGCTGACCAATCTTTAATCCTCAATCTTCAATCATTTGGAGGTTTGTATGTCCGAACTGGAAAATCGCCTCAACGCCATCGTTGAGCGCGTCGATGCAATCAGGGGGCGGCTTTGACGTCCCAGCCAAATTGAAAGAAATGGAAAAGCTGGAGGCCGAAACCATGGACTCCGGTTTTTGGGACGACCAGCAGGCGGCCCAGAAAAAAATGCAGTCCATGAGCGCACTGCGCGAGATCGTCGAAACGTGGGATGCGATCTATCGCCGGGCCAACGATGCCCTGGAGCTCTACGCCATGGCCGAAGACGACCCCGAAATGCTCACCGAACTGGAGCAGGAGGCCGGCGCGCTGGAGCAGGAATTAGAAAGGCGGGAGTTCACCCTGGCCCTGAGCGGAGGACACGACGCCGACAGCGCCATCCTCAGCATCCACGCCGGCGCGGGCGGCACCGAGGCCCAGGACTGGGCGCAGATGCTGTTGCGCATGTACCTGCGCTGGGCCGAAAAACGGGGCTTCAAGACCACCATCACCGACATGACCCAGGGTGAAGAGGCCGGGATCAAGAGCGTGACCGTGGAGATAGACGGCCCCTACGCCTACGGCTATCTCAAGTCCGAACGGGGAACCCATCGCCTGGTGCGCCTCAGCCCCTACGATTCCAGCAACCGCCGCCATACCAGCTTCGCCAAGGTGGAGGTCGTGCCGGTGCTGGACGAGGATATCGACATCGAAGTCGATCCCAATGACATCGAGATCGAGGTCTTCCTTTCCGGCGGGGCCGGCGGCCAGAACGTGCAGAAGAACGCCACTGCGGTCCGGATTCGCCACCTGCCCACCGGCATCGTGGTCACCTGCCAGAACGAGCGCAGCCAGACCCAGAACAAGGCCAGCGCCATGCGCGTGCTGCGGGGCAAGCTCTATGACCTGGAGCAGCAGCGGCTGGCCGAAGAAAAAGCCCGGCTCAAGGGCGAGAACGTCCAGGCCGACTTCGGCTCCCAGATCCGCAACTACGTCCTGCACCCCTATCAGATGGTCAAGGACCTGCGCACCAACGCCGAGACCGGCAACACCGGCGCCGTCCTGGACGGAGATATCGACATGTTCATCGAAGCCTGGTTGAAACAGCAGGTGGGAGTGGCGTGACAAGATGACAAGATGAGGGGGTGACAGGATGACAAGGTGAGGGGGTGAGGCGTGAAACGTGATGAGCGCCTCCGTCACCTTGTCATCCTGTCACCTTGTCATCCTGTCACCTTGTCATCCTGTCACCCTGTCACCCTGTCACCCTGTCACCCTGTCACCTTGTCACCTTGTCACGCTTGTGCTACCATACGGGCGGCGAAATTTTGGAGAGGTCGCATAGTCTGGCCGAGTGCGCGCGTCTCGAAAACGCGTAGGGTTTACGCCCTCGAGGGTTCAAATCCCTCCCTCTCCGCCACAAAATGATAGAACGCGGATGACGCGGATTAGGCGGAAACAGCCGGATTTTCTTTTTGAAAATCCGTGAGTATCCGCCCGATCCGCGTCATCCGCGTTCTATTCAAGTCCGCGTCCTATCAGACCAATCCCTGATCCAACATGGCGTCGGCCACCTTGACGAAGCCGGCGATGTTAGCGCCTATCTGCAGATCGCCGGGATAGCCGTAGGCTTCGGCGGTTTCCCAGGCCTGGCGGTGGATGCTCTTCATGATGTTGTGCAGGCGTCCATCCACCTCTTCGCGAGTCCACTGGAGCCGCAGGCTGTTCTGGGACATCTCCAGGCCGGAGACGGCCACGCCGCCGGCGTTGGCAGCCTTGCCCGGCCCGTAGAGGATCTTGTGTTCCTTGTAGATATCGATGGCCGCGGGGGTGGAGGGCATGTTGGCGCCTTCGGAGACCACATAGACGCCATTGTCCATTAGGTGCTGCGCGTCCTTGCCGTCGATCTCATTCTGGGTGGCGCTGGGGAAGGCGCAGTCGGCCTTGTGGTTCCAAAGCGGGTTGTAGTCAATCGCCGGATCCACAGGCGTGTAGACCGCGTTGGGGTACTTCTCGGCGTACTCCTTGACGCGGCCCCGCTTCACGTTCTTCAGTTCCATAATGTAGGCCAGCTTCTCACGATCGATGCCTTCCTCATCATAGATATAGCCGCTGGAATCGGAAATGGTGACAGGCTTGGCGCCGTAGTCCAGCAGCTTCTCGATGGTGTACTGGGCCACGTTGCCGGCGCCGGAGACCAGGCTGACCTTGCCCTCCAGGGTTTCATCGCGGGTGGCCAGCATCTCGGCGGCGAAGTAGACTGCGCCGTAACCGGTGGCTTCAGGGCGAATAAGACTACCGCCCCAGTTCAGGCCCTTGCCCGTGAGCACGCCGGTGAACTCGTTGCGCAATTTCTTATACATGCCGAAAAGATAGCCGATCTCGCGGCCGCCAACGCCGATGTCGCCCGCGGGCACATCAGTATTGGGGCCAATATGGCGGAAAAGCTCCATCATGAAGCCCTGGCAGAAACGCATGACCTCGGCGTCGGACTTGCCCTTGGGATCGAAGTCGGAACCGCCCTTGCCGCCGCCCATGGGCAGGGTGGTCAGCGCGTTCTTGAAAACCTGCTCGAAGGCCAGGAACTTGAGAATGCTCAGGTTGACCGAAGGATGGAAGCGCAGGCCGCCTTTGTACGGGCCGATGGCGCTGTTCATCTCAATGCGGAAGCCCCGGTTCACGTGAACCTGGCCGGCGTCGTCCATCCAGGGAACCCGAAACATGATCACCCGCTCCGGCTCCACGATGCGCTCCCAAATCTTGGCTTGACCGTATTCAGGATGGCGATCCAACGCCGGCTTAATCGACTCGAAAACTTCCGTCACGGCCTCGAAAAATTCAGGCTGGTTGGGATCTTTGGCTTTGACCATTTCCAGGAAAGCGTCCATTTTTGAAACTCCTCCTATCTACGCAATACACGAAAAATATAGTTGAGAAAAACTGTCATCGCTGCGACCATTCAGCCGTTATGATTGAATCCGCGAAAATTCACGTCCCAACAAAGCCCGCCTGAACAGGCGCTATATCCGAAAAGAAGAAGCCGCCCCCTGGATCGCGGCTGCGATCCAGACAGACGGCTCCTCTGTCCGACAGAAAATTGATGCGCCAGGGTAGACGCCACACGCGAAAACACCCGCCTTCTTGTATGAAGAGGCAGGGTGCTCAAAAATCCAGCTCTATCGCCTCGCGAACGACGATTGCTAGCAACCACGTGTTCGATTCGAATCACACTATCATCTGAGCGAAACACCATTGTCACGCTTCTCTGGACGCACGAAAAATAAATAAACAAGTGTGCGCAATTTGGAAAAAGTATAACACAGCCCCCCTGATTCCGACAAAATTTGCGGTCTGAACGCCTGAGTCGCGCCCTGACGCCTGACGCATATCCGCGCCCCTGTTTTGCCAGACGCCAAGCGTGGGGCATAATGAATAACAGGCGGCGTCGCCGCCACTCGTCAAGCGATTTTTCCGGGACATCTCCAGGCCATTGGGTACAGACCATGTCGCAAACAGAACTCAACCTCACCCAGCTGATCGCGCAAACCGGCGATCTCGAATCCAGTTTCAAACTTTTCCATGAGCTGATGGCCTGGAAAATCCGGGAAATTCTGTTGGTATCGACGCCCTATGACGCCTGGATTCTGGAGGAGGACGGGCGCCTGTCGGAACGCATCAACAACGAGTATCGGGGGCTAAACCTGAGTCATCCCCCCCGGCTCACCTGGGCCTCCACCGCGGAAAAGGCCTTGCGGGAGCTGGACAAAAGGCATTACGACATGGTCATCACCATGCCCCGCACCGCGGATATGGATGCAGTGGATTTCGCTGAGGCGGTGAAGAGGAAAGGCCTGGATATTCCGGTCATTCTCATCTCCCACAGCGCCGCCCTGGACCCGGCGACGCTCATCGATCCCTCTCGCCCCTCGGTCATCGACCGGGCCTATGTGTGGACGGGAAACACCGACCTGCTGGTGGCCGTGGTCAAAAGCGAGGAGGATCGCCGCAACGCCGAAAGCGACGTCGAACTGGCCGGGGTGCGCATTCTGCTCTTCATCGAGAACTCCCCCCTGCACCTCTCATCCATCCTTCCTATCCTCTACAAAGAGGTGGTGAGCCAGACCCGCAAGGTGCTGGAAGGGCGGCTGAACGAAGAACATCGCCTGCTGGCCATGCGCGCCCGGCCCAAGATTCTGGTGGCCGAGACCTATGAGGACGCCGTCACCCTTTTCCACCGCTTTGAGGACAACATTCTGGGGGTGATTTCGGATGTGGAGTTTCCCCGCGATGTAGCGCTGGATCCCGACGCCGGCATCGATTTCCTGAAGATGATCCGGCGAGAGCGCTTCGACATCCCCCTGCTGCTCACCAGCGTCGACCCAAAGAACGCCGCCAAAGCCCGGGAAGCCTCGCCCACCTTCGCCTTCATCAACAAGACCTCGCCCCGGTTGCATGAGGAACTGCACGACTTCTTCGTTCACAGCCTCTCCTTTGGCGATTTCGTTTTCCGCATGCCCGATGGCCACGAGGTGGGACGGGCCTCGGACCTGCGGGAACTGGAACAATTGATCCAGACCGCCCCCCCGGAGTCACTCCGGTTTCACGCCCAGCGAAACGATTTTTCGCGTTGGCTTTTCACCCGCACGGAGATCATGCTGGGGTCCAAGCTGCGAGATATCAACGCCGAAAAGTTCGAAGACATCGAGGCGATGCGGGAGTTTCTGGTCAAACTGATCTACGCCCACCGCCGCTCCCGCCAACGGGGCGTCGTTGTGGATTTCGCCGCCGACGACTTCGATACGATGACCGATTTCTTCAAGATCGGCCAGGGGTCACTGGGCGGGAAAGCCCGCGGACTCGCCTTTCTCGCCTGGCTGCTGCGCGACAACCGGAACCTGCGCAGGAAATACAAAGACGTGCGCCTAGGCATCCCACAGACATTTGTAGTCACCACTGAAATCTTCGACGAATTCGTCGAGAACAATGATCTGGGGTATCTGGCCGAAGAAGGACGTTCTGACGGCGAGATATCCGCCCGCTTTCTGGAAGCTACGTTTCCCCCGGCCGCCCAAGATGATCTGCGCGCGCTGCTCGCCCAGGTGCACTATCCCCTGGCCGTGCGCTCCTCCAGCCTCCTGGAAGACGCCCAGTTCCAAGCCTACGCCGGCCTCTACCGCACCTACATGCTCCCCAACGAACACCCCAACCTGGACAAACGACTGCAACATCTCGTCTACGCCATCAAACTGGTGTACGCCTCCACCTATTTCGAGGGTCCCAAAGCGTTCTCCCGACGGATCGGGCGTCGGATCGAGGAAGAAAAGATGGCGGTGGTCATCCAACGCCTGGTGGGCGAACGCTATGGCGATTACTTCTATCCGGCCATCTCGGGCGTGGGCCAGTCGTATAACTATTACCCCTTCGACCGCATGCAAGCTGAAGACGGCATCGCCACCATTGTGCTGGGGCTGGGCAAAGCCGTGGTGGATGGTGAGCGGGCGTTGCGCTTCTGTCCCCGTTATCCCCACATCCTGCCCCAGCGCTCCTCGGTGGCGGATATTCTGGAAAACGCTCAACGATACTTTTACGCCCTGAAAATGGGCGAAGACTATCACATGCTGGACATCAGCGGCTCAGAGAACCTGGTGCAGCGGGAAATCAGCGACGCGGCGGATGAGCCGCCGGTGCAATATCTGGCCAGCACCTATGTCCCCGCCGAACAGCGGATTCGCGACACCACCATGGTCTCCGGCTATCGGGTCATCACCTTCGCCAATGTGCTCAAATACAAGCAGTTCCCCCTGGCTGACACCTTGAACGATTTTCTGGCCATCGGGCAAAAAGGGATGGGCGCGCCTGTGGAGGTGGAATTCGCAGTGAATCTGGCGCTGGCTCAAAAAAAGCGTCCGGAGTTCGCGTTCCTGCAACTCCGGCCCATGACCGCGCGCGCGGAGCTGGGGGCTGTAGACATCTCCCCGGAAGAGCGGGAACGGGCCGTCTGCTACTCCAGCCACGCCCTGGGCAATTTTATCAACCAGAGTATGCGTGACATTGTTTTCGTCAAACCGGAAGCCTTTCATGTGAGCAAGACGATCCAGATTAAAGAAGAAATCAGCCGCATAAACGCCCATCTGGTCAAAGCGGATCGAACCTACATGCTCATCGGGCCGGGGCGCTGGGGCACGGCTGACCGTTGGCTGGGCATACCTGTGCGCTGGGCCGACATCTCCGGCGTGGGCGCCATCGTCGAAGCGGTCTATGATGACTTCCGCGTGGAGCCTTCCCAGGGGTCCCACTTCTTCCATAACATCACCACTCAGGGCATCAGTTATGTCAATATATCGAACCGTGACGACGAGTTCATCGACTGGGATTGGCTGCGCTCTCTCCCCGTAGTGGAGGAAGCGAAATACGTGGCCAATGTCCGTCTGAGGAAGCCCTTGACCATGAAGGTGGACGGGCGCAGCCACCAATGCGTGTTGCTGACAGCGAAGGACTGAATGGAGATCCCGCCATGGCAACGCCCAAAACGCTCCGTCTCCTGAAATGGCTCGCCATCGTCGTCCTGGTCGCCGTCGGCTGGATCATCGTCTCGGCGGATGGCGGCGGACTGCCCTCATTCATTACCGCGCTCTATGCCTTCCCCTACGGTGACAAAGTAGGCCACTTCCTCATCATGGGTGCGCTGACCCTGGCCGCGAACCTAATCTTCTCCGCGCGCAAGGTCAACCTCGGATCGACGCCGGTGCTGCTGGGGAGCCTGTTGGTTTTTATGGGGGTGACGGTCGAGGAATTTTCGCAGATATTCTTTCAGAGCCGAACCTTCTCGCTGGTGGACCTGGCGTTTTCGTACCTGGGCATTCTGGCTGCGGACCTTCTCATACGCCTGATGTTCAACGTAAAGCGTGAAACGTGAGGTCGCCGCCGAGGAAGTGGCAAGTTGCAGACTACGGGTCCCCACGCTTTACGTTTTATGTTTCACGTTTTACAAACCGATCATACATCACGATCGTCCCGGCCTGGGCCACGTTGTAGGAGGCCCGCCGCGCGGCCGGGATGGAGACCACCGCGTGACAGCGTTCGAGCACGCGTTTGGGCAGGCCGCTGTCCTCCGCGCCCAGGAGATAGACGGCCCGGTCCGGGTGCTCGAACGCAGGCAGGGGCTCGCCGCCCATTTCCACGCCGACCAGCAGACAGTTATAGGCCGCCGCGGCCACCATCTGATCGAAGGTGTCGTAGCGAAAGAGGGGGATCTGCCGCCAGGTCTTGTGGACGTCGCTGGCCTCGGGCTTATAGCGGGGACCAATGGTGAAGATGAAGGACGCGCCCAACTGGTACGCGCCCCGCCAGAGCACGCCCACGTTGGGGGCCGTTTTCACCTGATAGATGCCGATGCCAAAATAGCCGGACACAGTCGTCAGTTCCTCGCTTGGGCGCAGCCGTGATGGACCCCGAATTCCCGCGGATATAGCCAGGGTGCATTTGAATTGTCCCACAGACAGCATGGATCGATCAAATGGTCCACATTGCCCCCAACGCGCGCCCCAGATTCAAAATACGAACATGGGGGGAACCAAGTGGGACGTCCTGACGCCATCATGCGCCCGCCGGATAGCTCTAGATGCGTAACGCACGCGACCCCATACTTTGACAAATCCCGCCCCCCACCCTACCATTCTCCCCGATGAACACATTCGCCATCCGGCCGAGCCCGAACCGCATACTCGCCCAAAGCCTGCTGTTGGCGCTCTTGCTCCTGCTGGGCTGGGCCATCGCCGTGCTGCCCCTGCGCGCGACCCTGGCCGCGAGCCTGCTGGCCGCCGGCGGGCTGGCCCTGGTGCGCTGGCCGTGGCTGGTCTGGGCCGGCATCGGCGCGGCCCTGCCCTGGATGAGCGCGGTCGACATCGGGCCGCTGAGTCTGACCGACGTGGCCTTGGCGGCCGCGTTCGCGCTCTGGTTCGCAGACGGCGTGCGCCGCCGCACCCTGCACCTGGACGGATCGCCGGTGCTGGCCTTGCTGGGGATCTACATCGGCGTACAATTCATTTCACTTCTGGGCGCGCCCAATTTAGCGGAAGCCGCGGCGGAAGTGATAAAATGGGTGGAATTTGGCTTGGTATTGCTGATCGCGTCGGCCATGCTGGCAGCCCCCTCCCCCAGGATAAGGGCTGGGGGGGCCGACAAGCGAGCAGCCCCCCTAGCCCCCCAACCTTGGGGGGAACGCTTCACCAGCCAGGCAAAGCCAAGCCCTGCCTCCCCCAGGATTGGGGGTCGGGGGGCCGACCGGCCAGTGCGCTGGCTGGTGGCCGGCGTCCTGATCGGCGGCGTTTCCCAGGCGTTGTTAGGACTTTATCAATTTGTAAACCGCATCGGCCCGGACTGGTTCATCGTGCTGGGGCGCTTCATGCGCGCCAGCGGAACCTTCCGCCAGCCGAATCCGTATGCCGGCTACCTGGGTCTGATCCTGCCCGTGGCCGTCAGCCTGGCCATCTGGAGCTGGGCGGCGCTGCTGCGAAGAGATACGCGGGACCAGATCGTGAGCGAGAGCCATGCACGCCGTCTTCACCCGGTGGAGCAATGGGTGGACTGGGGGCTGAAGCTGGCAGGTCCGCTCTTTTTCAGCGGCGCCGCGCTGGCCATCGCCGCCGGTCTGCTAGCCAGTTGGAGCCGGGGCGGGTGGTTGGGCATGCTGGCCGGCGTGGGCGTGGTCATCGTCTTCCGCAGCCGCCTGGCCGCCCTGCTCAGCGGCCTGGCCCTGCTCCTGCTGCTGACGGCGTTACTGCTGGGTAACTTCCGACCCGATGCAGTTCCGGAGCCGGTGGCGGCCCGAATGCAGGAGATCCCGGCCTTCCTGGGGATGACCGATATCCTCAGCCAGCCAGTGACCGACGAAAATTTTGCGGTCATCGAACGGCTGGCCCACTGGGTGGCCGCGATCCGCATGTGGGAGATGGCTCCCTGGTTCGGTGTGGGACCGGGCAACTATGCGACCGTCTACCCCTTGGTGCGCCTGCCCCGCTGGGAAGACGCCCTGGGGCACGCGCACAATGTCTATCTGAATGTGCTGGGGGAGACCGGTCTCGTCGGCCTGACTGCGTACCTGGCCCTCTGGATCGGCGTTGTGATCTGGGTGTGGCGACGATTTCGACGCTTCCCCGCCGGGTCCTATGCCGGCGCGCTGACCCTGGGCGTTCTGGGAAGCATCGCCCACCTGAGCGTACACAACGGCTTCGACAACCTGTACGTGCAGGGAATCTATATCCTGATCGCACTCCTGTTGGCGGCTGTGGCGGGGGAGCGGGAATTGAAGATTGAGGAATAAAGATTGGAGACTGGGGAGATTGGAGATCGGGAAATCGAGGCGCATCGGTCGTCGGTCGTCAATCGTCGGTCGTCTCGCTTCAAGTCTTCACATTTCATCGAGGGAATTATCGTGGGCATCACACAAGTACGAAGCATGGCTCAATCGAATCGTAAAGAGATAAAACGCTTCGTCAAGTTCGCCACTGTGGGCGCGCTTGGCTCGGTGACCGACTTTAGCGTTCTGAACATTCTCATTCAGGTCTTTGGCGCGCCCCTAGCCCTGGCCAACGCCATCAGTTTTTCCACCGCGGTGATCCAGAATTTCATCCTCAACCGGATCTGGACCTTCCCCGAAAGTCGGGACCGCAACGCAGGCGGCCAGTTGCTCCAGTTTGCGGTTGTCAGCATTGTTGGCCTGGCCATCAATATGGCCGTACTGCTTTCTGTCCATCACCTGCTGGAGCCCTACTGGATCCAGTGGACCGGGTCGGTCGGGCTGGGCTACACCGTCAGCTACAACTTCGCCAAGCTCTTTGCTATCGGCGTGGTGCTCTTCTGGAATTTTTTCGCCAACCGAGTGTGGACGTATCGGGGGTTGTAGGAAAAAATCGAAGATTGAGGATTAAAGATTGGAGACTGAAGAGATCGGGGAGATTGAGGGTTGGCGGCAGCCAGACCAATCTCCCAATCTCTTCGATACTCAATCTTTAATCCTCAATCTTCAATCTCCTTAATCATGACCATCATCGCCATTGACTACACCCCGGCCTTGCGCCAACAGGCCGGCATTGGTCGCATCGTTCGCGGCCAGGTTCAGGCGTTGATCGAACGCAACCCCGGCTACGATCTGCGCCTCTTCGCGGTGGGGCGGGTCAGCGATGAAGAACGCAAGGCCGCGCCCTTACCCTTGGCCGGCATGCCCCTGAGCGAACGCAACATGGTCCGGCTCTGGCACCGGCTGAACTCGCCCTGGCCCCGGGTCAACTGGTTCACCGGCGGGCCGCTGGACCTGCTCCACGCCACCGATTTCGTGCTGCCGCCCGGCGACGCCCGCCGCAAGCTGGTCACCGTCCATGATCTGGCCTTCCTCTTTTACCCGGACGCGGCCATGCCCAGCCTGCACCGCTATCTCAACGTGGTCGTTCCCCGCAGCGTGAAGCGGGCGGACCACGTCATCGCCGATAGCCACAACACGGCCATGGACCTGCAAGAGCAGTGGGACGTCCCGGCCGACCGGATCAGCGTGGTCCAGGGTGCGGTGGATCACGAACGCTACCGCCCCATCGAGGACGAGAAGGCCAAAGCCCGGGTGCGGGCCCGCTATGGCATCGGCGACGGACCCTTTATCCTGGGACTGAGCCGGCTGGAGCCGCGCAAGAACTTCGTCCGCCTGATCCAGGCCTACGCCATGGCCCGCGAGGAGGCGAACCTGCCCCACAAGCTGATCATCGGTGGCAGCAAAGGCTGGCTCTACGACAGCATCTTCGCCACCGTCCAGGAACTGGGGCTGGAGGCATGGGTTCAGTTCCCCGGCTTCATCGACGAGGCCGATTTGCCCGCGCTCTACAGCGCAGCCGAGTTCTTCGCCTACCCATCGCTATACGAAGGGTTCGGATTGCCCATCATCGAGGCCCTGGCCTGCGGAACGCCCGTGCTCACCGGCGACAATTCATGCCTGCCCGAAGCCGGCGGGCACGGAGCGTACTATGTCAACTCTTCAGACGTAAACAGCATCACCGAAGGCCTGATCGCCCTGGCCACCGACAGTGAATTGCGCCGACGACTACGCGAACAGGGCCTGATCCAGGCCGCTCACTTCACCTGGGCCAACAGCGCCGGGCAGTTGTTGGATGCATATGATAAGGTGCTGACAGGATAACAAGGTGACAAGGTGAATCGTGAAACGTGATGCGCGCTAGGGTCATCTTGTCATCCTGTCACCTTGTCAAAAAAGGAGCCCGCCATGACTAACCAAACGCTATCGCCCCGAACCGTTGCGGACAGTGCAATGACTCTCTCCACCCTCATGCAGCCCATCCATTCCAACAGCCTGGGCAACGTCCACGGCGGCGTGCTGCTGAAGCTGTGCGACGAGTGCGGCGGCATCGTGGCTGCGCGCCACGCCCGCCGGCCGGCCGTGACCGTCACCGTAGACAGCGTGACCTTCGACAAACCGGTCCGCATCGGCCAACTGCTGCTCATCCACGGACGCGTCACCTGGGTGGGCCGGACCACGGTGGAGGTGGAGTTGCATGTCGAGACCGAAGATTTGGTTACGGGCAAGGTGGAGCACACCAACAGCGCCTACTTCGTCTACGTGGCCCTAAATGAAGACCGCCGCCCCACCCCGGTTCCGCCGTTGAAACTCGAAACAGAAGAGGAGCGCAGGCGGTTTCAGGAGGGAGAGATGCGGCAGAGTATGCGGCTGGCCCGGCGGGAATCCAGGGAGTCGAGGGGGCTGAAGGAAGCGGGGCGGAAAGCGTGATGGCGACGCAGGAGAGGGGATTGAAGATTGGGGAGATTGGAGATCACGCGATGTCGGATGGGAGCGCCCAGGCAATGAACGATCTGCCGACCATGGTCAGACGCCTGCGCTGGCTCCTGCCCCTGGCCGGGTTGATCGCACTGGTGGGCTACTTCAGTCCCTGGATCGGCCACCCGGCAGCGGGGCTGGTGGTCACCGGGCTGGACCTGGGCGAGTACGTCAAATTCCTGCCCTCGGTCCGGAACGGCGGGCTGATGCTGTGGCGGGAAGGCTTCTATCTGCCTCTCGTCGCCGTGAGCCTGACCTTCAGCCTGCACGCCTTCCGGGCGGAGTTGGGCTATGGCTGGCCCATGCGCGTGCTGTTGCTGCTGGCGGCCGGGGTGGCTGCGCTCAACATGCTGCCGCCGGCGTGGACCCCTCAGTTGCTCCTCACGCCTGAATTCCAACTCCAGACCCTGGCCATCGTCTTCTGCCTGGGTACAGCCGCCATCAGCCCCTTCGCCGCCCTGCTTCCCCGACGTCTAACAGGCGGGATCACGCTGCTGCTGGCCGGATTGGCTATCTGGCTGCCGGTGCAGAACTTCCTGAACGCCCTGCCCGACATTTCACTGGTCTACAATCACGTCCAGCATCCGGCCTGGGGCATGTATGTGATGGTGGTGGGGTTGGTGGGCGTGGCGGTGGTTGGCGCCGTGGAAGTGACAAGATGACAAGGTGAGGGGGTGACAGGGTGAAGCGCAGCTCGTGAAACGTGATGCGCGACAGGAAGCATCTTGCCACCCTGCCATCTTGTCATCCCGTCAAGCTCACCCTCCGCCATCGGCGGCCAGTTTGGCTGCGACTTCGGGCGGAAGGGGCGGACAACTGGTCGCGTCCTGGCGATAGGCGTCCACCATGGCCGGCGCGCTCCAGACGCTGTCCACCACCGCACGCACCCGCGCCGGGTCGGAGATGACCAGCACGGCCGCGCCTTCGGGCGTGCGATAGCTTTGCAGATCGTACATGGTCAGCCCCGTCGCGCGCACGCTGCCCGCGTCCAGGCCAAAGCCAAAGCGGGCCAGGTCCAACATCTGGAGCAGGGAGAGATCGGTGGTGAAGGTCTGCTGGAACGCGGTCCAGAGCTCGGGCAAGCGACTCAACACATCGGTGCTCAGGGCCTTGTCACGCATTGCCCACAAAAACTGTCGCTGGCGCTGGCCTCGGCTGATATCGCTGGAACGGAGCCGCAGGCGCACGAACCAGTAGGCCGACTCGCCGTCCAGGGTCACATCGCCCGCAGGCAGCGTGAAGTAGTCCCAACTGTCGGTGTCCAGGTTGTAGATCGGCTCGTAGAACGGGCAGTCCAGGTGAACGGTCACGCCGCCGACCGCGTCGACGATGGAGCGGAAACCGGTCATCTCCATTCGCACCCAGTGGTTCGTGCTCACGCCCAGGTTTTCGCTGAGGATCTGGGAGATAAGCGCCGGGCCGCCCCCTTCCACCCCCAACACTTTCTCGCCAATATAATCGGCGGTGTTGATACGTCCATAGCCGTAGCCGGGGATATCGATGTAGAGATCCCGAGGCACGCTCAACACGGCCGCGCGACGGTTGGCCCGATCCAATCCCACCACCATGATGGTATCCGTGCGCCAGTTGGTCTGGCCCGGACGACGGTCTGTGCCCAGGATCAGATAATTATCGGTTTCACTCCAAGCAAAGGAAGGACCGGTCGGGACCGGCAAAGGAGCCAGCCCTGGAGCGCCGCCAAAGGGAAAAACGGGCGGCGGTGCGATGCGCGGCTGATAGCTCTGGGCGGAGGCGATGGGCGGTTCAGGTAGGGTGACCAGACGTGCGGTGGTGGAAGGAAAAGGGGAGATAGGCGCTTCCAATCCTTCGGGGGCCGGCTGGGGGATGAAACGATCGTCCACCTCCTCTGGCCGTCGGCTGCGCGGGGATGGCGTAACAAAGATCGACTGTGCACAGCCGCCCACAAGCAACGCCGTAACGCTGATCATAATCAAAAGAAAATAACGTCGCATAACAGAGACTCCAAAACGGATTGAGCGCCTGCAAGGGTAAGCGCACTCGCCGCTGCTTCTCGAAAACCAGGCTCAATGATAGCGCGATTCATTCAGGCAGGCAACATTTCAAGGGCGCTGCAACTGCCTGCGAAAAGAGAAACGCACGAACCACATGAGAAAACAAAAAACCGCCGGGAAGTTTTGAAAATTCTCGGCGGTCATCTGGGTTGCTAATAAGTCAGGTCAGTCGAATGAAAAACAAATCCGTGTAACCGATGGCGGTTGCGTTTTCAGGAGTGGGATCAACCGTCCCGGCCCCCAGCTATTCCGTCTTGCACCAATCCGGTGTGCTGGTCAGATCGAACGGCTCCTCATCGAAAACGTCCTTGGCGTTCTCCCGGATCAGATCCCAATCCGGCACGAAGACGTACATGCCCTGACGCCAGCCCTGTTCCAGCATATCTGGCGGCGTGACCACGAAACCGTGAATATCCTCCGGATCGATGCCAAGGGCGAAGCGGGCGATGCGCAGGGCCTTGAGCAACCCCATATCCGTGTCCACCGAATCGGACAGCGCCGAATAGAGAGCGGGCAGACGGCGCACCAGATTCTCGTTGAGGATCTGGTTGCGAACCGACCAGACGAAACGCTGCTGGCGGCGGGCTCGCTCCAGATCGCCGCCAGAAACCTTGCGATCGCGCACGTAGATCAGCGCCTGATCGCCGTTGAGCCGATGCACCCCTGGCGCCAGCCGCATCCAACCGCCATAGTCGCGCAGATAACCGGTGAAGGGACAATCCACATCCACTTCCACTCCCCCCAGAGCGTTCACAACGTCGCGAAAGGAATTGAAATCGAAACGCACATAATGGTCAATGGGAATGCCCATTTTCTCTTCGAGAATGCCACCCAGCAAAGCAGGGCCGCCACCGTCCGGGTCGTCCTGTTCACCCAGGTAATCGACCACATTGATACGGTTAGGATTGTGGCCGGGAATCTCCTCCAGATAGAGATCCCGGGGCAGGGAGATAACGCCGACCTGGTCCCCTTTGCTGTCCAGCGCCACGATCATGATCACATCGGTGCGCCAGTTGGGCACGCCTGGATCCCGATCCGCGCCAAGCACCAGAATATTGGTGGTGTCAAGAAAGGGGTTGTCTCTAGTCGAAGACGTTGAGTCCGACTTACCGCCAGTTTGTAACCCAGGGCTAGCCTGAAGAGGGGTCGCCGGGATCAGTAAACCCAGCAGCAACGTCAGCAAGGCCAGTGCGGGCAAAAGCCGAAGCGCCCGGCCATACGCCTGTTTAAAAAGAAGGGTGCCTGTCATCATAAATTCACCAAACGCCTGTCTACATGGATGGGAGGAATTGTTATAGTTTATCTCATCCGCCCCCTGTCATCCGCCCGCCATTCTGCATGCGAAAAGTGGAGACCGAGAGAGGAGAAATTAACGCACATAGATACTTAAATTGTACGCGATAATGGAGCGTTTCGCAAGGGGGAAGTGCAAACTCACGCATGTAAAAGACTATAGCCAATAACCGCTATACGAAGGCCATAATCAGGGCGTTCACAAGAGAGAACAGGCTGATTGAGAGTCCAAAAAAAAGTGGGCGAAAGCCCGAAGGCCCCCTGCCTCGGCTACACGAAAACAGTCATGTTGCTAATACGGTGAAGAACCGTCGGCTCACATCGTAATACCAGCGCCGATTCCGCCAGAACTCGTCCAGATCAGCGTGCCCGCGACGCGCGTAACGACGGGCCTGATGGGCCATCTCCAGTTTGTCCGCGTCCTTGACCAGGCGCGCTTCGGGTGTGGACGCAGCGCCGTAGGCCCGCCAGCGCTCGGCGTAGCCGGAACCGCCCGGCAGATCGGCCAACAGGCGGACCATGGCCCGTTCCTCGGCTTCATGTTTGACCGCCACGCCCAACAGATCGGCGCTGCGCAGGGGCAGGTCGGTCAGGATGCTTTCGGCCAGGTCGTGGATCAGGGCCAGGCGTGCGACTTCGCCCGCGTCCAGCGGTCCGTCCAACCCTTCGGCAGCCCAATCTTCGTTGACCAACTCGGCCAGGAAAAGAGCCAACACCGCTACGGCGAAGGAGTGATCGGCCACCGACTCAGGCGCGGCCACCCCGGCCAGCAGCCACCCTGTGCGCGGCAACTGTTTGAGATCGTTGGCATGGTCCAGCAATAAGCGAAGTCGATCGAATTGGTCCACCTTTCCACCTGCCCCCATTCAGTCCCGGAGCGCGCGCCAGAGCAGAAGCAGCGCCCGGTTCCCCGTCAGCAGTTGGGTCAGTTGGTCACGGCCGCCAAAGGCCAGCCGGCGAACTTTAGACGAATTCGGACCAACCAAGGCCAGGTAAGTCTCACCTGGCTGGTCGCCGTAGATGCCCTGCCCCTCACCCGCGCTGCCCAGGATGGTGAGGCCGTAGTCGGCCTCCGCCCCTATCGCTGTCTGTTCCGCGACGCGCAGGGCCAATTCCTCCGAGTAACCGCCGTCCCCAGCAACAGCCAATTCTACAGCCAGAGGAGACGACAAGTCAGACGGCGCAACCCCGGTCACGATCCCGGCGGGAGCGTCATCTGGCAAAGCCGAGGCCAGCGCCTGGGCGATGACGCCCCCGGTGTTGGTTTCCAGGATGGCCACGGTGGTCCGGCGCTCGGCCAGCAGGCGGGCCACCACCGCGGGGAAGGGATCCCGGGGCGTGGCGCTGTAGATATAGTCGCCGATGACGGCCCGCACCTGGGCTTCCATGGCGTCCAGGGCCGCTTCCACCGCGGCTTCATCGGGCGCGCTGGCGGTGATGCGCACGTCCACCTGCCCCGGATGTGCGGCCAGCCCCACACTGGGGTTGGCGCTGTGCATCAACTCGCCCAGCCTGCTGTCCACTGCGCTCTCGCCGATGCCAACCGTGCGCAGAACGCGACGGCGAATGACCCGCTGATCGCCATTGCGGGCGCGCAACCAGGGCAGCACGCTATCCTGCATCATGCGCTTCATTTCTCTGGGGACGCCCGGCAGGGCGAAAACCGCGCCCCGCTCGTCCTCCACCAGGATGCCGGGTGCGGTGCCCACCGGGTTCTCGATCAGGACGCCGCCCCGGGGAATATAGGCCTGGCGCCGGTTGTTGTCGGTCATCTTCGCGCCGAAACGGGCGAAGCGCGCCTGCAAAGTCTGCAATGCGTCCTCCCGCAGTTCCAGGGGACGGCCGGTAGCCACGGCGATGGCAGGCCGGGTGACGTCATCCACCGTGGGCCCCAGGCCGCCGGTGACGATGACCACGTCGCTGCGGCTCAGGGCCAGCTCGATCATCTCACGCAGGCGCTTTTCGTTGTCGCCCACGGTGGTCTTGTAATAGAGGTTGACGCCGGCCTCCCGCAGTTGCCGAGCGATCCAGGCGGCGTTGGTGTCGACGATTTCACCGAGGAGAATCTCGGTGCCGGTGGTGATGATTTCTGCGTTCACAGCGCCCCCTACATCATTAATGCGACCTGGCCTCGCAATGTCTTGAGGCGGTTGGCCATTTCAGGGCGACCGTTGGCGCGCATCTCCTCTTCCAGCGGTTGGATCGATGAGAGGAACTCGGGGGTGAGGAGTGCCCGGTTCTCCTTGAGCAACGTGCGGACGGCGGCGTCATCCGGTGCAGAGAGCAGATCGTTGAGCAGACGCAACTCCGGGGGCAAGGTCTCCTGCAACAGGTCAAGGGCCTGATCATAGATCTCGCGCATGCGCCGAGCTGCGCCCGTGGCGCCGTTCTGCTCGGCGGCCTGGATCTGCGCAGCCAGAAGGGCCAGGAAACCCTCGTCGATGTAGGGGGCCAGTTCCTGTAACTTGGCTTTGACGTCGGTGGCCTGAAGCACTTCCTGGAGGACGGCCTGGGCTTGCTGGGACTGCTCGGCTTGGCTCTGTTTCTGACGTTCCTGGACCTGTAACACAAGCGCACGCAGCTCTTCCAGTCGGGCCCGGATTTCCTCATCTTCAGTCGCTTCCATGCGTTGGGTGACATCCATCAGGAACTGATAGTCGAAGATGGGAGAGAGCGCAACCGCCAGTGAGCCGACCACATCGCGCCCGTCCTCGCCCTGCCAGGCCTCCAGCAGCAGGTCGATGATCTCGTCCCGGGTCGTCTCCCGGTTAATCCGCCCCAGCAGCGAGCGGATGTGATCTTCACGCGCCTTGATCTCTGCGCCGGCCGCCGTCGTCTCGAGGAGACGATCTCGCAGTTGCATCAGAGGAGCCATAGCGTCAGCCTGCCCCTGAGCCTGGACCATGCCCAACACCTGATCCAGCATGACGAAGAAGTCCTGGTCGATCAAGCCCTTGTCCCGCTCCAGCGCGATATCCAGCGCGGACGGATCATTGGCCAGGGTCATGAGCCGCTGCAACAGATCGGATTGATCCCGCTGGCGGCGCAGCATCTCAGGCGTAACGCCTTCAAAGCCCCACAGCACCTCCATAAACCGCTGCCAGTCCATATACTCCTTGGCTTGGAGCAGATAGCCGCGACGGGCATCCTGGGGTAGCTTACGCATCAGCGTCTGGGTCAGTTCGCCGATGATCTTCTGGCGCTGTACGTCCTGGGCCCCGCCGCCCGGGGTGAGGATGCCGCTGGAGCCGGCGCCGGCCGCGATGGCCTCCGGCGGGATGAAAACGCCCAAAAACTCATGCTCAGGATCGTGGACCATGAGGGGTGTGCTCAACGGGCCGCCAGCCCCGCAACTGGGGCAGCGGGCCACGTTGACCTGCCCGCCCAGCAGCGCGCCACGCAGTTCCGGGTTCACGCCCAGGTCGATGATGGAGAAAACGGGGACAGCGTAGGGCGTCCCACAGGCCGGGCACTGGACCTGCACCGCCTGTGGTTCGAAGAGAAAACGAGGTTCCCCCGGATGACCGGCCGGCTGTTCAGGCTGGTCCGCGGCCTGTTCGCCGCTCTCCGCGGGCTGCTCGGCTTCGCCCGCCTGGGCTTCCCGCTCGCGCGCGGGCGCGTATCCCTTGGGGAGTTCGATGCCGCCGCCTTGCTGGGGCTGCTCTTCCTGTCCTGGCAAAATAATTCCACTCATGTGAACATCTTCTTTCTTTTCAACGTCTTAACAATTGGCAATCGCGATATTTCGTCTCATTGGAACGCGGATTTTTTCAGATTCATCCAGGTTTTTACGAATCTTTTGTAGAATCCGTGAAAACCCGCCCCCACCAGCGCCAAAAAGCGCCCGCGCTCAACCGATACATTGTACCGTAAAAGAAGCGGACCGCCTAACAATCCAAAGGGTATCATCACATCAAATCCGCTCCGCCGAAAGCATGCGGGCTGCAAATTAGGGTGCATTCTGATTTGGGGATCGCAGGCATGTGCCGGGGAGTTCGGAACTCCCCGGCACGTTCGAGGCACGGGAATTTCGCCCCCAGCAGAGAATGCACCCTGCAAATTATCCGCGTTGGCGTCAACCGCGGGCGACGGTTATAATTGGAACGATAATGTTCCAACCACCGGCACTCCTCGCAAACCGGATTCTCTCATACGTAAAATCAGGAGGATACTCATGCCAGAAGAACCAATCAAGACCTGTGTGGACCTGGAAAGCCCCAATCCCTTCCCGGCAATGGCCCCGATTCTGCCTGGCGGAGAGCTAATGGACCCCAGCATAGCACAAGCGGTCATGCCCATCCGGACAAAGTGGCGCAATGGCGCAGTGCTGCGGGTCACCTTCATAGATGGCGATCCCGTGGTGCAGGCCAAGGTAGAGGAGATGGCCCATACCTGGAGCCGCTATACCAACATCCGCTTCAAATTCGGTGATGATCCGGATGCCGAGATCCGCATTTCCTTCACCCAGCCGGGGTCCTGGTCCTATATCGGCAAGGACGCATTGCAGATTCCCAAATCCCAGCCAACTATGAACTTCGGTTGGCTGACGCCCAATACACCCGACAGCGAGTACAACCGGGTGGTTGTCCACGAATTCGGCCACGCCCTGGGGTTGGTCCACGAACATCAGAACCCGGACAAAGGCATCCCCTGGAATAAGCAGGCCGTCTATGACTACTACAGCGGCCCGCCCAATAACTGGACCAAAGAACAGGTGGATAACAATCTTTTCAAAACATATGATAAGGATCAGACCCAATACACCAAATTCGATCCTGAATCGATCATGCTCTATCCCATCCCGAA
Source organism: Chloroflexota bacterium (assembly GCA_024277175.1). GTDB lineage: Bacteria > Chloroflexota > Anaerolineae > Caldilineales > Caldilineaceae > JAJRVT01. The sequence goes on along the minus strand of JAJRVT010000260.1, from coordinate 7,012 downwards.
CGAGTTCACCATCGGCGATTTCGAGGTCGGCTGGAACAAAGAACTTTCGCAGACGGACAAACAGTTCATTGCAGAGAGGTATCCTAAACCGGCAGATGAACTCATCGTTGACGAGCCCCCACGTGAAGGGGAAATCGCCCATCCGGGAGAGATCGACACATACACCTTCATCGTCACCCAAAAAGGCGTCTACCGCATAGAAACCGAGGGGCGCACCGATCTAATCATGACGCTCTACGGTCCTGAGGACGATACCCTTTTCATCGCAGCGGACGATGACAGCGGACGGCGGCTGAACCCACGCATCGTCCAGGAACTGGACTGGGGCAGGTACACCGTCCGGCTTCATCACTTCAGCGACACTCGCACCGGCTCTTACAAAGTCGGCGTCTATCGGGAGACTCCCGACGCGTAGCGAGCTGGGGTGGTTACGCCTGATGAAGCGCCGCCACATTGCGTTACGGCCGAATATGTGAATTTCCGCGCAACGCGATGTAACGGTTTGGCGTTCAAAACATCTAACCTGAGTGCGGCCATGGCGAACGCATGCCATGGCGCGCGGCTCTGGCTGGCCAAACCAAGTGCAGCTATCATACAGGCAAGGAGTTATCGAGATGATTAACCGTTCACACAGCATCGCACAGGCCGGGCGAAAGAACTTTGTCGGACCCATTCACCGACGCTCGCGGCTATTCCTGCTGCTGGCCGCACTGAGCGCGCTGACGATCTTCATCAGCGCATGCGGTGGAGGGGGCCAGGCGGACGCCGTCGAAGCGCAGACCATCGCCTTCGAGGACCTGCCCGCAGGCATGGGGCGGGGTTACCCTATCGTTTCCCTGGACGGGATCGACAACGCCCAAAACGGGACGGACAGCGGCGACCACGCGGCGGACTTCGCCCTTGTTCTCGAAGACGGCAGCCAACTGCGCCTTAGCGATCTGGAGGGGAGACCCGTGATGCTCAACTTCTGGGCGACCTGGTGCCCCCCCTGTCGCCAGGAGATGCCCGACATCATCAAGGCCTATGAAGCCGGTGACGACCTGGTGGTGCTGGCCATCAATGAACGCGAAAATATGGACGCGGTCAAGCCCTTCGCCGAAGACTTTGGCATCTCCATGCCCGTGGCGCTGGATCAGGATGGTCGCCTGGCCGACATATACGGCGTGCGCGGCATGCCAACCAGCGTCTTCATCGGCCGGGACGGAACGGTCGTCGCCAAGTGGTCCGGCTTCATCTCTCCGGATGTGCTGGAGGCTATGCTGGACACGATTCCGTAAGACGTGAAACGTAAAGCGTGATTCGTAAGGGCGGTCCTGTGACTTGCCACCTGGAGTTCCATGCCCTATTCCCGTGCGGTGGAGGAACGATACCGGCTGCAACCGGCTGACCTGGACGGTCCCGTGGAAGTCACGGTCACCAACGTGACTCTCCAGGGACTGGAGACGGTGCAGCCGGTTTTGCATTTCGCCGACCTGGAGAAATGGCTGACGCTGGGCGATATCCAGAGCGATGAGATGGCCCGCGCCACCGGCAGCGCCGTCTTCCAGGACTGGCTGGGCCGTCGTCTTACGTTGACGCCGCTGGAGGAAGAGGGGACGGTGCGCATCGCCATCATCAGGGTAGGAGCTCCGATCCCTCGCCCTCGCCGCGCGTCGCCGCCATCCGATTCAACGCCATCGTCCCCCGCCCCTGTTGATGCGCCTCCGCTTAATCCACCACCCGCAGACCTGACGCCCACGCCGGCGGATCTCACCCAGCCATCTAATAGCCCGCTAGGGTCGACCTTACTGATCGGGTTGATCATATTGCTAGCGCTGGCCATCGTCGCGCTGCTCCTCTACGCCCTGGGTCTCAGCGACGCGGTCTGGGCCTGGCTCATGGGCGGGTAGTCCGTAGCCCGCGCTTTAGCCCAGTTACCAAGCGCAGACGACGAACCGTCCCGTTCAGCACCCGTTCAACGGATGAATTCCTGACGCGCGGGCAATGACTGCCCGCCGTTATGCGGATAGAGGGCAAGCCAGCCAGGGAACGGACGCAGATCGAATTGCGTTCACAAGCGCAGGTGGTACACTAGTCTGGATGGGATCGCCTCTATGGTGGTGATAGACCATGGCGATCACACGCATTTCCACAACGCAGCTTTCGACATCGAACAAGGAGGAGACAATGCGTAAATTATTGATCCTGGGCATTGGGGTTTTGATGCTGATTCTGGCCAGCGCGCCGACGTTGCTGGCTCAGGAAAGCGTACAAAAATGGATGGAGGCGCAGGATGCCATTTTCCTGCCTATCGTCCATAATGGACAACCCGGCACAGTGCCGCCCGCCCAGTAGCAGAGGCGGACGTTCATCCCAAAGCGTCCCTGACGCGGATTGTTGATCCGCGTCAGGGACGCTTTTGTTTTCCTTCAGCCCAACGGAGGGCGCTCACTCTTTCAGACGCGCCCCCAGAAGAACCCCCACCAGGGCCACCCCGGCAATGACCAGGAACACAAGCCGATACGCAGCGACCGTGGCGAGCTGTGCGTCCAGGGCCGCCTGTAACATGACGCCGCCCAGGGCCGCGCCCAGGAGGGTGCCGCCAAAGCGGATCATGCTGTAGACGCCCGCCGCGGCCCCGGTCTCATACGAATTTACATGGCTCATGGCCGCCCGGTGCAAAGGGGCCAGGGACAACCCCGCGCCCAGGCCGTGGACCACAAAGCCGCCCCCTACCAACAGCAGCGAGGCGCCGGCCGGCAGCAAGGCGAACCAAACCATGCACGCAGCCTGGATCGACATGCCCGCCATGACCGGAGCGCGGCTTCCCCAGCGATCGCCCAGTTGACCGCCCAGGCGCATAGTGGCGAAGAGCGCGCCGGCGTTGAGCATCAACATCCCGCCGGTGGCAGAGGCGGATTGGCTGTGCACGTCCAGCAGATAGAGAGGCATAAGAAAGCCAATGCCGCTCATGGTGAACATACGCAAGCCCACGCCGACCGCAGCGACCATCAAGGAACGGTTACGAAAAGGGTCCAGGTTCAGGAAAGGGGAACGGAGCCGGCGTTCCCGCAGAATGAAACCGGTGACGGCCAGTGCGCCAACCAGGAGCAGACGCCAATCGCGCAGGGGCGCAACACCGGTGATGGGCTGACTGGAGACAAAGGTCACCAGACCCACGACGACGCCGGCGAACAGGATCAACCCCAGCCAATCGAAGTGGCGCAGAAAACCGAACTGGGGCTTGCGCAAGGAGGGTGCGCCCCAATAGACGACCGCAATCGCCACCATGCCCAGCAGCAAGACAGGCGCGAAAATCATGCGCCATCCCCACTGATCGATGATCAGTCCCGCGGCCAGCGGCGCGGCCACGCCCGTCAGGGGGCCGACAGAGTTCCAGGCCCCCAATGCGCTCCCCCGGGCCGCGGGGGCGAAGCGTTCGGAGATGATGGCGATGCTCAGGGGAACGACGCCCGACGCACCCGCGCCCTGGATCACGCGCGCCGCCAGCAGCCAGCCCATGCTGCGGGCGGAAATGGCCATCACCGTCCCGACGAGGAGGACGCCCAGCCCGAAGAGGATGAGATTGCGCTTGCCCAACCCATCGCCCAGGCGACCATAGAGGGGCATCAGCATCATAAAGGGCAGGGTGTACGCGATCACAAGCCAGGCCGCCATGTCCGCGCCGATGGCGAACTGATCGCGCAGGGTGGGCACGGCCACGCTAAATGCGGAAAAATTGAAAACCATGGCCACGACCGGAGCCATCAACACATAGAGCAGATGGCGGGAGCTACGTGCCGAAACAGACACGGGCGAGGGCTCTGAAGCGTGAGTGGTGCAGGAAGCGCAGGGCGTGGTCATAAGGCGTTCGTCCTTGCCTCTAATTTCGATAAACAGTCTCAAAAGCAGAGAAAACTTTAAGATCGTAACTCAAAAAGAAACAAATTGTCAAACAAATGATTTCGAAGCAGCCACCATAAGCGACTGCACACCGCATAACAAACGAAAAAAATCCATGCAATTGGTGGCCGATTAACGAAAATCCGGCTTACTTTTCAAGCGACGAACGCAAGCCGCCCGACGCATTCTCCGCCCTTTACCGGCGTCTCCACAGAAAAACGTCTCCCCCATACCCCGTTCAAGGAATCAAATTTCGTCAGGCGGAGAGCTATGTTATACTTTCAGGCGTTGGATGTCCTCTGGAAGCGCCAGTGCAAACGCTTTGATGGGCGTCTTACCAATCATACTTTCGATCATCCCGTCTTCGTATAAAGAGGTGCCACTTGATGCGATCCGATAAACGGCGTGTGCGTCTGAGCACAGCGCCAACCATCTTGCGGTCAATCACATCATTGCGCTTTTCATCGCTGATCGCCATCCTGCTGATTCTCATCGCCATGACCCTGGCGGCGACGCTCGTCCCCTCATCCGTTCACGCCCAACGCGCGGACAAAGTGGACACAGCGGAGCCGGGCCAGGTGACGCTCACCCCTTATCTGGTCAAATCGGACGCAGGCTTCCCGGTCATGGCCGAATGGGGCCGGTTGATCGCGCCCGAACGCCGGGACGATCCCGACAGTCCTCTGATCGAAACCCCGTTTCTGCGCTTCAAAACCAAGGCCGCCGAGCCGGGTTCCCCCATCATCTTCATGGACGATGGTCCCAAACTCGATCCTTCGGCCCTTGCAGATCCATCCCGCTACCTGCCCATGGTCGCGATCTTCGGCCCCACGTCCGACGTCATCATCATGGAGCAGCGGGGCGGCGGCGAGGCCCGACCCCGGCTGGACTGCGCCGACGTCTACGACATCACCCTCAGCCGCCCCGCCACCCAGGATCGCATCGCGCGCCTGGCCAGCGCCTACGCAGCCACGTGTAGCCGCCGCTGGACTACGGCCGGCGTCGACCCGGCCGGTTACAACGCCTGGGAGATGGCCGAAGATGTCGAGTCCCTGCGGCAGGCCCTGGGCTATGAAAAGGTCTCCCTCCTGGGCGTCGGCTTTGGCTCCCACGTGGGGCTGACTCTGATCAAGGAACATCCAGACGCGGTGGACCGGGCGGCCTTCATCCTGATCCAGGGACCCGACCAGACGCTGATCCTGCCTGACTCGGTCCAGGAGCAACTGGAGCGCCTGGATGCGCGCGTCAAGGCCGACCCGGCGGTCAGCCAGCAGATCCCCGATTTTATCGGCCTGGTGGCCCAGGTGCTCCTCAACCTGCAACAGACCCCGGTGACGACCACGGTGACCGACCCGGCGACGGGCGAGTCCATCGACATCACCGTGGGCATGCTGGACCTGCAACGGGCGACGTCCATCGCCCTGGCCCACACCGCTCAACGTTCCCTGCCGGCCCGTTACTACGCCATGTCCCGGGGCGATTACACCTGGCTGGGCGAGCAGGCGTTGAAAAGCCGCTATCGAGTGGACGCGGGGCTGCTGCCACCGGCCGTCAAGTGCGCGTCCGGGGCCAGCGACGAACGCCTGGCCCTGGCCGAGGAACAGGCGCCCAACACCATCCTCGGCGGAGCTATCAACGGCGTCTGGCTGGAAACCTGCGCCTCCATTGGTGATGTGGATCTGGGGGACGATTTCCGCAGCCCCGTCAACGCGGACACGCCGGTGCTGCTCATCAACGGCGACATGGACGCGTTGACGCCGGACCACAACGGCGCCGACGTGGCCGAGGGGTTGGAAAACAGTCAGCTTCTGGTCGTCGATGGCGCGTCCCATGACCTGCTCAGCGAAGCGCTGCCCATCATCACGCCCCTCCTGGTGGAGTTCATGCTGGGCGATCCCACGGCCCCCATCGACGCACCCGGGCTCGCAGTCCCCTTCCAGCTTGAGCCGATCCCCATTCAGCCGGTGGAGATCGACGGCTGGTCAGGCGAATATTTCAATAACCGGGATCTGGCCGGCGAACCGGCCCTGGTGCGCGATGACCCGACCATCGACTTCCGCTGGGGCGAGGACTCGCCCGCTCCGGAGATCACCGCCGACAACTTCTCGGTGCGCTGGAGCAAGACCCGAGAGTTGCCCGCGGGCGTCTACCGCTTCTCCATCTGGGCGGACAACGGCGTGCGTCTCTGGATCAACGATGTGCTGGTTCTGGACAAGTGGACGGAAGGGCCGGTGCGCAATTTCGTGGTGGATGTGAGCCTGGTGCGCGGCGCCCACAAGGCGCGGCTGGAGTATTTCAACGGCGTAGGCCCGGCCGCGATCAAGATGGATGTAAGCCAGGTCCAGGAGTTCCCGGACTGGAAGGCCGAGTATTTCGACAACGTCAACCTGGACGGCGAGCCGGTGGTGGTGCGCAACGAAGAGCGCCTGGACTATCAGTGGGGGCAGGCGGCCCCTGCACCCGGCGTACCCGCGACCAACTGGTCGGCGCGTTGGTCGCGCCGGGTCGGCTTCGAAGAGAGCGATTACACCTTTACCGTGGATGTGGCCGGGGGCGCGCGCCTCTGGCTCGACGGACGCCTTCTGATCGCGAGCTGGGTCGATCAGGGATCGCGACGGCTCCAGGCCAACAGCGGCGTACTGGCCCGGGGCGAACACGACCTGCGGGTCGAATATTTCAAGGCCGGCGGTGACGGTTCGCTCCAGATCTCATGGGCCCCGGCGCAGCCCGCCGCGCCGCCCACGGCTAAGATCAGCGGCCCGACCCGCGGCCAAGTGGGTCAATCGCTCATCTATGACGGCAGCGCATCCACCGCGGCCGGCGGCGCGGAGTTGATCGCCTATGACTGGGACTTTGGCGACGGTCTCACGGCCAGCGGCCCGCGGGTGGAGCACATATACACCCAGCCGGGGCTTTACAACGTCGCGCTCACGGTCACCGACGAACGCGACCTCACCGACACCGTGGGGCTTCAGATGCGGGTGGACGAGACCGCGATCCCGCCCGCCCCCGATCAGCCGCCGGTGGCTGTGATCACCGCGCCGGCCCAGGGGCTGCTCGATGAGCCGATCATATTCGACGCCACAAATTCCCAATCCACGAATCCCATCGTCAGTTTCGCCTGGCAGTT
>JAJRVT010000014.1 GCA_024277175.1 Chloroflexota bacterium | reverse complement strand
GCCTGACCCGTCCATCCCACGCCATGGAACGCGGCGGGTGGGCGGGGTTGGCCCATGGCGTGGGACGCACTCGCAACGTTGGAACTCGTCCGTCCGTTCGTCGTTGGTCGTTGGTCGTTGGTCGTTCGTCGCCGGCCACGCCTCACGTTTTACGTTTTGCGCCTCACGCCTCCCCCCGCTCATCCCCCCGCAAATACCCAATATGCCGCCGCACCTCCAGCGTCAGGCGGGCGAAGTGTTCGCTGCCGGTCATCTCCAGGCGGCGAGGGCGGGGCAGGTCGATGGAGATGTCCGCCACCAGCCGACCGGGGCGCTCGCTGAGCACCAGCACCCGGTCGGACAGGAAAACGGCTTCGGGAATGTCGTGGGTGACCATGAAAATGGTCTTGCCGCGCAGGCCGTGGATGTGGAGCAACTCCAGGTTGAGCCGCTCCCGGGTCAAGGCGTCCAGCGCGCCGAAGGGCTCGTCCAGCAGGAGCAGGCGGGGATCTTGGATCAAGGTCCGGGCCAGGACGACCCGCTGCTGCATGCCGCCGGAGAGATGACGGGGATAGGCGTCCTCGAATCCTTCCAGCCCCACCAGGGCCAGCAGCGCCCGGGCTCGCTCCTCGTCCTCCGGTCGGATGCGCCGCCGCTGCACCTCCACCGGCAGGAGCGCGTTCTGGAGCGCGGTGCGCCAGGGCATGAGGTTGTGGGCCTGGAAGACGAAGCCGATCTCATCCCGGGGGCCTTCCAGCCGCCGGTTGGCGAAGCGCACCTCGCCGGCGTCCGGAGCCAGCAGCCCACCGAGGATGCGCAACAGGGTGCTTTTGCCGCTGCCACTGGGGCCCAGCAGACAGACGAATTCGCCGCGTGCGATCTGGAAGCTCAGCGGCTGCAGGACCGAAAGCTCGCCGTTCTCGCCCATAAACTGCTTGCTGACCCCGTCGGCGGCGAGGAGCGCGGGCGGCGGTACGGAATCCGCTGATTTCGCGGGCGTCACCGGCAGCGGCTTATTGCCCGATAAATTCATTCGTGAACAACTCCTCCGCTGGAACCAGCGTATCCACCAAGCCGGTCCGCTGCATGAATTCGGCCGCGGCCTGCCAGTCTTCCAGACGGGTCTCACCGATCTGCACGCCCTCCTTGGGCGTCCAGAAGGGCAGGGAAGCGTCAAAGACAGCCCGGTTGGCCGCTTCGTTCTCGCCGCCGGCCTCAGGCACGAAGTTGAGCGCGATCTGGAAGGCCTCGTCCGGATTCTGGAGGGTGTAGTCGATGGCCTTGATGCTGGCCCGCACCATGCGTTGCACCAGGTCCGGATCATTCTCGATCAGATCGTCATTGGTGACCAGGCCGTTGGCCGGGATGGTTAAATAGGGGTCCAGGGTGAGGACTGTCAGGGGGACGCCCTCCCGCTCCAGGACCACCGGGCCGTTGGCCGCGTAGTCCAGGGCCGCATCCACAGTCCCCTCATTGAGAGCCGCTGCCTGGGTGAAGCCAATGCTCTCCATCTGTACGTCGGCCTCGCTCAGGCCGGCCGCCTCCAGCAGCCCCCGGAAGGCCACATAGTTGGCCCCGAAGGGACCGGGCAGGCCGATCTTCTTGCCTGCCATGTCAGCGGGTGCGGTGATGCCCGCTTCCTTCCTGGCCATGAGCACCACCGGGTATTGGGTGTACCAGTTCATCACGTAGCGCACGGGCAGCCCCTGAGCTCGACCGATGATCACCTGATCGCCGGAGCCGATCATGAATTCGCTCTCGCCCACGCCCACGAGCTTCAGATAATCATTCTCGAAGCCGTAGTCCAGGCGCACATCCAGTCCTTCCTCGGCGTAAAAACCCTTTTCGATCCCCACGTAGAAGGGCGCGAACTGAACGTTGGGAATGAAGCCCACGCCCAGGGAAATGGGGCGTAGTTCCTGGGTGGCGCCCCCGTCGGCGGCAGGTTCGGGCGGGGCTGATTCAGACGGGGCGGGTTCAGGCGCGGCTGGTTGGCTCATCGGCGCGCAGGCCGCCAGGGTCACGGACAAAAGTAGGACGATCAGGCTCACAAGCAGGATTCGGTTACGCATGGTGCAGACTTTCCAGTGTGTGAAAGGTTGATAAAAATAACGAGTGTAAGCATTTCCAGATTCAGCCAGACCATTCCCGGCTGCGCCGCACCTGGCGGACGAATCCCGAAATGCGATCCCGACTCATTTTTGCCAGCGCAAGGCCACAGACTCCAGCAGGGAGACGCCCAGGTAGAGCGCTTGGGAGATGAGCACCAAGGCGAAAACGGCCACGAACATGAGCGGCGTATCCAGGACGCCCCGGGCCAGGTTGATGAGGAATCCTAACCCCACATCCGCTCCCGAGAACTCGCCCACCACCGCCCCCACCACGGCCAGGATCACACTCAGCTTCAGGCCGCCGAAGATGACGGGCAGGGCCGCGGGCAGTTCCAGCAGACGAAAGGCCTGCCAACGTGAGGCCCGCAGGCTGTGCATCAACTCGTACAGTTCCCGGTCCACGTTGCGGATGCCGACGATGGTGCTGATCAGGGTGGGGAAAAAAGCAATCAGCGCGCTGACGAAGACCTTGCTCGCCATCCCGCTCCCCAACCAGATGACCAGCAGGGGGGCAATGGCCACGATGGGGATGCTCTGGCTGGCCACGATGTAGGGAGAGAGCAGGCGGTCCACAGTGCGATTCTTGCCCAGGAAATAGCCCAGCACAAAGGCCGCGCTCAACCCGATGAGCAGTCCCAGGCCGATCTCGATCAGGGTGGCCGACGCGTGGCGGGCCAGGGTTCCATCCGCGAGCACGATCAGGAATTTACGCCAGACGACTCCGGGGCCGGGCAGGATAAACTGGGGATATCCCTGCCAGCGGACCAAGGCCGCCCACAGGAGCACGCCAACGCCGACCACCACTGGCATCAGCAAGACGCTCTGATGGCGCGTAGCCCATTGTCGCCAGCCCCCCTGGGGTTTTCGGCCCATCCGCAGGGAGGACGATGTCGATTGTGATGGCAGTGCAGAGCGACCAGGGCGTCTGCGTTGAACTCCATACATGGGACGAGTTCTCCTGTGTGTTCGGATCGTAGCAGTCCGGCGTTTGGCAAAAAAGGGCTGCTTTTTCAACGATCCGTATCACCTCAATATTTCGGGGCGAAATGTGCCGCACTGACCCAAGACAGGCCAAATTTTCCCGATGCACCCGGTCAGTGCGATGAACTCCCCCGGTTTATCGAGCAGATACGACGATCCCAACAAAAAATCCCGAAGCGAGTCGCTTCGGGACAGGGATGGTGTTTGGCGCGGACGGCCGCGCGCGCAGTGCGCGGCCAGAGATAGGCTCCGCACCCCTTCTCACATCCGGACTATACCGTCGGCGTCGGATTCTCACCGAACTCCTGCGCCGCCAGGCTGCATATATTCATTCATGCGCTGACATTGCTCGCGGGCTTGCCGGCCGCTGGGCCGGATCACCGCCGGTCGGGAATTGGGCCTGCGCCCTCACCCTGCCCCGAAGGTTGCGTCTCTTCAATTGTGAATACAATCACAGTATAGTGAATCGGGAGCGAGGCGTCAAGTGAGCGTCCCTTCAAATAGAACGCGGATTTAGCGGATTGGGCGTACAAAACCGGATTTTCGAAGAAAACCCGTGAAAATCCATCCAATCCGCTAAACCCGCGTTCTATCCAACCTCACTCCGCGGCCGCGGGCAGAGGCGGTGCGTCTGGCTTGGGCAGGTAGGGCGGCACGTGAGGGCGATAATCCTGCAGGGTCGTCTCCTGCTTGCTCAGGATGTCGGAGACGACCGCGGCCATGGCCTCCACCGTCCGGTCCACATAGCGTGCGCCATCCGGCAGGGTCGCCTTGGGGTCCAGATAACCGCCCCGGCCAGTATGCCCCATGGGGCCGATATAAAGTTCGGTCACCTTCCCCTGGCGCTTGGCCCGGTTCCACTCCGACGTGGCGAAAATGGGCCAGCGCCTGGGGGCCACCAGGCTCAGATGGTAAACCCAGTCCGCCTTGCCATAAAAATGGTAAATGTGCTCAGCCGCCAACAGTCCGGCGTCGCTGGCGAAGACGCCGCCCAGGGAGAGGATGTAGATGGGCGCCTTGATCCATTCGGCCAGATAGGTGGTCGCGCCCACGGCCATCTGGCAGGCGCCGCTGTAGCCGACCACGAAAACCGGGATATCGCTGTCCACCGGATAGTCATAGCGGAGCAGGCCATGGAGCAACACCTCGGCCATGGCCTGGTTGTAGATGGGACCATAGCGACTGTCGGCCGAGATCAGTACCTGGAAGGCGTTGCGAATGTTGATGATATTGCCGGCCAGGGCCGGGCCATCCCGTTTGCGACGCAGCGCCCAGCGCCAGATGCGGGCGAAAAAGGGCTGGCCGGTCAACGCCAGGTTGTTGACCGAATAGGGAAAGACGTCATCGATGACCACGGCTTCAGGCAGGGCCTTGGCCAAGGTGCGCAGAAATTCGGCCTCGCGATAGCTCAGGGTTTCGCCTGAAACCCGTCCAATGCCGGACATGAAGATGATGTAGCACTTGGCGTTCGGGCGGATAGAGCGCACCAGGCCATCGGACGGCCTTTCGTCATGGTAGATTTCATCCCCGAACCAGCCGGCCCACCAGCCCAGGGTCTCGAAGGGAGAGAACGCCGCCCAGACCAGCAGACCCAGCAGGGCGATACCCATCAGCGCCAACACCTGCATCAGAGGCTCAAGCATGGACGTCCTCCTCATCATCAGGCGCTTCGTCCTGGTCCGAAGGAGACGGTAGGGTAATGCCGCTCGTAGTCAGCGGACGCGCCAGGGAGCCTTCCTGTCGGGGTGGAGACGGCTGCTCTCTTTTAGCTTTGCCCTTGCCCTTGTCTCTGATTTTGGCGTTAGCTTCGGTGATCTTCGCGTTGGCCTCGATACGCATGCTTTCCATGAGTTCTTCCCATTTGGACCGGGAGAGCAGGTCTCGCCAGATCTCCACGTTTTCCAGGAGACGAGGGGTGCGGCGCAGACGGGGGATGTCCTTGATGTTGAAACGCAACGGCGCGCCGGCGGCCCGATCCTGAATCCAATGGCCCAGAGCGTAGATGGGGATGCCGATGGTGCGTCGCCACGCCTGAATCAACAGCCAGCCGACGGCGCTGGCTATCAGCGCCTGCCAGAAAGTGAAACTCAGCCCCGCATAGATAGCCACGGCAATGGCCAGCATGCTCCAGAGAGAGAGGATAATCCCGAACGGGTTGCCCAGGAAGGGAACCAGTTCGAAAAAGGCCAACAGTTGGGGAGCGTACGCCAATCCCACGGCGCTGGCGAGGGCGATGAAGGGAAAATTCAGCCCATAGAAAAAGGCCCCCATTATCCAGATGACCGCCGCCCAGAGCAGATAGGCAATCATATTGCTGGCCGTGGAGATGCCCAACGCCACCAGGTAGCGTCGCGGGCGCACGCGGTTGATAAAGAGGACGACGCTCTGCCCCAACGCTTCCGAGATGCTGGCCAGGGTGACGATAAAAAGCGCCACCCAGATACCATTGGGTGCGACCTGAATGGCGCGATAGATAGACGGCTCCAGACGCATGGCCATGCGAATGGTTTGTCCAATCGACGGTAATTCGGTCAATTTCAACTCCGACACAAATGCAAACGTCGGGGGAACGAATATCAAACGATCAACAATGGCGATTCCGGTGATAATGCCGATGACGATTCAACGGCCTTAGATGGAAGCTATTGTATCACCAACCGGCTCTTTTCGCCCGATTCAAAAGCCCCGCTCCCTTACAAACTCCCCATATTGCCGAGTCCGCGCGCCTGGGTTATACTTGACCCTCGTGAAAGTTCACAGGTATCCGCTCAGCACTCCCGGAAGGGGCGCGTCGCATCGACCGAGAAGAGAGCCAATTCCCCCAGTGCGCCCAGTCAATGCGATGGGATCCGCAGGTTGTTGAGAAGATACATAGTCACAATGATCGAACGCTTATTAATAATAACACTGGACGCGTAGAATAGTTTCGCCATGTCATTCGAACAGATGCCTCGCAAAGTATTGGCGCTCCTGAGCGCCCTCATGATCCTGGCCGGATTGGCCCTGGCCGCCTGGTCCCTGAGCAACCTCCCTATCTTTGACAGCCGCTCGCCTACAGCCGGCGCAGTCACCCAGATCGATGAGGGTGCACCCGCCGAGCCCCAACCCGCGCCTCCAGACGAATCCCAGGCCACGGAAGTGGCGGCGGCAACGACGGCCAACGATGGTGCAGCTGATGACGGCGCAGTTGAAACCGATGCGTCCGCGCCGCCAGCGGAAACGCCGTCCCCCGTCCCTCCATCCGCAGACCAGCCGAACGTCACCCAAGCCGTCGCACCCATCGCCGTGGTGCTGGAAGGCGCGCCGCCGGCTCTGCAAGAACTCGCCGCAAGCATCGCCATCTCTCAGTCCATCATCTACACGACCAGCGCGCCTACGGCCGCGCCGGTCGTGCGTCTGGACGCAACCCCCCAGAGCGGAGAGCCTGTGCAGGATGTCGTTTTCGCCGCGGCCACCCGCTTTGACACCATCTTCCCCGTCACCACCTGGGAGCGGGTCCAAATGGCGTGGAAAGGCGCAGGCGACGCTGGAACCAAAGATGAGGATCGCGCGGAAACTGAGACAAAATCCGGGGATAACGCCGAAAGCGACGTCGAGGCCGAGCCGACCCCGGAAGACGCGTTGGCCACGGCGCTGACAGAAGCTGAGGCCGAGGCCATCGCCGCCGGCATGTACGTAAGCGAGGAAGAGTTGATCGCGGCCGGCAAGACCGATCCGTCCGTCGGCGCCAACCTGGCCGACGAGTATGACCTGGGCAGAGCGCCCGACTTCAATGCGGTTGCGGTTCTCAGCGACACCTTGCCCTTGCTGACCCAGATCCTGGGTGAGGCCGGTCCCGGGGTGCAGGGCTATGCAGACATGACCGGCGTTATCGATGCGGTCTGGGCGGACGAAGGCGTCCTGGCCCTGGTTCCTTTCGATGAACTGGACCCGCGGCTGGCGACCCTGGCCATGGACGGGCAAAACCCCATCGAGAACGCCAACCGCTTCGACATCGACCAATACCCCTTCATCGCCACCCTCTACGCGCACATGGACGCAGCCAATGAGGAGCAGCAGGCGCTGGCCGACGCCTTCCTGGCCCAGATCCCACCCACCAACCGGGATGCAGACAAGCTGACCGTGTTGGCCATGACCGGCGTCACCGCGATGGTGCGCTTCAGCGCCGCACAGATCGACCGCTATGGTCCGGACTGGGTGGCTGAGGTGGTGGGACCGGAACTGGCGGCCGCGGATATCACCCACATCAGCAATGAAGTGCCTTTTGTGCCTGACTGCGAGACGAATACCAACGCCGAAAATTTCAACTTCTGCAGCCCGCCGTCCTATATGGCTGCGCTGGAAGATGCAGGAGTGGACATCATCGGACTGACCGGCAACCATCAAAATGACTATGGCCGCGAGGCCGCGCTTGGCTCGCTGGACATGTACGAGGAGGCTGGGCTGCCCGTCTACGGCGGCGGTCGCGACAAGGAGGCCGCGTTCGCCCCCCTCTACATCGAACACAACGGCAACCGCCTCGCCTTCCTGGGGGCCAACAGCTACGGGCCCGAATTCGCCTGGGCCACGGACGCCCTGCCGGGGAGCGCCAAGTTCGATCTGGCCATCATGTCCGCCACCATCCGCAGCATCAAGCAGAAGGACCTGGCCGATGTGGTGCTCCCGGAGTTGCAGTACCAGGAATCGTATGACACGACGCCCCTGATCGACCAGCGTCAGGATTTCACCGCCCTAGTGCGGGCAGGGGCCGACATCGTCACCGGTGTCCAGAGCCATGTGCCCCAAGGGGTGGAACTCAACGGGGACAAGGTGATCCTCTATGGGTTAGGCAACCTCTACTTCGACCAGATGTGGAGCCGCCCCACCCGGGAGGGTATGATCATCAAACACACGTTCTACGATGGACGCCTGATCGGCACGCAGATCCTGACCACCTTGCTCTATGACTATGCACAGCCGCGCTGGACAAGCGCCGACGAACGCGAGAGCTTGCTTGAACGGGTCTTCGAAGCCAGCTACTGGAATATCGATCGCTGAGAGTCGTCCAGAACTTCACGCTGCGACTTCTTGCCGCAGGAATGAAAAACGCGTATACTGGATGGACGCGCCAGTAATGCACTTGTAGGCGCTGAATAGCCGCCTGAACTCTATCCTGGAGGGTCCCCCCCGCAACACGCCAACGAGGTCTGTCATGCCTAAATACGCCAAACCTAAGTCCAAAGAGCCTGTTAAAAAACGTTCGATGACGCCATGGCTGATCGGTGCCGGCGTCTTCTTCGTGCTGCTGCTCGTCCTCATCGTCATCACCAACAATCGCGGTAGCCGCATCGAGCCCATCGCGCTGCCGGACATGCCCGCCGAGTGGATCAACCGCAACGTCATGGGGAACCCGGACGCCGTCGTCACCGTCCAGACGTGGGAGGACTTTTTGTGCCCGGCGTGCCAGCAATGGGGTCCCCGGGTGCGGGTGAACCTGATCAACGACTACATCAAAAACGGCAAGGTCAAGATGGAATTCCATCACTTCCCCCTCCCAAGCCATGCGCCTGGGTCTGAAATGGGCGCGATGGCGGCTGAATGCGCAGCCGATCAGAACGCGTTCTGGCCCTACCATGATCGCCTCTTCCAAGAAGCGGAACAAGGCGGCCAGTCCGCCTTGCAACTGGAGCGCCTGGTGAGTTACGCCAAGGATATGGGGTTGGATGACAAAGAATTTCTCCAGTGCATGACCAGCCAGAAATACCGGGATGCGGTCACCGCGTCGGTGACGGAAGCCACGGCCCTTGGCCTGGACAGCACGCCCTCCGTTCTGATCAATGGCCGGGTGATGGAGAACCCGTTCGACTACAACGCATTGAAAACGGAGATAGACCGTCTTCTGGAGGCGGCGAACGCCGGCAGTTAAACTTATGTCAAATTGGTTTGAACGTAACAGCCTCTATATCGGCTTGGCCGCGGCCTGGACTGCCATGCTGGGCAGCCTCTACTTCAGCGAAGTATTAGGCTACATTCCCTGCACCCTTTGCTGGTATCAGCGCATTCTCATGTACCCGCTGGCCGGCATCCTGGCGGTGGGCCTGCTGCGGCGGGATCGAGGGGTGTCCTTCTATGTGTTACCCTTCTCCCTGCTTGGCATGGGCTTTTCCACCTATCACTATCTGATCCAGAAGACGACCATCTTCGGCGGCGAGACCTCCTGCCAGGTGGGCGTCCCCTGCACCACCGTCTGGATCGACTGGCTCGGCTTCATCACCATTCCCCTCCTGGCGTTGGTGGCCTTCGTTATCATCACCATCATGGCCCTGATCTCGCTCCAGGCCCCCGCAGAGGTCGAAGACATCGAGGCCCACGAAGCGACGCCATGGCTGGCCGTCGGCGGCGTGATCGGCGCGCTGCTCATCGTCTTTGGGCTGCTGGCCTTCGTCAATCGGCCCGCCGCGGCCAGCAGCGAATCCGAGCCGCCCCCCGTCACCATGCTTTCCGCTGAGGAAGCGACGGATGCCGAAGCCATGCCCGCGGATGGAGCCGGCGGAGAAACGAGTGGGGAAGCGGACGGGGCCGCGCTCTATGCAGCTTCATGCGCCGGCTGTCATGGGGCTGATCTCACGGGCATCGCCGGTCTGGGGAACTCGTTGGTGACCAGCGCCGTTGTCAAAACTTATGACGACGAGACGCTGTTGCTCCTCATCCGCAACGGACGCACCGCCGATGATCCCGGCCATGGCAGCAGCGTGCCCATGCCCCCCAACGGCGGCAATCCGAACCTGTCCGACGCCGAACTACTGGCCATCACCCAGTACATACGCAGTCAGACCCAATAGCAGTTCAACGTAGACAGCCAAATTCAATAACCATTCGGTATATGCAAAAAGCAACCCACCCCTTGCCCCCTCTTTATCGCGCGTCTGTGGCGACGCCCTGGCGGCTGGCCCTGTTCCTGGCCATCGCGCTGTCGGCCTTTTTCATGGGGCCGGCCACGCCCGCCCGCGCCCAGCAGTCGGGCATCACATCGCCCGCCACCGGCTCTGTGGTGGGCGGCGACGTCCCGGTGATCGGCACGGCGGTCATCGAGCCCTTCCAGAAGTACGAACTTCACTACAAGCTGGAACCCAGCGGCGATGACGCTTACATCTATTTCGATGGCGGCACGACGCCCGTGGTCAACGGCCAGTTGGCGGTGTGGCGGGCGGCTGGGCTTGCTCCAGGCGTCTACAGCCTGCGCCTGCGGGTGGTGAAAAATGACGGCAACTACGCCGAATATTTTGCGCAGAACATCAGCGTCAACCAGGGTCCCACGCCCACGCCCACATCGAATCTGCCCACCCCGACGCCCATCCCCACCACGCCGCCCACACCCATCGCCCAGCCCACGGTCGTGGTGGGACAGGTGGAGCAGCCCGGCGGCGATCAGCCGACCACGCCCGCCGAGCAGCCCAGTGCGGCCGCCCTTCCCACCCCGACGCCAGCCGCTGTGGCCGCGGCGGCCGTCGGTGACGCCGGCTCGGCGAATGTCAGCGACGCCGCCCCCCCCGCCAGCCTGAGCCGGCAACTGGGCGTCGCCCTCTCGCTGGATCGCCTGCGCAGCTACTTTTTCAGGGGCATGCGCATCAGCGCCTTGATCTTCCTGCTGATCGGCGCGATTTTCGGTGGTCGCTGGCTCTTTGGATGGGCGCGGCGAAAGTATATGTAGGGATCGAAGATTGAGGAGTAAAGATTGGAGATCGAAGAGATTAGGGAGATTGGAGATTGACGCCGATCTTCGAATCTCTTCAATCTCCAATCTCTTTTTAATATTTTATTATGTCAAATTTCAAAATGATTGCTGGGTTGGGCAATCCAGGGGTCCGTTACGCCGGCAACCGGCACAATATCGGTTTCCAGTGCCTGGACGTCTTCGCACGACGGCATGGCATCGACTTGCCGCGTATGCAACTCAAGGCCCGCATCGGCGACGGCTGGGTGCAGAAGCGGAGTTCGGCTCTGGAGACGCTCCAGGGGGGCATGCCCCAGATCGCGCGCCAGAAGGTGCTGCTGGTCAAACCCCTCACCTACATGAACGCCAGCGGCGAGGCCGTGGGCCCGCTGGCTCGCTACTATGACGTAGAGCCAGACGACATCATGGTCATTCATGACGATCTGGACCTGGAGTCGGGCAAATTGCGCCTGCGACGGGATGGCGGTTCGGGCGGGCAGAACGGCGTCAAGTCCATTATCCGCCACCTGGGCAGCCCGGATTTTCATCGGGCGCGGGTCGGCATCGGTCGCCCCCCCGGCCGCATGGATCCGGCCGCCTATGTGCTACAAAATTTCAGCCCCGAAGAAGAGGCCACCTTCGGCCCCCTGCGCGAGCGGGTGGCAGACGCCCTGGAATGCTGGCTCTTCGAAGGCATCGACGCGGCCATGAATCAGTTCAACGGCTAACCGCAATGAGTGACCGCATTCCGGGATTCGGCCAGGCTAGGTCCCGTTGCCGTGCATCTTGTGGCCGAATCCCGGAATGTCCGCCCGACCCAAACCAATCATGCTCCTCTCTGGATTACTCGATCTGCTAAAATGGCTGCCCGCCTACAATGACGTGCTGGCTCAGCCGCCGGCCGCGCCCCAGGCGCTGGTCGCGGCCGCGCGCCCTTATGTGATCGCGGGCCTGCGCCGGCACAGTGGCCGGCCCGTGGTCGTCCTCACCGCGCGCGAAGAGACCGCAGGCCAGTTGTTGGCCGAGCTGGAAAGCTGGCTGCCGCCGGTGGAAGAGGGCGGCCCGCCCCGCTACCTCTTCGCCCAACCGGACGCGCTGCCCTACGAACGCATTCCCTGGAGCGGCGCCACCCGTCAGCAGCGGCTGACCGCGCTGGCCGCGCTCCAGTCCCGCAGCGGTCCTGCGCCCATCGTCATCGCCAGCGCCCGCGCGCTCATGCAGATGACCCTGCCGGCGCGCGAGCTACGCCTGGCCCTGCGCCCGGTCCGGGTGGGCGGCGTGGTGCGCCTGGAACAGATGACCCTCAACTGGGCCCAGACCGGCTACCAGCCGGCGGAGGTGGTGGAAGAGCCGGGGACCTTTGCGCGCCGGGGCGGCATCGTGGACATCTGGCCGCCCAACCTGCCCTGGCCGATGCGCATCGACCTCTTCGGTGACGAGGTGGACAGCCTGCGTCTCTTCGACCCCGCGACCCAGCGCACCGTTCAGCGGGTGGAGAGCGTGGAGATCGGTCCCGGCGGCGAGGCGCTGAGCAAGCACGGCCCCGCGGCCCTGGCCCGCCTGAATGTGCGCGAAGGGCGGCTGACCGCGGCCGAAAATCTCGCGGCCCGGGGCGAAGAGGCGTCCCCCCTCCAAGACCCAAACCTGTTGCTGGCCATCCGCGAAGAGCTACACCGGGAGGTGGAGCATCTGGCCGCGGGCGAGAGTTTCCACGGCATCGAATGGTATTTGCCCTATTTCTACGACCGGCCGGCCAACCTCCTGGACTATCTGTCCAAACAGGCGTTGCTGGTCATCGACGATGTAGCCGAGCTGTTGGCGACCGTCAGCGATCTGGAGATCCAGGCCGAGGAGCTGCGCGCGGAGCTGGAACGCAGCGGCGAGTCGCCCCGTGGCTTTGCGCGCAATTACTTCACCGCCGACGAACTCCAGACCCGGCTCCGGCAGACCAGCCCCCTGATTCTGGGCTTCGGCGACCTGGACGGCAAGACCCGCAGCGCCAACACGCCCCTGGCCCGTAGCTTCGCGCCTGGCCCCCGCTATGGCGGCAAGACCAAGGAGATCATGCGCGATCTGCTTAGCCTGCGGGAGGAAAACCACGTTACGGTCCTGGTCACCCGTCAGGCCCAGCGGGTTCAGCAGTTGCTGGAGGACGCGGAGATCGAAGTTCCCATTCAGGTCGAGATCGCCACGCCCCCGCCCCCCCGCAGCATCAGCCTGGTTCAGGGGGTGTATGATGAGGGGTTTATCGTCAAAGGATTGAAAATTGAAAATTCAAAATTGAAGATTAAAAATTCGACGTCTGGACCAATCTTCAATCCTCAATCTTCAATTTCCGCCTTCAATCTCCACCTCTACACCGACGCCGAACTCTTCGGCTGGAGCAAGCCCCGGACCCGGCGGCGGCGCAAGCGGCAGAGCAAGGTGGCCCCCGAACTCTTCTTCGCCGATGTCAAGCCGGGCGACTATGTGGTCCACCTGGAGCACGGCATCGGCCAGTTCGACGGTCTGGTCAAGATGGAGATCGGCGGCATGGAATTAGAGTACCTGCGCATCAACTACGCGCAGGGCGACAAACTCTACGTCCCCGTCCACCAGGCCGACCGGCTGAGCCGCTATGTGGGTGCAGGCGAACTGGCGCCGCCTATCACCCGCCTGGGCACGGCCGATTGGCAGACAGTCAAGGAGCGGGCTAAGCGCGCGGTGGCGGACATCGCCGATGATCTGCTCAAGCTCTACGCCGAGCGTGAGCTGGTCACAGGCCATGCCTACAGCCCGGACGGACCTTGGCAGGAGGAGCTGGAGGCCAGCTTCCCCTATGAGGAGACGGACGACCAACTCGACGCCATCGAGGACGTCAAGGCGGACATGGAATCCGAGAAGCCCATGGACCGGCTGATCTGCGGCGACGTGGGCTATGGCAAGACGGAAGTGGCTGTACGCGCCGCGTTCAAGGCCATCCTGGACGGCAAGCAGGTGGCCGTGCTCTCCCCAACCACGGTCCTGGCCCAGCAGCACTACCGCACCTTCAGCGAACGCCTGCGCCGTTTCCCAGTCAAGGTGGAGATGCTGAGCCGTTTTCGCACGCCGGCTCAGCAGAAGCGGGTGCGCGAAGGGCTGCGAACGGGCGCGGTGGATCTGGTCATCGGCACCCATAGCCTGCTGGGCAAAGAAGTGGAGTTCAAAGACCTGAGCTTGCTCGTCATCGACGAGGAGCAGCGCTTCGGCGTGGTCCAGAAGGAGCGGCTCAAGCAACTGCGCACCAACGTGGACGTGCTGACCCTGAGCGCCACGCCCATTCCCCGCACCCTGCACATGAGCCTGAGCGGCGTGCGCGACATGAGCACCATCAACACGCCGCCCCGGGATCGCCAGCCCGTCTACACCGTGCTCTCCGAATATGACGACGTATTGGTGCGTCAGGCTATCCAGCGAGAGCTGAACCAGCGGGGGCAGGTTTTCTTCGTCCACAACCGGGTGCGAGGCATCCAGATGCTGGCCGATCGCATCCAGCGTCTGGTCCCGGACGCGCGGGTGGCCATCGCCCATGGACAGATGGCGGAGCGACGGCTGGAGGAGGTCATGATCCAGTTCGCCGAGGGCGAGATCGACGTGCTGGTCTGCACCACCATCATCGAGAATGGCCTGGACATCCCCAACGCCAACACCATCATCATCAACCGGGCCGACCGGTTTGGCCTGGCCCAGCTCTACCAGTTGCGGGGCCGGGTGGGGCGCAGCGCCCGCCGGGGTCACTGCTACCTGCTCTACGATAAGCACATGAAGCTAAGCTTCGACGCCCGCCGCCGCCTCTCCGCGATCATGGAGAGCAGCGAAGAGCTGGGGGCCGGCTTCCGCATCGCCATGCGCGATCTGGAGATCCGGGGCGCGGGCGACATCCTGGGCGCGCGCCAGCACGGCCAGATCGACAACGTGGGCTTCGACCTCTACACCCGCCTCTTAGCTCAGGCCATCAACGAGGCCAGACGCAAAAAGGAGATCTTCGAGGACGCCCTCAAGCGTGGCACAGAGCGCGAGGATCAGGAGGCGAAAACCAGAGAGCGGACCCCCTTCCCGCACCCCGACTCCCCGCCAGCCGCCACGTCCTTCGATCTTGACGATCCCTTGGCGCCGCCGGTGAGCATGCAACTGCCCATCGACGCCCGCATCCCGACCTATTACGTGGAGGATGACAACCTGCGCTTACAGATGTACCGGCGCATCGCCGGCTTGACCACGGCAGAGGGCATCGACGACATGCGTCGGGAGTTGATCGACCGTTTCGGCGTGGCGCCTGGGACCAGCAGCGTCCCCGAAGAAGTGGAGAACCTGCTCTTCCAGATCCGCATCAAGATGCTGGCCCTCCAGGCCGGCGTGGAGAAGATCGGGCGCGACCGGGATCAACTGGTGCTGCGGTCCAAGGCGCTCAAAGAGATGAACCGCACCGCCATGCAGCGCAAGCTGCGCATGGGCCTCGTCCACCTGGAGGATGACGTCTTCATTCCGGAGGAGGCCGTGCGCGTAGGCAAGGAGGCCATCTACCTGCCTGTAGACGAGGCTGGCTATTGGCGCACCGCATTACAGCAAACGTTGGAGATCATGGCGCGTACGTGATCCCGCTAGCCCCAAAGGGTGCATTCTGATTTGGGGGTCGCAGGCATGTGCCGGGGAGTTCGGAACTCCCCGGCACGTTCAAGGCACGGGAATTTCGCCCCCAGCAGAGAATGCACCCAGCCCCAAAGGGTGCATTCTGATTTGGGGGTCGCAGGCATGTGCCGGGGAGTTCGGAACTCCCCGGCACGTTCTAGGCACGGGAATTTCGCCCCCAGCAGAGAATGCACCCAGCCCCAAATCGTCTGTTGAATTACATGAACGTTTGTGCTATACTCTGTCCATGGAGCGATACCAAATCAACCCCCATGATCATCTGTTCCGCTTCGCCTTCTCCCAGCCGGAGGTGGCTCAGGATTTCGTGACCCACTACCTGCCTGCGGACATTAGTCGGGAGTTGGATGTGGACACGTTGTCACAGGTGGAAGGCACGTTTATCGACGAGACGCTGGACAAGCACCTTTCCGACGCGCTCTTTCGGGTGAACTTGCGCAGCGGCGGTGAGGGGTTGATTTACATCCTGATCGAGCATAAGAGCTATCCGGACCGCATGACGGCACGCCAGGTCATGCGCTATGTGAATCGCATCTGGCGACAGGAAGAGCGGGCTGAGCCGAATTTGAAGCAGCTTCCACCCATTTTGCCGGTGGTCTTCTATCATGGACAGGGCAAGTGGAATGTCGCCAGCGACCTGTTGGCGTTGATTGATGCGCCAGAGGCGTTCCTACCTTACATGCCCCGGATGCGTTATCTACTCTGGGACCTGAATGAGACGGATACGACCCAACTGGTCGGTTCGGTCAAAATGCAATTGATGCTACGGCTCATGGAACTGTTCAGCGCACCGGATCTGGTCGAACGATCATCGGAGTTGGCGGCGCTGCTACACGAGTTGAAAGAACCCAAGACCGTGTTGGAATGGGTGAAAGTGGGGCTGTACTATCTGGCCGCCAGTCCCCAAGTGGGCCGGGAGGAGTTTGTGGAGATAGCCGGACAACTGGTTCCGGATGAGGGAAAGGACGAGATCATGAGCATTGCTGAAATCTGGTTCCGGGATGGACTCGAACAAGGCCTTGAACAGGGGATTGAACAAGGACTCGAACAGGGGATTGAACAAGGACTCGAACAAGGACTCGAACAAGGACGGCTCCGACTATTGGAAGCGGTCACTGGGCTGCTAACAGCCCGGTTTGGACCATTGCCCTCAACGGTAGAGACGCAGCTTTCACATCTGACCATGAACCAGTTGCAGGAAGTCAACATCGCCGTGCTCGATTTCACAGACCTGGATGATCTGCGTCAGTTTGTGCAGGCGTTGTCTGAACGCAGGGAATAGCTTGCCGAGAGGATAGTCACTAACGACAAAGGGTGCAATGTCTTCCGTTTTTCCACGGAAAACATTGCACCCTTTGTCGTTACAAGCGCAAAAACACAGTCTACTCGATCACTGGCTGTTCATCCCCCGGCAGCCACTCCACATCGACCTTGTCCTTCGGATCAAAGGGGGCTTTGACGAAGATCGCCTTCCAGGGAACATCGCCCCGGTTGATCAGATAATGGGGATGGAGAGGCGGCACATGGCACAGTTCGCCCGGCGTCAGCGTCCACAAGTCGCCTTTGATATAGATGTCGACGCTGCCTTCCAGGGTGTAGAAGTTTTCCTCGATGGCGTGATGGTAGTGGGTCTGAAAATCCTCGCCCGGCATGAGGACCACCAGGCCGAAGTCTGAGCGAGGGCCGCGCATCAGATATTTCGGGCCGGAGACGCCATCGAACCGATACTCGACTTCGCTCTCATGGATTTTGAACGGTTTCATAAAATTCTCCCAAAGTTGTATGCCCTATTCGCCGGGCGCGCGCCACATGGATGTAGTCACCCCTCGGTCGGCCAGATCCAATTGCGGAGGATAGGCGGCCTCCCAGCGGGCGAACGCCTCCTGGTAGACCGGCGCATTGTGTAGATTCGGCTCATAGACGGCCTCTTCCTGCACGATCTGAGCCGCGGCCGAGGGCATGTCGTCATAGAGGCCCACGCCCACGCCGGCGCAGATGGCCGCGCCCAGGGCCGTCGCTTCCTTCACCACCCGGGTGTGCACGGGGATCTGCAACACATCACTCAATATCTGGCACCAGAGCGGCCCCTTGGACGCGCCGCTGGCGAAGACCATGTGGGACGGAAACTCGCCGGTCACGTCAGCGATGCGCCGGAGATTAGCCAGGGTGACGATGGCCGCGTTCTCCTGCAACGCGCGGAACATGGCCGCGCGCGAGGCCACATCCGGCTCCAGCGACAGGTTGAGGAACGACGGCGCCGCATGTCGCCAGTGCATGTAATCCATGGCGTCCGAATAGATGGGCGTGATGCCATGGGATCCCGGCGGAACCTGGGCGGCCATGGATTCCAGCAGTTCGTAGGCGTCCCGCCCCTGGGCCGCGGCCTGGGCTTTGATGTCCGGGCAGATCGCGTCCCGGAACCAGCGGACCGCGATGCCGGGGAAGAAGACGATGGTTTCCGCCTGCCAGAGACCTGGCGCAGCGTGAAAGTTCATACGGATGCGCCCGCTGGCGTCCGCAAGCGGACGGTCCAGGTTGACCTCCTGCTGCCAGAAGGAGCCGCCGAAGACCGCGGCCTGGCCGGGCAGCACCGCGCCCACACCCACCGTCCCCAACTGCGCGTCGCCACCGCCCATGACGATAGGCGTCCCCGCCTTCAGTCCCGTTTCCCGGGCCGCGGCCGGGGAGACCTGGCCGATGACGGTCCCGGATTCGGCGACGGGGGCCCGCAACAGATCCGTGCGCAGCCCGCAGGCCGCGGCGATCTCCGGGTCCCACGCCCGCTTGTCCAGGCTAAAGAGACCAGTGGTGCCGCCATTGGACGGGTCCACCATGATGGGCGCGCCCAGGCGGGTGGCCACCCAGTCGCTGAGCATGGCCACATACGCGGTGCGGTCGTAGAGCTCCCGCTCATGCCGGCGCAGCCAGAGCAGACGCGGGGCCGCGCCCAGGGCGAAGGTCTGCCCGGAGCGGATGTACAGCTCGTACTCCAGGTCGGGATCTTTGGCCCGCAGGTCTTTGACCTCCTGGATTGCCCGGGCGTCCACGTTGGCGCAGGCCCATAACTCGCCGCCGTCCTCATCGTAGAGGGCGATCCCTTCGCGCATGCTGGTCGCGCTCACGCCGACGACATTGGCGTCCGGGACCTGTCCAAGCACATCCTGGATGCAGGAGACCAGCAGCCGCCAGTTGTGATCGCGGTCGAATGTCATGGAGCCGGGCGCGTTAGGTTCGCTGCGGTGGGTCCACTCGCGGCCGGATGCAGCCAGTTGGCGGCCCTGCGCGTCGAACAGCACCGCGCGCCCGCTACCTGTTCCCGCGTCCAGCGCCAGCAAATGCTTCATCGTCGCCTCCTTTGCCTGCAAACGGACAATAGAACGCGGATTAAGCGGATTGAACCGATTTACACGGATTTTTTTCTTTTCATCCGTGCAAATCCGCCCAATCCGGCAAATCCGCGTTCTATTGCTTTTACCTAGAAGTCGTAATCGTCGATATTGTCAGCGTTGAAGACTACGCGCTCCGGCAGCAGGATGATGCCGTTATTTTCAGCCTCGTAGTCATAGCCCTGGACGGAGTTGGGCGAAACTTCGACCGTGCCCACATCGGGAACGTCGAAGGTGTCGCCGACCGCGAAGGTCTTGCCGTTGACCAGTTCGTTGGCCACGAAGATGGCAAGCTTGCCCTGCTTGACCACGTCCCACAGGCCGAAGCGATCGACCGTGCCATTCTTGACGTACTGGCGCATGACGTTGGGCGTGGAGAAGCCGGTGATGATCACGTCGCCGGCGATGCCCAGGTTCTCGGCGGCCTGCGCAGAGCCGGGCAGTGCGTTGGCGTCGGGGCAGATGATCGCATCCAGATCAGGATAGGTCTGGAAGAGGTCGGTCGGGACCTGGACGGCTTTCTGCGCGTCTTCGTAGCTGTACTCGGTGGCGACGATCTCCCAGTTGGGGTATTCGTCAGCGATGATCTGCTTGGCCACCTCGACCCACTGGTTCTGGTCGGTGACGGTGGGGCTGGAGTAGTGGAACGCAACCTGTTTGGGCGCATCCTTGGCGTCGGGCATCTGGTCGGCGGCCATTTCCACCAACATGCGGCCCAACTGCTCGGGCGTGCCCTGGTCGATGTAGTAGGAGCGGCACTCGGGATTGGTGTCCGAGTCCCAGGTCACGACCTGCATGCCTTTTTCCTCGGCGCGCTTCAGTGATTCACAGAGGCCATCAGGCGAAAGTGCGGAGATAGCGATGGCGTTGTAGCCCTGGTTCACGAAGTTGTTGATGAACTCGATCTGGCCGCTGACGCTGGCCTCGCTGGGGCCGTCATACTTGACGGTGATGCCTAGCATCTTGCCCATCTCTTCCGCGCCTTTGCCGCCGGACTCGAAGAAACCCACGCCGGTCAGTTTGGGGATGAAGGCGATCTTGACGTCCGAGCCGCCTGCGGCTTCACCGCTCTCCGCGGGCGCAGCAGCTTCGCCGCCGCCGGTCTCGGCAGCCGGGGCCGCGGCCGGCGCGGTGCAGGCCGAGAAGACCAGCGCCACCAACATCAGGGCGGCGATCATGGAAATCGACAACAGTTTCTTGCGGTTCATGGAACTTACCTCCTGGAAAGAATGGTGAAACAAAGAGAAAACAATGGTTGATTGGCGTATGGGCGACAGGTCGAAATCACGTCGATGGCGCGCCTCCTTCCTCGGGTTCGCGGTTTTTCAATGCACGACGGTTGAGACGATATTGGTTGAACGAGGCGAACCCCAGTTTGAGGGCCACGGAGACTACCAACAGACCGCCGACGACGATAGGAATCACATCGCTCGTCACCCCCATGGCTAACAAACCTTGGCGCAGAAAGCCGATCACCAGCCCGGCCAGCAGGGTTCCCCAAACCGTGCCGCTGCCGCCCATGATGTCCGTGCCGCCCAGCACCACCGCGGTGATGATGGGCAACAGCGCCTCGCTGCCCAGATCGGAGCGGGAAGAGGTGACGTAGGAGGTGAGGACCACGCCGGCCAGGGCCGCGCCAAAGCCGCTCAACATATAGGCCGCCACCAGCACGGCTTTGACGGGAATGCCACTGTAACGAGCCGCATCCACATTAACGCCGATCAGGTAGAGAGAGCGGCCAAAACGGGTGCGGCGCAGGATCACGGACAGAATTAGCGCAAAAATAAACACAATCAGGATGGGGTAGGGCACAAGCCACACGCTGCCATGGGCCAGGCTGGTGAAGCTTCGCGGCAGACCGGTGATGCCTTCGTAGAGATAGGCGGAGAAGCCAGCCGCGCCATAGGCCGAAAAGCCCAGTTTATCCAGAATGCCGGGCAGCCCGGTGGCGATGCCGGCGAACATGAAGAGCGAACCCAGGGTGACGACCAGGGGCGGCACGTCGGTGTTGGCGATGAAGGCGCCGTTGAACCCACCCGCCAGCAGGCCCGCGATCAGCGCCAGGATGAGGGCCGCAAAGATGTTGACGCCCGCCACCCACGCCAACCCCAGGGTGATGGAGGCCAGGCCCATGATGGAGACGCCCGAAATATCGATGCCGCCGGTGATGATCACCAGGGTCAGGGGCAGGGCCGCCAGCAGGATGTGGGTGAAGTCGCTGGTGGCGAAGAGCAGGTTCTCCAGGTTCAGGAAGGTGGGGTTGATCGCGCCCAGCACCAGGATTTCCACCACCAGCAGGACGGCCAGCGAGAGTTCCCAAACGCCGATTCGCTTGATCACGGTTTTCATCAGGCCTCCTTGATCGCAGATTGGGGTATGCCATCCGCTGTCGACGACGCCCGCACCTGAGTTCGGACCTGGCGCTGCCGGGCCTCGATGGTCTTGCGCACCCGGTAATCCACATAGACCGCGGCCAGCAGGATGGCCCCGCCAAAGGCGTTGTTCCAGTATCCCGGCACCTTGAGGAAGACCAGCATGCTGTCGATGGCAGTCAGGAAGACGGCCCCGATGACGGCTGAAATGGGCTAGCCTACGCCGCCGGTCAGGTTGACGCCGCCCAGCACCACCGCGGCGATGGCTTTGAGTTCCAGCCCGTTGCCTGTCTGCATGGGTACGAAGCCGATCTGGGCCACGAAGACTACCGCGGCCGCGCCGGCAAAAAGCCCCGCCAGAGCGTAGGCCGCAAACACAGTCGCCTTGACCGGGATGCCCAGCACGTATGCGCCCTCCTCGTTGTCACCCACCGCGTAGAGGTAACGGGCGATCTTCAGCCGGCGCATGAGGATGGTGGTGACGACGGCGATGATCAGGGTGAGCCAGATGAAGCCGCGCACGCCCAGCACCGTCCACCCGTTCATGGACTTGATGCTGGCGGGGATGGTCTCGATCCAACTGCCGCCGGTGATGAGCAACATGGAGCCGCGGTAGATGCCCAGGGTGCCCAGGGTCATGATGATGGGCGGAACTTTGAAGAAGACGATACCCACAGAGTTCACCGAACCGGCCAGCAGCCCTGTGAGCAGCGTCAGGAAAATGGCCGCTGCCAGGGGAACGCCGGCGTTGAGGCTCACCCCCAGGATCACCGCGCTCAGCCCCACGATCGCGCCCACCGAAACATCGATGCCCCGGGTGATGATGACGAACATTTCACCGATGGAGACCAGCACCAGGATCAGGCTGCTGTTGAGGATGCTCAACAACGAGCGCAATTTCACAAAATTGGGGTTGATGAAGCCGATGATCCCCACCAGCACGATCAACAGCAAGAGGACCAACGCCTCGCGACTGCGTAGAATTCGGCTCATGACTGCGGTTCACCTTCCAGGCCGAAAGAGGCCGCCATCACCCGTTCGAGTTCGCATTCGGAATGGACGAGTTCTTCCACGATTGCTCCCTGATACATGACCAGCACCCGGTCGCTCAATTCGATCACCTCCTCCAGCTCTGAAGAGATGAGCAGCACGCCCACACCCTGGGCCGTCAGCTCATGGATCAGGTGATAGACGTCCTGCCTGGCCCGGGCGTCCACCCCGCGCGTCGGCTCATCCAGGATGATGACGCTCGGCTCGCCGGCCAGGGCTTTGGAGAGCACCACCTTCTGCTGATTGCCGCCCGACAGGGTATTGGCCGGTTGCCACAGGCTGGAGACCTTGATGGCCAGTTGGTCCACATATTTACGGCCGATGGCTTCCTCCTTTTTGGAGGAAATCAGGAGCCGACCCAGCCGCGGCAGGATGGAGGCGGTGGTCGTCTCCACATTGGGCAGATCCAGGAAGATGCCGTTACGGTGGCGATCTTCGGGTACATAGACCAGGCCCAGGGATTGGCAGCGGCGGGGCGAGCGCTTGTCGACCCGCGTCCCGTTGATGCGCACCTCGCCGTGCACGTGCTGATCGATGCCCACAATGGCCTCAGCCAACTCCGAGCGTCCCGCGCCCACCAGCCCGGCCAGGCCGACCACTTCGCCGGCACGCACCTGGAGGCTGACGTCGTGGAAGGCCTCGCCGCTGAGCCGATGCACCTCCAGCACAGGCTCGCCCGGCTTGTGAGGCTTGCGTTCGGCGCGCCGGGGACCGGCGGCGACCTCTGCGCCGGCGGATTCGGGCAGCATGGCCCGCACCAGATCCCGGGAGGTCACCGTGGACGTGGGTGCGCTGAGGACGAAGACGCCATCCCGCAGCACGCTGATGCGGTCCGAAATCTCCAGCACCTCGTTGAGGCGATGGGAGATGAAGAACATGCCGATGCCCCGGGCGGCCAGGGTGCGCATGCGCTCGAAGAGATTCTCCACCTCGCGGAAGGTCAGGGCCGACGTCGGCTCGTCTAAAATCAGGATGTTGGCGTTGCGAATCAGGCCGCGGATGATCTCCAACAGTTGCTGGTTGGCGATACTCAAGGCGCCGGCCGGGGTGGACAGGGGGCTGTCGAACCCGATCTCACGCGCCAGTGTCTGGATGCGCTGACGAGCCTCGCGGGGATCCAGATTGGTCCCCATGAGCAGGTTTTCCTCCACCGACAGATCGGGAAAGATGTGCGGTTCCTGGGGCACCATGTAGATGCCCTGGTCGTGGGCCGAGGCCGGGTTGTCGATGGCCGTGGGATGGCCGTGCAATTCGATGGTTCCCGCGTCCGGGGTGTAGACGCCGGAGAGGATCTTCATGGTGGTGGACTTGCCGGAACCATTGCCGCCCAGCAGCGCGTGGATCTCGCCTGGCCGCAGGTCCAGATCGATGCCCCAGAGGACGGGCGTGCCATCGAAGACCTTCCAGATGCCCTTCAAGGAGACCAGGGTCGGCCCCGCGCTCTCCCGGGCGACGGTCTTGGCGGGACGAACGCCCTTGTGGAGCGCCAGCACGGCCTCGGCCGCCAGCTCGTCGGTGATGAGGACGTTGACGTACTGCCCCTTCAGCGCGGCGTGGATGGTTTCCGCCTTACGCTCGCCGCCTGCAATGCCGATAACGGTCTCGATCCGGGAGAGGGTGTGCAGGTTGACGCCCATGACCCGGCGGTTGATGTCGATGTTCAGCCACTTGCCGTTTTTGTCGTAATGCTGGGCGCAGACGTCGCCGATGGCCCCGGCAGCGCGGATACGGTCCAGCTCGGCCCGGTCCACATAGCCGGCGCGCAGGAGGCTGTAGAGGTCAGGGTCGGTGGAGCCGATGCCCACCAGAGCCACCGTCGCCTGCTCGGCCTTGGCCAGGGTCTCGCGAATGCCCCGCTCCTTGAGCAGCGCGTCGCGCCCCGCCTCGCTCTCCACCACCAGCGGGGCGTGCAGATACCAGCAGCGGCTGCCCAGGCGATCCGTCAGCATCTGGGCCAGCATGGGACCATCGTTGGGCGAGCGTTCGGCCCCGGTGGCCCCGATCAGCTGGACGACTTCGACGTTGGGCAGGTTGCGGGGCGGCAATTCCTGGATCATGGCCCCGATCGCGCTGCCCCAGGAGACGCCGATCACGGAATGGTCATCGATGACGCTGTCGAAAAAACGAGCGGCCAGCGCGCCCAGCCCGGAGACCATCTCAGCGTAGGAGAGGTGGTCGCGGACCAGAACCCTGGCCGCCTTCAGGTTGAACGTCTTGACCAGCGCCTGCTCAAGTTCGGATGAGGTTTGCCATGTAGCCGACGAGCGGGAACCATCGTTTCCCATGAAAGCTCTCCACAGCTAAGGGGGCGGCGTGAAAACGGAAAGGCTTGAAAACAATTTTTCTCAATCGGAGCGCCGGGGGTGTAGACACACAATATCGTCACACATGTGAATACACATTACATTAGTGACAATCTTAGTACAGCTTTAGGGTTTTGTCAACCCCGAAAAAACGGATCCGTCCGCATTTTTTACCAACCATGCCAAGGCGACGACCCGCCGCACGGTATAAATTTATCGCTACACGAATCAAATTGTCCACAAATCGGCGGGCGCCAGCGGCAATTTCGGGCGAAATTGCCGCTAAACGGTTGACAATCACCATATCTGTCGTATACTGTGCATAGGCACGCGCACATGTGACATAATTTCACATATGATCGAAAGCGTGTTTATTTTCGTTGTAAAGACATCATGCGTCCGCCAGATTGACAAGTCGCCGCAATCAGGCCATACTTTCGAAACGCAATTTCCTCAACATTTGTTTGAAGAGACCGCTTCAGTCCGGCAAGGAACGATCAATGGATAACGACAGCACCCGAATCGAATATCTGGCGCGGATCGCTTCCCTCTATTACGATCAGGGACGAACCCAGCAGGAGATCGCCAAGGAAATTGGGATCACGCGTTCGGCCATCTCGCGCCTGTTGACTGAAGCGCGCGAAAAAGGCGTGGTGGAGATCATCGTCCACTATCCCTGGCGCACGTCATCTGAACTGGAACAGGCGCTGCTGGAGGCCTTCGACTTGAAGGCGGTGCGGGTGTTGGTGCGGGGACAGAAAAGTTATGAAGAAATGTTGCAGGGGCTGGGGGTGCTGGCGGCCCAATATCTGGAAGGCATCCTTCACGACGGCATGATCATCGGTATTTCCTGGGGCACGGCGTTATACCAGATGATCCGAACGCTCCGTCCCCGTAGCCTGCCGGGGGCGGAGGTGGTCCAGTTGATCGGGGCCACAGGCTCGGAGAATGTGCCCACCAACGGGCCGGAGCTGGCCAACCTGCTCAGCGCGCGGCTGGGCTGCCGTTGCTGGCACCTGCACGCGCCCCTGATCGTGTACAGCGAGGCCGGGCGCGACGCGTTGATGCAGGATCGCAGCATCCGCGAGGCCCTGCAACGGGCGAGCCACGCCGACGTGGCCCTGGTGGGCGTCGGCACGACCCGCTCCGATCTCTACAGTCTGGTGCGGTCGGGCTACATCGACGAAGAAGAAGCCCGGCAGGTGCGCGCGGACGGGGCCGTGGGCGACGTCTGCGCGCAGCACTATTCCCTGACCGGCCGGTGGCTGGACATCGAGATCAACCGTCGCGCCGTGGGCATCGATCTGGAGACGCTCTCCAAGATCGACACCGTCATGGGCGTGGCCGGCAGTTCGTGGAAAGGCCAGGCCATCTTCGGCGCCCTGCGCGGCGGCCACGTCAACGTGCTCATCACCGACGACCAGGCCGCGATGAAGGTGCTGGCGCTGAATGAGACGGTGAAGACGGATGCTGCGTAACGTCCCAGGCACGGCCCAAATGTAGTGCGGTTTGCAACCGCACGATTCCCCAATATCCAGACAATCCCGCAGAACGTGCGGTTGCAAACCGCACCTACGGATCGATGAAAAAAAAATTCGATCAAGCGGGCCACGGCCCGCTTGCTGTCAAGTCCTGAAATATGTTGACACCAATACGTGACTAGGTTACATCAGCCAACCGCTTGAAAATGGACTTCAGCGGGTTTACGATAATCGAGCGAAAGATGAGGTCGTTC
>JAJRVT010000259.1 GCA_024277175.1 Chloroflexota bacterium | reverse complement strand
GGCCGGTCCCCTGCTCTATGACGTCTCCATGGAGCCGACGCTGATCACGCCCAACGCGGATGGCCAGGACGACGTGACCGAGATCGCGTATAGCCTGCGTCGCCCGGCCACGGTCAGCATCTGGTTCGAGGACGCGGACAGCCAGCGTCACTACTTCCGCCGCGACCGACGGCGCGCACCCGGCGACTACGACGTCCTCTGGGGCGGCGCAGTCGATCAGGTCGAGATGGATGGGACCGGCCTGGACGGAAGCGGATCCTTGCCGCCCACCGACGGCGAAAGCCAGGTGCTGAGCCGGGTGCTGCCCGACGGCGACTACCGCTGGGTCATCGAAGCCGTGGATGACAAGGGGAATCGGGAGCAGGCCGAGGGGACCATCACCCTCCAGGACGCGGACGACGAGGTCCCGGAGATGCACAACTTCGTGGTCGCGCCCACCGTCTTTCGCCCCAACCAGGACGGCCTGCGCGACGACTGGGTCAGCATCTCCTACTACCTGACCAAGGACGCGGACCAGGTGCTGGTCTACCTCATCGACCCGGACGACCCCGATTTTCGCTTCTTCATCGCCGAGGAGCCGGGCGTGGTCAAACCGACGGAGCGGGGCTATCACGAATATCGCTACGAGGGCGGCGTGGACCTGAACGCGGAGCCGCCCCCGGACGGCGACTACATCATCATCGGCGAGGTGCGCGACAAGGCCGGCAACGCCTCCCGGGTGGCCCAGAGGCTGACCATCGAGGAGGGCGGCAAGCCCCGGGCCGACATCGCCCAGGGCGAGATCGACTGGGAAGGCGAGATGAACCGGGTGGTGGGCGTTCCCCTGGGCGAGCCCCTCTGTTTCAAGGCCATCGTCACCAACGAGGGCGCGGTGCCCATCCGCACCATCGGGCCTTGGCCGGGACAGGAATACCAGTTTAGCGAGAACTACAACACCCTGGCCGCGGACGGCCACGAGGAATGGTTCCAACAGGCCGGCGTCTGGCGCTTCGGCATCAACTATGACACCACCGGCATCGATTTCCCCTATCGCTGGGCCATCGGCCGTCCCGAAGACCTGGAGCGCCGGGTCATCGACGGCCGGGAGCAGTGGTATCTTCTCCCCGGCCATTCGGGCGAAGTGAGCGGCTGCATCGTCATGGATGAAAAGCCACCCGTGGGCACCAACTTCTGGTGGGGCGGCCTGATCCACGAATTCGTGGGCGTGGCCAACAACTATGTGGACCGGATTACGGTGGAGGTGGGGGCGCCTTGAGGGGATGACAGGATGACAGGATGACAGGGTGACGTTGCGCGTATGC
The DNA here is from genome assembly GCA_024277175.1 of Chloroflexota bacterium. Lineage (GTDB taxonomy): Bacteria > Chloroflexota > Anaerolineae > Caldilineales > Caldilineaceae > JAJRVT01. Next base: position 17,968 of record JAJRVT010000259.1, on the reverse strand, counting down.
GACTCATCTTGTCACCCCCTCATCTTGTCACCCCCTCATCTTGTCATCCTGTCATCCTGTCACCTTGCCATCTTGTCATAAAAACCATGCCGCGACTTGCCGTTGTCATCGTCAGTTACAATACCCGGGACCTGCTGCGTAGCTGCCTGCGCAGCGTTTTCGCGTCCGCAACCCGCACCGCGGACCGGCTGGATGTGGACGTCATCGTGGTGGACAACGCCAGCCATGACGGCAGCGCGGCCATGGTGGCCCAGGAATTTCCCGGCGCGCGCCTGGTCCCCCTGGACGACAACCTGGGTTTCACCGGCGGCAACAACCTGGCCCTCACCCTCCTGGGCTTCGACGTCGCGCCCGTCAATCACTCAATCTCCAATCTCCAATCTCCAATCTTCAATTCTCAATCTTCAATTTTCAATTTTCAACCTTCAGCCTCCCCCGACTACGTCCTCCTCCTCAATCCCGACGCCGAAGTGCAGGACGACGCGCTCTGGCGCATGGTCGCGTTCATGGAGGAGACGCCCGACGCCGGCGCGTGCGGGGCCAGGCTGAGCTATGGCGATGGCGGCTTCCAGCACGGCGCGTTCCGCTTTCCCGGCCTCTTCCAGGTCGGGCTGGACCTCTTCCCCCTGACCGGTCTGCCGGGCGCGCACCGGCTCCACAACAGCCGGCTCAACGGGCGTTATCCCATGGCCCTGTGGATGGGCGAACAGCCCTTCCCCGTGGATTTCGTGCTCGGCGCGGCCATGCTGGTGCGGGGCGAGGCCATCCGTCAGGTGGGGGGGCTGGACGACGAGTTTTTCATGTATTGCGAAGAGATGGACTGGGCCATGCGTCTGCACGGGGCCGGCTGGCGGGTCTACGCCCTGCCCGGGGCCCACGTGATCCACCACGCGGGGCAGAGCAGCCAGCAGGTGCGCTGGCCGGCCTTCGTGCGCCTGTGGCGTAGCCGTTTTCGCTTTTTCGACAAGCACCGCCGCCACTATCCGCCCGGCTACCCGCGGTTGGTGCGGGGCCTGGTGCGCAACGCCCTGGCCCTGCGCGCCCGCCAGGCCCGCCGACGCTTCGCCCGCGGCCAGATCAGCGGCGATGCCCTGGCGGGGGAACTGAACGCGTACGCGGCGGTGATCGATAGACCGCGGATTGAGCGGATTGGGCGGGAAAAGCCGGATTTTCTTTAGAAAATCCGTGCAGATCAGCCCAATCCGCTCAATCCGCGGTCTATCTCGCCCGTCTATCCACGACTTTCGAGGAGCGAGATCGTGCAAGAGCTGATCGCGGTGATCCTGACCAAGAACGAGGCCCACAACATCCAAGCCTGCATCGCCAGCCTGCGGGATTGGGTGGACGCGGTGGTGGTCTGGGATTCGGGATCTGACGATGGCACGGTGGAACTGGCCCGGCAGGCCGCCGCGCAGGTAGTCTATCACGCCTTCGAGAACTACGCGGCCCAGCGCCAGTCTGCGCTGGACAGCGTTGACGCGGACTGGGTCTTCTTCGTGGACGCGGACGAGCGGGCCACGCCTGCCCTGGGGGAGGAGATCCGGCGGCAGATCCGTTCCGGCGAGCACGCGGGTTACTGGGTCCCGCGGCGCAACTTCATCGTGGGTAAGGAGACCCGGGGCGGCGGCTACTATCCCGACTACCAGCTACGCCTGCTGCGGCGCGCGGGCGCGGCCTACGTAGCCGAACGCGAGGTGCATGAGATCGTGCGCGTGGCCGGCAGCGAGGGACACCTGGCGCACCCGCTCATCCATTACAACTACCTGACCTGGGCCCAGTTTCATCGCAAGCAGCGTCAGTACGCGGCCTACGAAGCCCGCATTCTGGCCCGCCGCGGCATCCGCCCCCGGCCCCACAACTTCATCCTCCAGCCCCTGCGCGAGTTCCGCCGCCGCTTCATCACCCTGGCCGGCTGGCGGGACGGCCTGCACGGCCTGCGGCTGGCCCTGCTTTTCGCCTGGTACTATGGGTTTATGCCATATTGGATCCTGATGAAAGATAGACCGCGGATTGGGCGGATTTAGCGGACAGAGCCGGATTTTTTTAGAAAATCCGTGAGAATCAGCCTAATCCGCCCAATCCGCGGTCTATCCTTCCGCAAACAGAAATTCCCCTTCCGGGTCATGCCGGCGATAGCGGCGCAGGGCCAGCGCGCGGTTGCGGACCGCGTAGCAGTAGACGCAGCCGTGGGGGCAGGTGTCGTATTCGCCGATGTCGCGGGAGAGGTGGCAGGCGCAGGCGGGCCGGTTGCCCTGCTGTTTGGCCTCGATGGGACGCCCGGCCACGTCCGACAGCCGGCGCGCGTCTACGCAGCGGGCTTCGGCCACGCCGGGCGCGAGGAACGCCGGCTGCGCGCACAGGGTGAGCTGGATGCCCTGCCCGCGCGCGATCTCCGCCAGTTCTGCGGCCAGCTCCACCTTCACCGCCGGGGGTGGGTCCTCCCAAGTGAAGCCCGCGGCCCTGGCCGCGATGTCCAGGTTGCGCCGGGTCTTGCTGTAGATCTGTGTGAAAGAGATGACCACCTCGTCGGTGACGCCGGCCAGTGCCCGAGCCATCCACGCGAAGTTACGGCGGTGGAAGGCCGGGGGCGTCAGCGAGGTGAAGACGATGGTGTCATAGCGCCAGACCGGCACCCGGGGGCCGAAGCGCGCCTGGATGCGCTTCATGTGCTCGATGGAGCGGCGTGCGTCCACCACCGACGTCTCCAGCGCCCGGGGATAGCCGTTGATCGCGTACTGGACCACGAACGGGTATCCCAGGGCCGCGACCTCATCCAGGCGGTCCAGAAAGGGCCCCGCGTCTTTGGTCCAGAAGACGAAGCCGTCCACCGCGGAAGGCGTCAGGTCCACGCGCGAGACCCGGCGGTTGTAGGGGTTGACCATCTTGCAGTAGCCGGCCCGCAGGCGGTTCATGAACCAGTCGCCGTAGAACGTGGGGATGTCGGTTTTGTAGGAGGCGGAGATGATCATGGGCGTCCGGTGACTATTCAGCCAGAAACCGGGTTTTTCTCTGGTAGACGGCGACTTCTGGCGATCAAAAACCCGGTTTCTCCCGGAGGGTGAATAGTTACGGCGTCCGTTATATATTCAGGAAGCGACTCGGCGTTCCATAGCCGCTCACGCTCAACGTCTCCCGGGCGCGGGATGATGCGACATGGAGGAGGCAGCGCTCCTTGAGTTCGTCCTCAGCCAGCTCGACCGGGTCCATCTCTTCCGGGTGGATGATCAGGGGCATGTACGTGTCATTGACGCCGGCGATCACTACGTGGGCGAATTCCAGACCCTTGACGCGGTGCATGGTGGCAAGGCGTATGCCTGAACCGCTATATTCGGGCGTATCGGTCTGCAAATAGAGATAGTCGATGTCCGCGCGGCGCAGGGCGGGAATATAGTCCTCGGTTAGTTGCCGGTGGGTGCGCGCGATGAGGCAGATCGATTCGGCTTCTGCAAATTCGAGGAGCCCGTCTAGTGTGGCAACCAGGTGCTCTGTTTCCTCTGCAAGCGTTTCAAAAAAATACACTTCTGGATCGATGCCGTGCATGAGTGAAAGATAATCTCTGTAATCGTCCACCCCGCCATCCAGATCATCGATGGGCTGACCGACCAATACGCGGACGGACCAGTTGCGGATTTCCTCGGTCGTTCGGTAATTGATGCGCAATTTGCGCGATCGCCCGCGGATGTTGATGCCCTGATGGCTCATAACCACAGGACGGCCATAGATCCGTTGGTGGGCGTCGCCGACGAAGAAGAGATCGTTTTCCCCTTCCGGGACCATCTGTCGTAGCAGACGAAGTTCTTCCGGATGGAGATCCTGGGTCTCATCGACGATGATCCCACGGTAGGGCAAGATGTCACCATGCTCGGCCAGATAGAGCCGCGTTTGCTGGATCAGGTCGAACCACTCAATCTTGCCCAAGTCGGCCAGCATCTGCTTGAATTCCTCGAAGACTGACCAGATGGCCGCGCGCTGTGGCCGGCTCAGACGAACGCCCCGGCCTCGCCTGGACGCTCGTAGATAGGTGGCCCGATCGGTGATCGACTGGGCCTGAACGACATCGCGCCATTCTGCGCTGTAGAAGGCTTCTGGCAGGCCCAACGTGTCCGCCACCCGTACGGCATCGCGCCAACAGGCGTCGATTTCTTTGTCTGTCCCAATGTCATAGCGAAGCCCTTGATGGTGCATGAACCGGGCCGCCCAACTGTGCAGATTCGTCACCTCGATACGCTCCAGCTCCGGTCCGCAGAGGTTGGCCAGATTTTGCCGGATGTTTGCCGCCAGATTTCGGGTGTAGGTGGTGAAGAGAATGCGATCGCTGGGGCCTGTGAACACCTCCCTGGCCAAGTGACGAGCGCGATGCATGGTCACCACTGTCTTGCCGGTGCCCGCGCCGCCCAGCACACGGGCCGGGCCATTGAAATGACGATGGACGAGAGCGGCCTGGCTGGGATGCAGGAAGATTCGCCATTTCTCCAATGGCGCGTTGAGGATTTCGACCAGTTCCTCGGTAGACTCGATAAGCGCGAAGCGACGTCGGCTGTCCGGCTGTTCCAGCGCCGCGGCCAGATCCTCGGTGTCCACCGGCTTGCGGACTTTAACCGGCGTGACTTCGGCCAACGCCTGGTCCACTGAATAGCCCAGGTTGGCGACCCAGAAAAGGGCTTCATAGGCCTCCTCCGGCAGGTAGGGACGGACGCTGTCCAGTTCATCCGCCGTTTTCAAGGCGCGGATTGCCGGCAGCAGCACTGCGGGCAGACCGGTGCGTAACAGGTCATCATCGGTGAAGGTTTCGAAGAGCGCGTAGTCATCCAGGGACCTGGCCTCGCTGACCTCTTGGTCAACGTCATGGCCCGTCAGCGCCTCTGCATCGGCGATCAGATTGGCGTCCAACACCTGGAGCGCACCTGTAACCGGGTTGATTTAGAAGCGCTTGTTACGCGCCCAGGCCATGGCTTCGTCATGGTGATCGATCCAGAGCAGTACGTAGATATCGCCTGTGTCAGGGTGCAGGACCACGGCGCGATAGGCCAGATCGATGCGAACGGTGCGCACCCGATCGTCGCGCGCACCCTGGATCGGCTCATAGTTAATGCTGGCCGCAGTCGGATCCAACTGAAAGCGGGTGACAAAGGTGCGGACTTTCTTCTGCTGAGCCCGCGGCGTCTGTGCAAGTGCAGTGAGGAAATCGGTTGATATGGCGACTCTGGGCATAGATGGCCTCTCTTTCTGGGGGGAGCAGATTACGACTGGGCGTCGATAATGGCGTTCACCTGGTCGGCATCGAAACACTGCCAGCCGCTGTTCGTGAACCGGCGCCTCTCCTCTTCCGGATCGTCGGGCAGGAAGACTGCGATCTTTTCTTCCGGCCAGGCCAACTCGGCTGTGGCCGAGACCCTGCCCTGTCTGTCCTCGAGTTCGTACCCGACCACCGGCGCCGGACGCCGCGCGTCGACGCAGCTTTCCAGGAGCGGCTTGCAGTGGGGATCAGAATACTCGTATGCCTCCTGCCAGGCGTCATCAAGCCGTGGTTTTTCCACCGCCTCGTCGTAGAGTTGGTCAACCCATTCGAGCAGATGCTCACCCTCTGTTTCCACAAGTGTGGAAGTCCAGGACCGAAACCCTGGCGTAAACTGGAAGACGTTGTGGAGGAGCCAGAACCAGCGCCAGAAACGTTTGAAGTGCTCGCTGGCGCGGACGTCCCGGCCGTCCTCCAGCCGGAGCAGGATGACCAGTCGATCCAATTGCTTTGCCTGAAGATCGGCATGGCGAAGCGTCGTGTAAAGCATGTTTTCATGGCGCGGCAGGACCATGTAATGAATATCCCCCGGTTCTGTGGCGTCGGGGAAGGAGAGATCTGGCGTCTGCGTATCCAATGCCATTGCCTGGGCCTTTTCGAGGGCGGCCTGTCGGGAGATTTCGGGGCGCTTCGACTGTAGCATCTGGGCCAGGGGCCATGCCTGTGCATAGCGCCGCCAGGCTCCATCATCCGGCGTCTGCAGGTAGTTCATCAACTGCTGGCAGGCGTTGCTGAGCAGCGTTTTGGCCGGTGTCTGCGCGGATGAAACGTCGACCCCGGTGGCAAACTGGGCGGCCAACTTGACGGCCATCCGTTCGATCTTTGAATCGAAGTAGGAGGGGAGTTCGAGCGGCTTGGATTCGGCGAACTCCGCTACATCATCCCAGGTGATGGACCAGACCCAGAAGCGAGCGGAGTCGATGATGGCGCGACGCTTTGTCACGTCATCGGGCAACCGGCTCTCTGCCTGTCCGGGCTGGGCGTGATAGGCGAGGCCGTCGGTGAAAACCGCAATCGGGCGGCGGCCGGACTGGGCCGCGCCCAGGGGCCAGAAGACGAAATCGGCCCGGCTCATGCGCTCCACGCCATGCGTGTGGTCAAGGGTCACTTGGGGCTCAATGCGCCAGCGGACGCCGTTGACGGTCAGCACCCAACTTTGCTTTCCTTTATACAGGATGGACCGCATTTGATAACTGTGCTGTTTCTCTGCATAGGCCATGAGCGCGTCGATGAACCGTTGTTCCAGTTCGCTTTCGATGACGCTGTGCATGTCCGCATTCGACAGGGAGGGCATGGGCGTCAGCGTCGACCAGTTCGCCAGCACTTCCTGTAGCAGTTCGAGACCCAATTGCCGGGAAAGCAACCCCAATTCCCGCTGTGTGCGGAACGAGTAGAGACAGCGATAGCAAGCCTGTTTATTGGGGTCAAAGCGGCAGGTGCAGGACGCCAGGCTGTCACGCACCAGCGTCAGCATGGCCCGGAAATTTTCGGGCTGGGCCAGGTCGGCCAGGTAGCTCGTGCCCCCGGGCACCGTGTCGTAGATGACGAGATAGCGACGGTGCACTCCGTCCAGCCCCATGGCCGTATGGGGCGCTACCTGAAGATGGCTGGGATCGCCGCCCAGGTATTGCTTCAGGCCCAGCCCCAGACAGGCTGCGAACGTGGCCAGCTTCTCCTCCACCAGCGTGGTCGAGACCGGCAGCAGGATGCGGAGCGCTTCGGACGCAACTTCGCGATAAAGGTAGATCTCCTGCCATTCCGGCTCCTGGCCGGTGCGTTGATACTTGCACTGACGCGTGTGCCGAACCTGCTGATCGTCCCCGTCGTCTTCGCGGGTGGGCGGCGCGACCGCTCCACAGTCCGGGCAGACCCGAAATCCGATCTGGGAGCGCGCTTCCCCCGCGATCTCCACCTTCTCACCCCAGGCGTCGACCGTTCCGAAGTTCATTTCTCGCAGCGTCACCTGGCGGAAATGTTCGAACCCGAAGGGGAGACGGGGGATCAGAAACGCGCCGCCGGAATATTCTGCTTCGATATCGAACGCCAGCCCGGTCTCATAAATTTCCCGCTCCCGTTCGTCGGCGTCGTCCCCCAGCAGGCTGTCGTAATAGCGGTCGCGGGCGATCACTTGGCGCAGGCGAATCATGCTGTGTTGTTGCCCCGTATCATTCCACCCCTCGGAGCCGCATTTGGGGCAGCGCTGTTTGAAATGGCTTCCCTGGACCAGTTCCATGTGGGCGCAGCGATCACAGAACTGCCAACGCTCGAACGCCTGATCGCGCCCTGGAACCTCGATCTGATTGACGGTCATCTTGCGGCCCTGGGCATAGAATTTGTTGAAAGGAGCCAGCTCTCGCAGGGCCGTGGACGCTGAGCGGATGTACTCGTAGACCTCGTAGGGTGGCTCACGATCGGGCAGGCCGGAGATGATAGCCCGCAGCTTGACGCCGCTCTCCGGGAAGGCGTAGTTGGGCAGGAGCCCGGCGTCGGTGAAGAAGTTGAGGATGTACTGCTCATCGATCCGCCTGATCAGATCGACCAGCAGGCGCATGTCCCGTTTGATCTCGACCACGCGCTCGTCCACATCCACATACTCGTCCGGATGCGCTTCCATGCGTTTGAGTTCCTGTTGGAGGCTGGCGCGGGCCGCGCGCAGTTCGTCGCGTTCGGTCCGGGCCTGGGCCAACGCCTCGTGCACGGAGGCCGCCATCTCATCGCTTTGACAATACTCGCGCAGCCGCTCCCGGGTGGCCTCGGTGATGGCGTCGTCGTAGAGCGTGATGAAATCGTCGCAGAAGCCCTGGCTGCGGTTGGCCGCGTAGGCCAGAAAATTTTCCGGGAACTCCCCGCGCAGGGAGCGGGCGAGCATCAGTTGCACGTTACGGGGCAGGTCCTGGGGACGGGCGATCTCCTGGGTCCAGCGGTCCATGCAGTAGGCGAGATAGTGGCGCAGGAGGATGTTGGGCGCGTTGAGAAAGCAGCCGGGCGGCTCGACTACGCCGGCGATCATCTCCAGCGGCTCGGCGTAGAAGTAGAGATCGTGGGGGCGGACCAGGGCCTGCGCCAGCACCAGGGAATTGCCGGTTTTGCGCCCGGCGCGGCCGATGCGTTGCAGGTAGTTGGCTGCGGTCGGCGGGATGGACGTGGCCAGGGTGGCCGACAGATCGCCGATGTCGATGCCCATTTCCAGCGTGGGCGTGGCTGTGATCAGGTTGGCCGCGTCGGCTCGATTGCGCTCCCTGAACTCCTCCTCCAGCGCCTCCCGCACTTTTCGATCCAACAGCCCCGTGTGTTCGCGTGAGAAGATGCGCTCCACCTGCCCCCGGGCGTAGAGCGCGCGATAGTAGTGCTGTTCGTCGCGCGAATCCGCGGTCAGACGCCCCTGGCAGCGATAGTTGAGGCAGGGCCGGCCGCGCCATTGCTCCACTTCAGCGGCCGCCAGGGTGTATTGCTGGTTGCACACATTGCAGCGAAGGCTGGCGGCGTCGCTGCTGACCAGCAGCGCTTCCTGGGCCAGGCCGAAAATGTGGTTGCCGCCCACCGTGCGCGCCTGGAAAATGCCGGCCCGGGTCAGGTGATCCATCAACAGCCGGTAGACCTCGTTGGACTCTACCGGTCCCAGGGCCGGGTGCAGGCTGCGTCGCGCCCAGTCCAGATACCAGGTGAGGCCGGTCCCGCGGGTGATGTAGACGTCGAAGACCCCGCGGGCGCTGCGATCGGCCAGGAATTTGGGGAAACGGGGCGATCGTTTGTGAAAGGGCGAGAGCAGGGGCTGGCGGCGTTTGGTGAGGTGGTACCAGCCGCCTTCATTGCTCACATAGCTCTTCAGGAGCGGGTGGATGACGCCGCCCCGGGTGCGGGTGCGTTCCAGCAGGCCGGCCACGAAGTGGCGCAACTGATCCGCGTCCAGATCGCTGAGCAGGCCCAGTTCATTGCGCAGCCGCAGCAGCAGATCCGGCAACGACGCATCCAGGCGGAGGGGATCGACAAAGGCCACCGAACTACCCACCTTTTCCAGCGAACGGCCCAACCGGGCGTTGAGCCCATACTCCATGATCAGCTCCCAGGAAAGGCGCGTGCGCAGATCACGCGCCAACGCGGGCGGCATGGGACCAGGAGGCTGCTGCATGTATTCCTGGTAGATTGCCAATTCGTTCAGGTCCGGCGGCATGAATGTGGCCGCCAGACGCTGATCCCGGTCCGGCTGATTGGCCCAGCGTTCTCGCCAGTAGGCGAGCAGCCGGTCGGTCAGTTGGTCCAGCGGCGCGCCGTCAGGATAGTCGGGCGAGCCCTCGCTGGCCAGGAGCGCGGTCTGGATGGCCGTACGCAGGTTGAAGCGGTAGGTGCGAGCGCCGAAGAACGCGGCCCGGTGCGCGGCGTCCTGGACCGAATCGGTGAAGGCCAGCAGCTTTTTGTCCTGGTTGAGGGGCGAGGTGAAGAGGTGACTCAGCATGACCGAGGCCAGGCTGGCCGCGGCCGAGCCAACGATGCTGAGCGCGTTGTCTGCGTGGCAGACAGGACATTGCTGGAGGTCGCGCGGCTGCCTGCCTCGGGCGCGGCTCACGGCGTAATGGAGCGTGACAGGGAAGGTCTCCACGTCGCACTCGTCACACTGTTCCTGGTGGAGGATGCGCAGGCAGTGGGGACAGAGACGCTCGCTTGTGGCTTCGAACTCGCCCGCGCGCCGGCCGGTGTAGACATAGCGAACGTGGCTGGTGCGCTTGAAATAACCCTGATAGATGCGGGCGATGTCCGTGGTCAGACGGTCGTCGCCGACATGCATGTGGCTCAGCCAACCGCTGTGGCCGCACTCACGACAGTAGTAGGCGGGCAGCCCCCTGGGAAGCGCGTCTTCCGGGTAGTCGTCGCGCCAGAAGAAGGCCGGCTCCGGCTCCACCGCGCGCATGAGTCGACTCATTTCTCGGATCCAAAGCTGGACCTGGAGGGTCAGGAAGGGCTCAGTCCGGGGCTGTTCCGGCGTGCCTGCGTCGATACGCGCGAACGCGACCATGGCCAGGAAAGACTCCACGAGGAGGCTCTGTTCTTCATCCGACCGTTCGGCGAAGTCGGGATCGCTGCGCGCCAGGCGCGCGCACAAGGTGGACCAGGCTGTGATCTCGCCGGCTGTGGCCTGGAGCAGAGTGCGCAGAAAGCTGTGCGCCCGCAGGCCCTGAGCCAGGCGGAAGGGATCGGGGTCCAGGTCTCCCGGAGGTTCTGACAGGTGGGGGAACCAGGCTCCGGTCACCCGCTGTAAATAGCTATCTGTTGATTCACCGGCGCGCTCGCGCAGGACGTCCGCGGACGGGGGCAGGTCGAAGCGGGTGGGGGACGCGGGCAGAAAGTCGGCCAGGTCCAGACGCGCCTCGCGCACGATGCTGGCCTCATCGAAAGGCGCGCCGAAGATGTCCCGGGCGAAGCGGAGCAGGCTGTCGGCCCCCCGGGTCCCGATTTTGGGGGAGGCTTGGCTGGCTTGGCTGGCCGGGCGTTCCCCCCAAGATTGGGGGGGCAGGGGGGCTGAATCCATGGTGGCCGAGGTTCCCACCGGGCAGAGCCAGCCTGCCGGCGTGGCCAGCCGCGCCCGCAGCCGGCGCACCAGCCCGGCCACGTCCGACCCCTGCGCGCCGTCGTAGGTGTGCAGCTCGTCGAGCACCAGATAGCGCAGGGTCTCCGGCCCGTTGCCGGCCCAGAGGGGCTTGTCCTCCGGGCGCAGGAGCAGGAAGTCGAGCATCTTGTAGTTGGTGAGCAGGATGTCCGGCGGGCGCTGGCGCAGGGCGTCCCGGTCGTCGATGAGCCAGTCCGGTCCCATGGTTTTGTGGGGCTGCTGGTTGTCGCCGCCGATGTAGACGCCGGCCGTCACCTGGCCCCGCAGCCGCTCATCGCGCCAGATGGCCTGGGCCAGACGGCCGGCCTGGTCGGTGGCCAGCGCGTTCATGGGGTAGAGAATGATGGCCTTGATCCCCGGCTCGCCCCGGTGACGGTGGCAGTGGTCCAGGATGGGGTAGAGAAAACATTCAGTCTTGCCCGACCCGGTGCCGGTGGTGATCAGGGTGGGTTGGGGGGTATGGCCGTCGCCGTCCGCCAGCCGCCGGAAGGCCGCAAGCTGGTGGGCGTAGGGAACGAAGGGCGGCGCGATCCTGAGGGGCATCGGCTCGTCCGGCCCGGCCTTGCGAAAGGGCAGGCGCAGGGCCACGTAGGGCCCCTTGAAGAGTTCATCGACGAGAAAGTCGCCCAGCGCGCGTTGCAGGCCATCGTCCTGGAAACTGAAAGTGGTCTGCAGGTAGTCGATGATGGTGGTCCGAACCTGGCTGGCGACGGAGAGTGGGATCATGGTTTTAATATTTCATGGCGGATATCGATACAAGATTTCGTAACGTCCCCGGCATGGAGCAGGGATTTCGACGCATACCAGAGCATAGCTGCTCCGTGCCGGGGACGTTTATTCTGGGAGTAGCCTATCATTCATTACACCTCTATATCAGACAAGATCACTTTCAGATCATGCAAATGGGCTTCAACAAACTGGATCGTCGTATTGAGTTCTCCCAGTGTTAACTCGATTTCCGGATCATCCGAATATTTCAGAGAGTCTATAATGTCAGCGGTAGCCTCTTCGTCGTTCTTCACAAATTCCCTGTACATTGCGCTGCAGACCGGGCACAGGGCTAAATATTGAGCTTCGTGTTCCACATCGAAGTATTCTGCCCCAGCAATCTCAACCGCCTCGAAATAGTACTCGCCATCACGCTTCCTGAAGGGCATCTCCGATTTACAGATTTGGCAGATCATCTCTTCATTCTCGTTTGTGTAGTTGTTTTTCAGCCATGTCCTCTGCTCAACGGATCCCTGAGAAATGCGGACACTCCGTTTGCGACTTTCAAAAGTCCGTTTTTCAGCGGTTTTTATTTTTTCTTTGACTTTCTTTTCGCGACGGTCGGGATTAGAGACGGCGCGTTTAGGGAATATATTATTCATTCCTGCTTGCTGCCATAAAAATTGTTCTAAATTACGGCTTTGATCTGGATTATCCATTGCCGCCTGCAGCAATTCAACCGTTTGTGGATTCTTGAACCTAAATTTTTTAGCTAATTCAAGATTTTCAACATCGCTGGCTTGCTGTTCGTTCTTGTTTTTTCCAAAACCAATCGCCGTGAGCCATCCATTTTGGTCGTCAAATAGTAACTCCTCATGCAACATTTCTCTAGAGATCTCGTGCGGACGATAGAATTCACCGTCCGCCCCTGGAATCCAGTGGGACTGTTGAAGTAACCGTGTCAATATGGATGCCCATTTTTTAGGCTGATACCTTAGTTTTGTACAAAATAAGGCGGGTTGAAACGATTTATGCAAAATAGGCCGGTTTCTATCGAGAAATGAGGTGAATTTTGGTCCCGATCGTGGTAGATTAGGAAAACAATTCCGCGATAAGACCAAGAAGAAAATCTCATGAAACCTCACTTCGACTTGACAGAAAACTGCCTTAACACCAGTTATGCCCCCTTATGTGTGCTAGGACAGGCGCTATGGGAGCGTAATGACTTGGATGTTCTACGCCAATTTGACGCTATTGACATGCAAACTCGACGGCATTCTCCTGGCGATAAGTTATTGGACGCCTTTTTAGTGATTTTGGCGGGATATCCCAGTTTATCGACACTCAACACCAAGTTACGACCCGATCCGATGCTGGCGCAATGCTGGCACCGAGGTGTTTTTGCCGATCAGTCTATGGTCTCTCGCACCCTTGATGCGTTTACGGCGGACGGGATAGCCAGGTTACAGGCGACCAGCTACGCTTATTGGCTGGAGCACACCCAATTGGCCCATCACGACTGGCGCAAGAAGATCATATTGGACCTGGACCTGACTCCTTTGCCAGCCAGTAAGCACGCAGAGGATAGCACCAAAGGATATTTGGGTAAAAAAACACAACTGGCCGCCAATTAGCCCGAGTGATGATTCATCCTTACCATGAATCGTTGTTATCTCAGCTATACCCGGGGTCTCAACATAGCAGCAACTGTTTGATTCCGGCCGTTACGACCTTTGAACGAATGCTATCGCTGCCGCCTGAACGGCATCCTAAGATCATTTGGCGTACGGATAGCGGCTTTGGCGGGGATACCAATGCAAATTGGCTCCTAGCAAGCGACTATGGACTCCTGATGAAAGGCGGGTCCAATCGGCGGGCCAGCGCATTGAGCCAAATGGTCAAGCGTTGGCGTATGGTCCGCAACGATAAGTTCGTCGGCTCCGTGCCTACGCCAAACGGGTTCATCAAGCCGTTACACACATTTTCGATTCGGTATGCAACCTCGAAAGGGTGGAAGCATACCTATTTATTCAGCACATTGCGCCTTTCCGGCGTGGCCACGGCCCTTCTGTACGATCAAAGAGGCGGGGCTGAAACCGAATTCCGTTCAGACAAAAGCGGCGGTTTCTATTTGCATAAACGACGCAAGCACAAACGAGACGCTCAGGAGGTCTGGATATTGCTCACTGACATGGCTCACAATTGCTTATCAGGAGTGACACGCACTATTTTTTGCGACAGCCCGTTTGAGCAGTTTGGATTTTTGCGAATCACTCGCGATCTACTTGCCATTCCAGGGTATGTCGAAATGAAGAATGGCCAGCTCTTATCGGTAAAATTATTGAAATCGTCGCCTTACTCGTCCGATTTATTGGCATGCCTACGTCGATTTTGGGAATAGAACCCCCTTTATTTTGCATTATTTTGCGTGGCCGAAATAGAACCCCCACTATTTTGCACAAATTGAATAGAACCCCCGCTATTTTGTACAAAAACAAGGTGATAGCTTTTGTTAGGCCTATATGACGCGTAAAACACCTTCGGATCAGCCTTGCACATTTGTTGCCAGATCAGCTTGCTGACCTGAAGATCCTGAAGGCTGAGGTCAATGCCTACAATTATATAGTCAGAGCTTTCACTGGTATATGTCTCTCGTACGCCGTCTGGAAATGCAGATTTACGTTCAGAATATTTGGGGTTGGCTGCGAAAGTGAATTCTTGAATTAGAAGTTCGTACATAACACCTGCCGCTTGTGCAAATTCAACAAAATGTTTGAGATTTGTATACTTGTCCCAAAGAGCTTTTCGATTTATACGGTCATTCGATGATTCATGCCGATCAAATATTGCGGATAGGCCTGTTTCGTAATGGGGACTATCCAGATAAACTTCCTCTGCATTGTGCAGAATGTGGCCGTTTTTGTCGAAAAAGATGAGGTAGTCGAGAAATATAAATGCATTTCTTTCGCCTTGCCAATAGTCAATGAAAATTTTCATATGCATAAGGTGGTCGGCATGGGTTGGAGTAGGAGAATCTTCCTTATACCACGCCTTGAGAAGCTGCTCGACTTGATCCTTCGCCTCTACCTCTCGTAAACCTAAATCTTTTAGAAATTTGTATGCATCCTGATCCACAGTAATCGTAGATTTCACACCGACAAAGTCCGTACCACTGCCAACTCCCAAAAATGCATTGGGCGAACCATCTTCATCAAAGGGTAATACATGACTGTTATCCTCGAGTCGGATGATGGGCTTGTTACGCAACACCCCGGGTGTTGAATAGTGCGTGGATTTCCGCCAGAGAGCTTTTTGATCTGCTGCAAATTTATAGAATTCGATCATCCACTCATCGCTTTGCGCGACCAGAAAGGCTTCAGTAAGCCGCTGTGCAAACCATTCCGGTGTGATTTCCTGGATATCCAGCTCGTCCAGCAGATAATGATATAGGTCCGGGGTGCGATTTTGCGTGACTCCAGGGATAATCCATGCTACGTCCTCCTCTTCTTTAGAGAGGAACTGACGTAGCTGATCCGGATCCAATAGATTCCGCAGAACATCTGATCGGGGAATGTTGACGTTCGGAGCAGGCAGAAAGCGGCCATCCGAAGTGGGTATAAGCGACTTTTTGCTGAGCGCGTCCTTTACAGCTTCATAGATAGGATAGAACATTCCATGGGATGGAAAGTCTTCGCTGCGAATCGGTAGCGCAAGCAGCAGGTTCAGATCAAATAGATCCATGTCGCGTAACTGCTCCAACGCGTCCACGACGAGCGTCGCGGTTTCTGCCAGAAGAAACGAGTTCCATTCATCATTGACGGGGATGTTGTCACGGGCGGGTGTGGTTCGGTAGGGTCCCTGCAAGAGAAAACCGAGATCCGTTTCTTTGTCGGTGGGGAAGAAAACAACCAGTGGAGAATCGGTCACGCGCTGAATTGTTTCACCATCCTCCTCTAACAAGAATGCCACTTCCACAGCTACTTCAGCGAGATTTTCATTGGTATTCACCGGGCGAGTGAATACTAACCACTCTTCATCCGGTTCAGCCTCTGTATCCTCACCAATCACGGTCACTTTACGCGCATCAAAAAACGGTTTGGTCTCGCGAAGATATTGTCCCTCCGGGCCATCAGAGATGGTATATTCGATTTCATTGATGTTGTGTAGAAAGAGAAGCGTTCGCGCACCGAGTTGTGTGAGTCTAACGGCGATCTCCTCTTTTGCGACAGCGAGTGTAATTTCGTCGTGGTCAAAAGGTAGAACCTGAAGCGTCGTCCACCCCTTTCCTGGGTCTCGTCTATCAGTTTCCCATGGACGTACATAGTGCTTGATTTGAAAATGCTCTTCGTCGGCATCTTGGCCAACGGAATGGATTTGGGGCGTGCGGGTGTAAGCATAGATCGATTTGAATCCAATACCGAATTTCCCGATTTGGGTGAAATCATCGGCCTTTGTTCCTTCGGCGACGCCACATACGCCGCGGACATCTTTCTCGTTGAATGGCCGGCCATCGTGTCGGACTTCCAGGCGATCATCCATTAGTTTGAATTGGATGTGGGTCGCTCCCGCGTCCTCAGCGTTTTGGAGCAATTCAAAAATAAAATGGGTGCGATCAGGATAAAGACGGCCCAGAAAGGCGAGATGGCGCGTGCCCTCACCGTACTCCCGAATATTCTCTTGGCGAATAAGCGTATAGTCACTTGGCATAAAAGTTCTACTTTCCTTCAATACAGAGTACGCCATAGGCGATCGGCTGAAATCTGACGTCAACTCGCGTAGTCGAGTCGTTTAGTTCCGATAGTCGGCGTTGATAATCAGCGATTGCATTGTCAATTTGAGCTTTGCGCATGCGTCGAATTTTTTCATTGTTGGCGGCCTGCAACTGCTCTTCGAGCAGGGCCATGCGAGCCCTGTGGCTGGTCTCCAGACTTTGATGTTGATAATCCACCATAGAACGCATCCGGTCGATGTGCTGTTCTCGGGCGACCAGCCATCGTTCATAATGTTGCGCCTCCAGCCGATCGACCGTGTCAGTTGTCAGAAGATCTCCTTTGTCACGTTCACCTTCTGTCGCCTGATTGAGTAGCTTAATGAACGTTGCAGGCGGAGCTGGTAGCGTTGAAATTGGCACAATGTCTACATCATCTCGAATTCCGTGATACTGCCATTGGTAAATTGCAAACGGATAGTCGCCAGGTTCGATCTCGTCGCTGCGAGTTTTTAATACCGTGTATACATTTTCCCCAGGGGCCATAGCTGCGGCCGCCTGGCGCGCCAGTGGATGGATCGGTGTGATAAATGTGGCTTTAGGATGCTCCGCTGCGGCATCCTGATCGAATGTGATCGCGAGATGGGGATTCCCTCCCTTGAGCCATCGTTCCCATTCCCTGTATACTGGCGATATTTGCCGGGGTAAGGTCCGCAAGTCCGACAATAGCTGTTCACGCATTTTCTGGGAAAGACGTAACGTCTTTACTGGCCCATCCCCCAGAATATAGCTATGTTCATGTTCGCCAAGAACTGCCAGGTAGGTTTCGACAAGTGTATACAGTGATGTAGGCGTCAACCAAAAACTCGTGGCTTGTTCGATATCCCGACTTAATTGTTCCGCGGGCAGACGGATACCAAACAATTCCATCTGCTGCTCTTCCAGCTTTTCCTGTTCCTGCAAGAGGCGGATCTGATTGTCTGCAAGTTGTTGTAATTTGTCCTGTTGTTCCTCTGGCGTCAGTGTTACATTTTCGGCGATGTTATGAATTTCTCGGGTGATCTCCCCTAAAATTTCTTAGTTGCCGCCGATCGCTCTCTGAAAAACCCCGATGCGCGTGAGGCACCTGAAATATATATCGGCATCAACGGTGTCGGGGGTGATCAAATTAAAGATGGAGACGGATTCGCTCTTTTGACCGTTGCGGTCGATGCGACCGATTCGTTGTTCGATCCGCATTGGGTTCCAAGGCAGGTCATAGTTGACGATACAATCGCAAAATTGGTAATCGAGCCCCTCACAACCGACTTCGGAGAAAAGAAGCATATCCAGCGCCTGCTCTTCGTCGCGGTGCAGCATGAAACGTCGGCGTAAATCGACCCGTTCGAAATCAGGCGTCCCGCCATGGACAAGTCCAACTCGCACGCCATGTTCAAGCAAACGACGGTGCAGATAATTCAGGGTGTGACGGAAACTGCTGAACAACATTATTTTGTTGTTGGCGCGCTGTTGCTTAGGCGTATCCAAAAACTAAACTATTCATAAGGAGGTGATATACTCTTCATCCAAAAGGGAGGAAGAGATGGGAATCACATCTGCAATACGAGAAATGCTGAACGAGACAAAAGAGAATCTGAGCGGTTACAAGCGTCGT
>JAJRVT010000258.1 GCA_024277175.1 Chloroflexota bacterium | reverse complement strand
TCTGATCTATCTGCCCATCGTGCTCCTGATCATCTTCTCCTTCAACGACTCCACCATCATGAGCCTGCCCTGGAGCGGCTTCACCCTCAAGTGGTACCAGCAGATCCTGGATCGGCCCGATCTGCTCAAGGCCATCTTCAACTCCTTCTGGGTGGCCCTGGTCGTCACCGCCATCAGCCTGGTGCTGGGGATCTTCGCGGCCAACGCCATGGCCCGCTACCGCTACCGGGGCCGCATCTTCTTCACCGGCTACGTCTCCATCCCCTTCGTCATGCCCTGGCTGATCCTGGGCATTTCCTTGCTGCTCTTCTTCAACGCGGTGGGCATTCGGCTTTCCATGTTCACCGTCATCCTTTCCCATATTAGCTTCGCTGTGCCCCTGGTGGCCGTGTTGGTCGCGGCCCGGCTGCACCAGTTCGAGCCGGACCTGGAGTCCGCGGCCCGGGACCTGGGCTGCAACGCGCTGGACGCCTTCCGACTGGTGAACTTCCCCATAATCGCGCCGGCCGTGGTCGCGGCTGGCATCCTGGCCTTTAACTGGTCCTTCGACGCCTTCGTGGTCACCCACTTCGTCATCGGTTCCGAGGTGACCTTCCCTATCTGGGTCTGGTCGGCCCTGCGCTATCCCAAGAACCTGCCCGTCATCAACGCCGTCTCCAGCATCATCATCATAGTGGAGATGGGGCTGATCTTCCTGGCCGAGTGGCTGCGCCGTCGCGGCGGGGAGGGGGGACTTTTTTCGTGACGGTGGAGCATGAAACGTCACCCATCCCTGGGGGCTACTGTCTGGCGAAGCGGACGGCGACGGCTGCACAGATGTAAATGACCACAGCGTTGAACAGCCCAACCACCGCCAACACCGCGAACCAGATGGCGCGGTCCGACCAGCCGGGCGGGGGGACGCTCGGCTCCCCGCCGTTGGGCTGGAGGGCTGTGGCCAGGGCCGCGAAGATCAGCCCGGCCACGATCCCGTCGAGCGCGACGCGCGGCCAGCGGCCCTTCGCTCCCTGGGCTGACCAATCCATGTAGGCGGGGACGCGCCAGTAGACCACCGCGGCCGCGATGGCGTCGAAAAGCACGATCCAGAGAAAGCCCGGCGGCGGCGGGTGGTCGGCCCCCGCGTAGAGGACGGCAAGCCAGACGAAGAAGAAGCCCAGGGCGATGATCAGGCTGATGCGTTTGGTCGTCATTGGATAGTCACTTCCAGTTGCGTATCATTTCGGGTGTGCTCGACCGCGATCTGTCTTTTGGCCCGGTAGGTAAGAGTCACGGTGAACGCACCTCTGTACTATGTTTCCCTGCTGATCCCGCGTCCCACGCCATTACCCCGTAGGTTGCCCATTCCTCGGCGACAGACTTCCTCTCCGGCGAGTCCGAATTATACCCCAGACGGGTGAAATTCAGCACTTCGACGCAGCGGAGGGCTTTGACGTAAAGGCGCGGAGGGACGCAAAGCTTTTTTGTTGTTCTCTGCGCTCCTCTGCGACTTCGCGTCTTTGCGTCAAAGCCTCCCTCACCATCCGTTGCCAGAACGTAGGCGGCCCGTTTGTTACTTGGTTCACAATCATCGAATGCCGGATGCCATGTCAGCGTATACTAAGAGATAACCTGCCCATTCAATACAAACGCAAAGGAGATCTGAAATGAAGAGATTGCTTGGTGTGTTGGTATTTCTGGCGATATTGGGAGGGATGGTTGTCGCCTCCGTATCCGCGAATGAATCGGGGGCAGGTGATTTGACGACCGATCTCCGCCGGTCAACAAGATCGCCCGCAGTGGGTACGCTTGGGGGGACTATCCCCGGAGGGACGATCCCGTCGATGATCATCGATCACAACAGCACGGACATCACCGCCATCCCGCCAGAGTGGATAGATGCGGCCCGGCAGACGCTGCACATCGGCTACGGGCACACTTCCCACGGTAGCCAATTGACCAGTGGCATGACCGGGCTGGTCGATTTCGCCAACAACGGCGGGCTGGGGCTGGTCCTGCCGGCCGATGCATTCCGCTGGAACCGTGGGGGGACGGACGGCGCTTTGGATCTGCGGGAAGGCGACGGCTACGGCGACGGCGATCTGGACCATGATTGCGGCTACTTCCCCAACTGGGTGAACGAAACCCGGGAATATCTCGGCGATCCGGACCCGACAACCGGGCGCGGGACAAAGAACCCGGAGATCAATGTGATTATCTGGGCCTGGTGCGGCCAGGTGTCCGGGCGCACGGAGCAATCCATGCTGGATCAATATCTGCTGCCCATGACTCAGTTGGAGGAGGATTATCCGGGCGTCACGTTCGTCTACATGACAGGGCATTCCGACGGCAGCGGCGAGGACGGGAATCTACACGCCCGCAACCAGCAGATCCGGGACTATTGCATCCAGAACAACAAAGTGCTGTTTGACTTCTATGACATCGAACTGTACGACCCCGATGGCAACTACTACGGGGACAAGGCCGTCGATGACGCCTGCAACTATGATTCCGATGGCGATGGCTCGCGTGATAAGAACTGGGCCACGGACTGGCAGGATGCGCACACAGAGGGCGCGGACTGGTATAGCTGCGGGTGCGCCCACAGTCAGGCGTTGAACTGCAACCGCAAGGCCTACGCCGCCTGGTGGCTGTGGGCCCGGCTGGCCGGCTGGGATGGGGGCGCGTCGACGCCAATATACGAACATTCCGTCTATCTGCCCATGACGGCGCGACAGTGAGGCGACCCATGAAACGCATGGCTTTCTTGGCCTATTTGCTCCTGCTCGCGCTGGGCGCGGGGGGATTCGGTCCCCGGCTGGCGGCGCAAGGATCGACCGTGCCTGCGGTCCAGGCCCCCGTTCTCAAATGGACCAACGGCGGCTGCTACTCCTCCTGGTGCGAGACGGGCTGGTACGCCTCGCCGGCGGTGGCCGATCTGGACGGGGATGGCAAACCGGAGGTCCTGGGCGCGGCCTACACCCTCTTCGCGCTCAACGGCGAGGACGGATCCGTCCAGTGGAGCGTAGACCCGCCGGGCGGACGGGTCTGGCCCGGCGTGGTCGTGGCCGATCTGGACGGAGATGGGGACCTGGAGGTGGTGGTCGCCAGCGGCGGCGGAAACGTCTCCGTCTACAACCGGCAGGGCGAGCCTGAGCCTGGCTGGCCCCGGCAGCCCGCGGGCAACGAACTCCGCTCCCTGGCCGTGGGTGACCTGGACGGCGACGGCGACCTGGAGATTGCGGTCGGCCAGGCCAAGCTGGACAAGGTGAACGTCTGGGGGCTGGAGCATGACGGGACGACTCGGCCCGGCTGGCCTCAGATCACCGATAACGAAGGCTCTGCCGCCGGCCTCTACAACGACAACATCGGCCTGGGCGATGTGGACGGCGACGGCCAACTGGAAGTCATCGTCCCCTCCGACACCATCACCATCGGAGCCTACAAGGCCGACGGTCGCTCCCTGACCACCAATCCCATCTACCACGACCATGCCGGCCATGATATGGATTTCTGGGCCGAGGTGCCGGCCTATATCGACCTGGCCTACGAGACGCGCGGCTGGGGACCTTGCTACACCGAACCCACAGCCAGGGCCAACTTCGCCGACGGCCCGGCCAACGTGGTGGACGTCAACGGCGACGGCGTCAACGAGATCGTGGTCGTGGGCGATGTCCACGACTGCAACACCAGCCCCTACACCGACCTCTACAACACGCCCTACATCCTGAACCAGGACCGCACCCGCTTCGCCGCCGACGGCTTCGACTGGACCACGCCCCCGGCGGACACGGGCGCGCCCATGATCCAGGACTACAACGTCATCGAAAGCGTGCAGCCCAACCCGGTCACGGTCGATCTGGACGGGGATGGCAACCTGGAGATCCTCTTCGCCTCCTATGACGGCCGCGTTCACGCCCTCTGGCTGGACAAGAGCGAGCACGGCTCCTGGCCGTACGCGGTCTACCAGCCCGGCGAAGGGTTCTATCGCTTCGCGTCCGAGCCGGTGGTCGCGGACCTGAACAACGACGGCCATCCGGAAGTCATCTTCGCGTCCTGGGTGCAGAAGGGGAGCAACCGCACGGGCAAGCTGCACATCCTGGATTACCTGGGCGCTCCCATCCACGAGCTGGACCTGCCCCCGGCCTACGGCAGCCCCGACTGGAACGGCGCGCTGGCCGCGCCCACCCTGGCCGACATCGACGGCGATCCCGATCTGGAACTGGTGCTCAACACCGCGCACTCTGGCTTTGTCGCCTATGACCTGCCTGGGACCGCGAACGCGCGCGTCCTCTGGGGGACGGGGCGGGGCGGCTACCAGCGCACGGGCGCGCTCACCCGCGGTTCGCTGGACGGCGCGACCAAGCGCGTGCAGCCATCGACGCCCGGGCCCGGCGACATGGTGCGCTACACCATCCGCCTGCAAAATCCCGGCCCCGCGCTGGACGACGTCACCGTGACCGACGCGCTGCCGGCTGGCCTCAGCTTCGCCGGCAACCTCAGCGCCACCTCGGGCGCGGCCAGCGAGTCCGCCGGCGTCATCACCTGGCGGGGGACCGTCTCCGCGCCGGTGACCATCCAGTTCGACGCCCAAGTCGATCCGGACGCGGGCGCGGCGCGGGTGATTGTCAACAGGGCGGTGATCGATGATGGCCAGGGGAATC
>JAJRVT010000257.1 GCA_024277175.1 Chloroflexota bacterium | reverse complement strand
CAGACTTTCTGTGCCATTCGCAGTTACATCTCCACCGTCCGCAAACAAGGGGGTAATGTCATTACTGCTCTCTATAATGCTTTGATCGGTCAGCCCTTTATCCCTCTACCTGTTTTGTGACCTAGCCTGAATAGTTACCTCAGATCATCTTTTTCCGCGATGCCGACCTGGAGCGGCTCTACTTGTTTGGCCGGTTACTCCTGAAGTCATTGCCTGCCGAGGAAGGACGTCCCTCCCTGCATCTGGCAGAGACTATTGATCTGGAAAGCTACCGCGTACAGCAAACGCATAGCGGGACCATTGGTCTGGACGACGAAAATGGCTGGCTTGATCCCCTGTCCGAGCTGGACGGCGTCTTGGCGGATGAACCCGAAAAGGCAGCCCTCTCCCAGATCATCGAAGAGTTAAACGAGCGTTTTGGCACTGAATTCGATGAGGGGGACCGGGTTTTCTTCGCTGAACTCAAGACCCGGCTGACTGAAAATGAGAGCCTGCACGAAAGCGTCAGGGTGAACAGTCGTGAGAACGTCAGGCTGCTGCACGACACCCTGTTTATGGCGGTCCTGCAGACCATGATCGACAGCAATTTCGATATATTCAAACGCATCAACGACAACGAAGAATTCGGTCAACAGGTGCGTGAAGCGATCTTCGAGCAGGTGTATCGAGAGGTGCTGGCGAAGTTGGCCAGTGAATCTGATCCTACATCCCCTCCGCCAGCAGCGCCTGGATGATCGCCTCCGTGTGCGCATACCCGCCCTCGCCGATCTTCAAATGGCGGATGTCTCCTCGCTTGTCGATCAGGTATTCAGCCATATACCGTCCAGTTTTCCAACTGTAGCCCTTTCACCCGTTCGAACTCTCTCGTGTTGTTGGTGACCAGGATGAGGTTGCGACTGACAGCCTGCGCGGCGATAAGCATGTCCAGGGGACCGATGGTCAACCCCTGACGTTCCAATTGGCTGCGAATGGTCCCGTAGACGCCGGCGGCTCCCTCGTCATAGGGAACCAGTGCGAACGGAGCCAGAAACTCGTCGAGGCGCTGCTGACTCCGTTCAGGATGGCGACTTTTCGCCACGCCGTATTGGAGTTCGGAGACCGTGATCGCTGATATGCCGATCTCACCCACTTCATATGTTTTGAATCGTCGAATGACGTCGATCGGGCGCTTGTTGATGATGTAGATGCAGATATTGATGTCAATCAAATATCGCATCAAGCCCCTCCCGCGCCTGTTGCTCCCGGGGCTGATCGCGCGCCTCCATCAGCGGTTCGTCATATTGCAGGATATCCCGCTCCCAGACGTCCCAGACCGACTGGTCTTTCGGTAGCAGCAACACGCCCTGGGTCGTTTTCTTGATATAGACCTCCTCGCCCTCGAACCGATAGCCGTTTGGCAAGCGCACGGCCTGGCTGTGTCCGACGACGAACAATCTGGCTGTTTCCATGGGACCCTCCTTCTGCTCACTGTGATTCATCCCAAATAGTATGTACTGCAAGAGAGAAATGTCAAGAAGGATGGTTGCGTGGTTGGGGAGTTTCGTTCGGGGTCTTGAAGAAAGAGGGGACCATCTTCCAGGAAGCCGCCAGCTTCCTGGAAGATCAGGCGTCACAAAGAAATCCGCGCAAATCCGCCCAATCCGGCCTTTCCGCGTTCCATCATCCTACATCCCCTCCGCCAGCAGCGCCTGAATAATCGCCTCCGTGTGCGCGTACCCACCCTCGCCGATCTTCAGGTGGCGGATGTCTCCCCGCTTGTCGATCAGGTACATGGCCGGCCAATAGCGGTTGCTGTAAGCCCGCCACGCAGCCCAGTCGTTGTCCAGGGCCACGGGCCAGGTGACGCCCAGATCGTCCACGGCCTGCTGCACGTTGGCCAGCTCGCGCTCGTATTTGAACTCGGGCGTGTGTACGCCGATGATCACCAGGCCTTCGTCCCGGTACTTCTGGTCCCATTCCCTCACCGAGGGAATCACGTTGCGGCAGTTGATTCAGCCATAGGTCCAGAACTCGACCATGACCACCTTGCCCCGCAGGTCGGCCAGCTTGAGCGGCTCCGAGTTGATCCAGACCTCGTTGGTCAGCTCCGGGGCCGGGCCTTGGTTGCCCAGGCTGTCCAGGATCTCCTGCACCTGTGGGTCCAGGGCCGGGGTGGGTGCGGGCGGCGGGGAGGGGGTGACGGTGGGCAGTTGCACCGGCTGGGCGTTCCCAGGGGCCGCGGCCGCGACCTCCTCCGAGGCGACCGTGGCCGTGGGCGGGGCGACCGGCGCGCTGGCCCGCGGCTCGGCTGGCAGGGCTGGCGCGCAGGCCGTCAACAGCGCGGCCAGCAGCCCCAACGCCAGGCCGGTGACCAGGGTGTGACTTCTCTTCATGATGGGCGCGTTCCTTTCAATGCGTTTCGCATAGCGAAGATGATGGGAACGCGGATTTTGCCGGATGTTCGCGGATTTTTCCAGAAAAAATCCGCGAACATCTGCTTCGATCAGCGAAGATCTGCGTTCCACCAAAGCCTGTCTGAATGGTCAGACCTGCCCATCATAGCATGGAATGGCGCGGGAAAATCTTACGCGTTTGTGAACGGATAAGGATTACTTGCAATGGGCCGCGGATTGGGCGGATCGAGCGGAAAGGGCCAGATTTTTAAAAATCCGGCCCTTTCCGCTCGATCCGCCCAATCCGCGGTCTATCCTTTCCTCCCCGGCTCCCGGACGACAATCTCGCACAGTCGTCCCTGCACTGCTTCCGGCAGGGGCTCCGGCCTGTGCTCGGCCAGGATCTGGTCGACCAGCTTGGCGGCCCGCTCTTCCATGGTGGTGGCGCCTTGCCGCTCCCACTGGGCGTGGGCCATCTTGTTGAGCAGGCGACCGTAGAAGGGTTCCTTGTAGTGGCGCAGGGTGTGGGGATGGGTGAGGTACTGGCCGGTCGCGCCCAGTTCCTCGACCACGTCCAGGGCCAGGGTTTCGTCGTTCACCGCCACGCCCCGGGTGGCCGCGCGCAGGAAGCCCAGCATCTCGTCCGCGATCGCAGCCAGTTGGAACGAATAGAGCATGCCCGAATTCATGAAGCCCAGGTCGTGGACGATGTTGGCCCCGTGGAGCAGCGCGGTCATCAGGCTGAGCATCATCTCTATGCCCGCCTGCTGGTCCAGGACCTTGGCGTCGGTGGCCCCGCCCAGGCCGAAGACGGGCAGATCGTAGTAGCGCCCCATCTCGGTGGGCACGCCCTGTTCGTCGGCCAGCACATAGCAGCCCACCAGCGTCTTGAGGTTGTAGGGTCCGCCGTTCCAGCCCGGCACGCCCACGGGCGTCCCCTCGTTGACCAGTTGCGAGAGCACGATCCCCAGCAGCGTGCCCGCGTTCATGGACGCGGCGCAGCCGGCGATGGTGGTGGGCGAGTTGACCCCGCCGGCGTTCAGGGGGATCCAGAGCTGGGGCAGCCCCTTTTCGGCCAGATAGATGCACTTTTGCAGCGCGTCGGCGTCCGCGATCAGGCCGGAGGTGACGTTGATGTAGCAGGCCGCGAAGGGGCGGCGGCGGAAGGCCACGGCCCCGCCGGCCACGGCCTCGCACATCTCCACCGAGGCCTGGCAGCCGGTCAGCTCGGGCGAGACGTAGACGATGGGCTTGGTGGTGTGGTTGAGCATGACCTCCATCTGGTAGCGGTCATAGAGGGTCTGATCCACGTCCGAGGGCAGCACCGTGGACATGACGAAATCGAATTCCGGCAGCGCGTCCATGAGCGTGATGGCGTCCACCACGTCGCTCAGCAGCGCCCGCCGGCGTTCGTCCGTGCGGTGGTCGAGGATATAGAGGCAGTCGGAGCCGCCGCTGAAGTAGGAATTGTAGCCGCCGGCGCGCATGGCCACCCGCCCGTTACGGTCGTAGAGGATCATGCGGCTGGGCGCGCTGGCCAGGGCCCGGGTCACCATCTGTTCAGGGATGCGCGCCTGGATCCCGTCCACGTCCGCGCCGCCTGCGGCCAGGATCGCGCGCGCCTGTTCGTCGTGGACTTCCACGCCCACCCGTTGCAGGATTTCCAGCGACGCCTGGTGGATGCCGGCCCGCTCTTCAGGCCCCAGCCGCGCATAGTGGGCGCTGGTGCGGGTAGAGCCGTGGGTTTGGATCATGGGTTCTCGCTTTGCGAAGTGGGTAATGGCGGGATAGGATAAGCGCCCAGCCAATGAACTGTGTATGGAGACTCCTGTAACGCTCTCACCAATTTTTCGTCGGCAGTGATCAGTGGCAGCGCCAACCGCTGCGTTAAGGCCACATAGGCGGCGTCGTAGGCTGTGATATTGTGGGTGGTGGCGATGGATAGTGCATTGGTCATCAGCGCCTGGGTAGGGGTTGGCTGCAGCATCAACGCCCCCAACTCTTCCACAAAGAGTTCAGCCTCGTCTGGGGCCATCCCCATCCGTCGCGTGTATTTCCAGAGGATGTTCGTGCATTCAATGTAGAAGAGATCGGGGACGAAGAAGCGCGCCGGCGGATCGGCGGTCAGGTGGGCGAACAGGGCGTGAGCTTCGTCTGAAAGCGGTTCGGCTACAAAGAGCTTGATGCCCACGCTGGCATCCACCACACACGCAACCCGCTCTTCCCACATCTCTCTCCGAATCATCGCCCTCGATCCTCACGCAGAAGGTCGGTGCTGTCAGGCGCGCCTTCAGGAGGATGAAAGCGGCGGCGGCGAATCGACGTCAGAAGATGGGCTTGTTGTTGCTGCTGCGCTTCGACTTCCAAGGCCTGTTCCAACATGGTGATCACCTGCGCACTCAGCGAGCGTTGCCTGGCCTGGGCAAGGGTCCGCACCTGGGTATAGAGTTCGTCGGGCACGCTGCGGATATGCAGGGTGGGCATGAGGTGGTTTTCCTTTTCTAGCTGCTCTGAAGATCGCCACGGATTTTTACTTCCCCCCCCCCGTGGCGCTGGCGTCAATATGGACATCTACCATGAACACGATTGATAGCGCTACAGTAGTATACACGAGCTGGTTGCATTGCGCAACCAGCTCGGTCGAAAAGGGTGCATTCGGAGCTGGGGGCGAAATTTACCTGCTTCGAACGTGCCGGGGAGTTCCGAACTCCCCGGCACATGCCAGCGCCCCCAAATCAGAAT
>JAJRVT010000256.1 GCA_024277175.1 Chloroflexota bacterium | reverse complement strand
TCAGCGGAGGAAGGGGAAACCCGCTGTACACTGTAGCGGAAATGGGTGTCCTGGTCATCGACCGCGGTCACTTTGAGCCACACATCGGCCAGCACCGTGCGCGGGATCGCGCCCACCGGGGCCAGTTCATGGACGATGGTGACTGCGGAATCGCCCTGCTGTGCGCTCTGCACATAGGCGGGCGCACGCACGCGGACCACGTCGCCCAGCGCGCAGATGGCCACGTGGCCTTCGGGCGGGTCCTGGATGTTCATCTGCGTCGATCCGCTCCCTACGACCAAGTCGTTCAGCAGCAGACCTTCGGGCGCGATCAAATACGTGCCGGGATCAGTGAGATAGGGAGGAAAGAGTTGGGGTGAAAGGTCAGAGATCTGGGCCACAGAAACACCTCGATAAATCAGGTTTGTCCGCGGCCAAACGACGGCCGCGTGATGTTGTTGACATTCACATTAACTTTACGTAAGCAATCTTATCATCCTTGGGTGAGGAATGCAAACGTTCGTTCGAATTGGATGGAAAGCCGACGAGTGCGTCCCACACCATCGGCCAACGCCGCAGAGCGGACGCGTTCCATGGTGTGGGATGGACCTGGCTGAGACCGTGCGAGCGCACATGGCGGGGCGGGCGAGTGCGTTCCACGCCCGGGGAAGGTTTGGGGGGCGGGGCTGTGTGCGGGCGTGGAACGCACTCGCGGCTTAGACTGCTCCAGGAAAATGAATATCCGCAACGTCCTCGGCACAGACCTGCCCTACTCTGGTCGGCGTCGAAATCCGTGGTCCGTGCCGGGGACGTTAATTTCGGAAACACCTTAGCCGGGCAGGGCCGCCAGCGCCTGCCGGAAAGGCTCGATCCAGACGGCGCGGGCCACTTGCCAGGCGTCGGCCAGGGAGAGGATGGCCACGTTGGGATGGGTGACCCGCCAGCGCTCGCCCTCGTCGCGGGTGCGGAGATAGTGCATGGAGCTACAGGACGCGCTGACCGCGCCATCCTGGGGTTGACCCGCCACCCCGGTTGCGCAGGCGCTGGGATGGTCGGGGACGTCCCCAGGTATATCCACAGAGACCACCACGCTCTCCGGCTCCACCGCTGTCACCCCCCGGGGCGTGATGATCAGACGGATGGGCGCGCCGGAAATGGGACAGACGGACTCCACCCGCGCGCGGCGGCCAATTTGCCCCGGCAGGAAGAGGGTGTCGATGGCGCACCAGGCGTAGAGCTGGCGGTCGTCGACGCGGAAGCGGTGGGGTGTGGGGTTGAGAGTCAGGGCCAGGCCGACGATGTGGCCGCCGGCGTCGAAATCCGCACCGCCGCTCTCGGCCATCTCCGCGAAGCGGGCGGCCACCGTTGCCGGCGGCAGCCCGCTGGCCGCCGCGGCCTGGGCCTGGCTGATGGGGCGTCCTTGGGCCAGGGATTGGAGAATGGCGTGGCGCAGGGCCACCCGCTCCGGCGTATAGACGCCAGCCTTGCGCTTGGCCCGCGTCCAGGCGTCGATGATCTCGTCGACGGTAAACTGATTCATGGCGCGGGCGTCCCTCACAACGAGATGAAGATGCTGAAGCGGGCCTGGAAGTAGACGATATAGGCCCCGGCCACGATCAGCAGCACACCCGAGAGCGCGTTGACGTAGGGCAGCACCCGGCGGGCGTGGCCGACCAGCGTTCCCTTGAGCAGAGCCGTGGCCAGCGTCAGCGTGATCACGACCGCGGCCATGCCCAGGCTGTAGCCGATGAAGGGAACCAGCGCGCCGGCCATGGACCCACCCGCGGCCAGGGAGCCGCCCACGATCATCAGGAAAATGGGCAGGGTGCAGCTCAGCGAGGCCACGCCATAGCTGAGGCCGTAGAGGAAGATGGCGCGCGGCCCCACGCCCTCCACCCGCTCCACCGGGTTGGGAATGCGCACGTGGAAGCTTCTGCCCAGCAGAATCAGGACGCCCAGTGCGATCAGCAGAAGGCCGATGACCAGCGCGATCCAGGGGATCACCCGGGCTATCTGGCTGCCGACCGCGGCGAAGAGGACCCCCGCGGCCATGAAGATCAGCACGAAGCCGGCTACCATGACGCCCCCCACGCGCACGCCGGCCCAGGCGCGTCTCGCCCAGGACGTCTCGGCGAAGTCGGCGTCATCCGCGCCCAGGAAGTAGACCAGAAACGACGGCAACATGGCGAATGCGCAGGGGTTGAAGGCCGCCAGCACACCCGCGCCAAAGGCGAACGAAAAGGAAATTCCAGGCATGGTTACAGCCACTTCTCCGCTTCTTCTTTGAGGGTTTCATAGGGCGTGACAAAGGCGTCGTTGTAGGCGATATTGCCCGCCCGGTCGATGATGAAGGTCGTGTCCAATGACTTGACCCCATAGAGCTGGGTGACCTTGAACTCGTTGTCGAACGTCCAGGCGTAGGGTGCGTCGAACGCCTGCTGGCGGAATTGGGTCAGGCCGGCCGCGTTTTTCTCCGGCTCTACGTTGATGGCGACCACGGTCAGCCCCTGGTCCGCGTACTCTTTGTACAATTGGTCCAGGGCGCGCGCCTCCAGGATGCAACTGCTGCACCAGGAAGCCATGAAGAACATGACCACCACCTCGCCCTTGTGATCGGCCAGTTCGAACGTTTGTCCGTCCAGGGTTTCCAGGGTCCAATCGGGCGCAGGCGGCCCATCGGAGACCTCGAAGCTCGCCGCGGCCCCGGCGGCCTCCTCCTGACTCTTGGCCGCAGGACGTCCACAGGCCGCCAGGACAAAAACGGCCGCCATCAAAATCGTCATCAGCTTGAAATAAGGCTTTTGCTTCACCATCAGTTACTCTCTCCATCTGTATCGTTTGTTGTAAGCGCCAGCGCAGCCAGTTCGTCCGCCGTGGCTTCCTTTTCCGTCACCAGGAAGGACGCCTGGTTGATGGCGGATGCGATGGCGCCCTGGTCCGTCGCCCCGGGGTCGAAACGCACGAAGATGGTGAAGTCGTCGATCAGCCGGGCGTCCATCACGCCGGCTACGCCTTGCGCTCCCTCCAGCGCCTTGTCGGGCGTGGGCTTGGGGCAGCAGGGCGCGCCCAGGGGTTCGATGGCGAAAAGGACCGCGGCATAGCCCGATCCCGGCTCGCTGACGGCGATGTCTGCGACGGACGCAGCGTCCGTTTCCGCCACATTCGTCACGGGAGCGTCGATCGGCGCGCGTTCGACGACCGCAGGACCGGGGTCTTCCACAGGCGCGGTCGTCTCCCCACTTCGCCCCCCACATGCGGCTACGCTCAGGGCGAGCGCCAACAACAGCGCGGCCAGCATCCAATGTTTGCGTCCAGTCATGGCGTCACCTCCTCCACCTCATAGCCGATCCAGTCCAGGGCCTGCACCACCCTGGCCACGGAGAGCGCGGCCGGATCATACTCCAGCCGAATGCGCTGGGTTTTGTAGTCGGCCTCCACCGACCGCACGCCGGGGGTCATTTTCAGGGCGAATTTCACCGAGCTTTCACAGCCGGCGCAGTGCATAGTGTTGCGCCCGATCACCTGGAACATCGTCGTTTGCATGGGGAAACGCCTCCTTAGTCCGCGGCCATGGGTTCCAGCGCGGCCTGAACCCGTTTCACCGTGGCGGTGACGTTGCCCAGGCAGCAGCTCCCCTGGGGGTTGCGGACCTCGCAGGCGCACTGGCCGGCCTTGATGCCGGCGTTGATGCGGGCCACGGCAGTGCTTTCCCCGGTGATCATGATCTCTTCGCGGATGGTCCCGGGCGTATGGCGGAAACAGTAGCAGACGAACACGTCCTCCGCGTCCAGGTGCTTCTGGTGAACCTGCTCACGCAGGGCCGTCTCCCCGAACACCTGGGATCCGTCTTCCGCAAAGTAGACTACCGTACACGCCTCGGTGCGGCAGAAGCGGTAGCCCACCGGGCGGATCTCTTCCAGGCTAACGGACAGCATGGCCTTGACCGTCTGCGTATCCACCTTCTTCCCACGCTTGCCACAGACGGGGCAGTGCTGCACCGTAGCCGCCTGGGGCGCGGCAGCGGTGGATGTCTCGCCGCCGTTTGTCGAGCAACAATCATCGGCCGCCGCGCTTTGATCCGGCGCGACCACGGTAAACGCCATTTCAGCCCGCGCGCGCGGATCTGCGCTATCACTGGGAACGGAACAACAATCAGACATTCGAGGCCTCCTTTACAGGCACTGTACATTCGTCACAGTCATCGGCGGGCTGGATCTGCATGAGCCAGTAGAACGCCAACAACAGGCTTCCGAGAAAGATCACCGTCAGGACCAGCCAGAGGAAACGCTGGTTGGCCAGCAGCCAGGCGCCGAACGCGGTCCCGCCCGTCAACGCCAGCAACAACGGCAATGTAAACACCAGATGGCAGGGGCAGGCAACCAATGCCACCAGGCCCGCGGCCACTCCTTTTGCAGCTTGCATGGATCGAATACTCCTTGAGTGTGAAACGTAAACGTAAAGCGTGACGAGTCATCCTGTCACGCCTTCGCCGCCTTGGCCGCCGATTTCACCAATTCGCTCAGCGTCGGGTGGACGTGGATCGACTTGCTGATGCGGTCGATGGTCCCGTGGTCGTGCATGGCGACGACGGCTTCGTGGAGCAGGTCGTCACCGTGGGGGGCCAGGACGTGAAAGCCGAGGAGCTCTTTGTCTTTGGCGTTCACCACCGCCTTCAACAGCCCCCGGGTGTCGCCGATGGCCTGGGAGCGACCGCCCACCGCGCTGACCTTGCCCACGACCACGTCATAGCCCTGCGCCCGCGCTTCGGCTTCCGTCAACCCCACCGCACCCAGCGCAGGGGAACTGAAGATGACCCGCGGGACGACCCGGTAGTCCGTACGTTTGCCCGCGTCCTTGACCGCGTTGAGCGCGGCGATGGGCCCGTCGTAGGTGGCCACGTGGGTGAACATCCAGCCGCCTTTGACGTCACCCAAAGCCCAGATGTTGGGCTGGCTGGTGCGCAATTGGTCGTCGATGTCGATGAAGCCCCGCCCCTTGGTCGATACGCCCGCCTCCGCCAGACCCAACGTGTCGGTAGCCCCGACGCGTCCGGTGGCGATCAGCAGGGCGTCGCCGATGAACGTTCGCTCTTGGCCGTCGATGAGTGCGGTCACCGCAATGTCCGAGCCATCCTTGCCCACCCGCTGCACCGGCGCGCCGGTGAACAGATTGACGCCTTCCTCGCGCAGATAGCCGGCCAGGGCGTCGGACAGTTCCGGGTCTTCGTCCGGAGCCAGATGCACATTGCGCCCCAGCAGGGTGACCTGCGTGCTGAAATGAGCGTACATCTGCGCGAACTCGATACCGACGTAACCGCCGCCCACCACCACCATGCGCCGGGGCAGTTCTTGCAACTGCAAGGCCGTGCGATTGGTCAGATAATCCACCTGATCCAGCCCTCGGATGGCCGGCGTGGCCCGCCGCGCGCCCGTGGCGATGATGGCCTTGTCGAAGCTCAGCGGTCCGTCTCCGCTGTCGATCTCGTGCTCGTCAAGAAAGTTGGCGTCACCGCGCAGGAACGTGATCGCACCTTCCCTCCGCCGCAGGCCGGCGTAGATGCTCTTGCGGATGCCGGCGACGATCTGGTCCTTGCGGGCCATGGCCTTGACCAGATTGAATCGCACTGGCCCTTCCACCTCCACCCCAAATTCGGCCGCCCGCCGGGTGACCAGATGCATGACTTCCCCGGACCAGAGTAAGGTCTTGGTGGGGATGCATCCTTCGTTGACTCAGGTTCCGCCAACTTCCTCCCGTTCGATGAGGGCCACCTTCGCCCCCAGGTTGGCCGCCATGTGGGCCGCGGGCAGGCCACCCTGCCCGGCGCCGATCACCAACACGTCATAGTCATAATTCGTCATTCATGCACATCCTCTTGAGTTGAGTTCAGTTTGACGCAGAGGCGCAAAGACGCAGAAAAACGCAAAGAAAAATAAATTTCGTTTTGTACTTCTTCGCGTTCCTTCGCGCCACTGCGCCTTTGCGTCGAAATTATTGCCTGTCATGAATTCGAGTATACACCCTGGACCATGGTACGGAGTCAAGGGGCAATTTGGGCGTGAAACGTGAAACGTGAAGCGTCGACGGTTGCTTGTCCAGGCTGGGCATGGGCTATAATGGGGGCGAACGCCATGCATCATGGAAGGTATTCATGCCGCCGTCCAGCGCCACAGGGCATAAAAAAACGTGCAATCTGTGTAATCCGCGGCTAATTTTCAGGACAGGTGAAGTGCTATGACGAAACGGGTAATCAGCGGCAATGACGAGGCATTCCTGCGCCGGGAGGGGCTGGCCGCGACGCCGGCGGTCTGGGAGGACGGCCAGCGCATCGACACCGGGCCGGGCGCGTTCGAGTGGTGGTATTTCGACGCCCACCTGGACGACGGTTCCACCGCGGTCATCGTCTTCATGACCAAGCCCTTGCTGGCCCGCAACGGTCCCCTGGCCCCCGCGGTCATCATCAACATCACCCGGCCGGATGACGAACCGGGGGCCGGCGAGAAGCTGAGCGCGTTCCTGCACCACCCGCCGGCCGCGTTCTCCGCCGCGCAGGACCGCTGCGACGTGCGTATCGGCGAGAACTGGGTGCAGGGCGATCTACACCGCTACGAATTTCACGCGGCCGGCGATGGCCTGGGCGCGGACCTGGTCTTTACGGGCATCGTCCCGCCCTGGCGGCCGGGCGCGGGCAAGAATTACTACGACGAGGAGCTGACCCGCTACTTCGGCTGGCTGCCGGCCATCCCCCACGGCTCGGTGGAGGGGACGCTGGTCTACGACGGGGAGACCCATCAGGTAACGGGCGTGGGCTATCACGATCACAACTGGGGCAACGTGGGCCTGAACGATGTCATGGACCACTGGACCTGGGGCCGGGCCCACGTGGGCGATTTCACCGTCATTTTCGTGGAGATGACCACGGCCAAGGCCTATGGCTCCCAGAAGATGCCCGTCTTCCTGCTGGCCCAGGGGGATCGCATCCTGATCGGCGATGGCGCGCCCCTGACCATGGAGGCCAGGGAGATGCAGCCGCACCCGTCCAAAAAAGCGTATCCCAACATGCTGGACTTTCACTGGGAGGCGGAGGAGGGGTCTGTGCATCTGGCCCTGCGGAACCCCCGGCTGCTGGAATCTGCCAGTCTGCTGACCGACTTCCCGGCCTGGAAGCGGTGGCTGTTACGCCTCTTCGCCAACCCGTACTACTTCCGCTTCAACGCCGATCTGGAACTGCGGGTGGATCTGCCGGAGGTGCAGGCCGTAGAGAGTGGATCGGCGTTGTATGAGTTGATGTTTTTACGTTGAACAACACCGAAGGACATCCGGTTTTCCATCGTGCAAATCAACGAAGAGTTGAGCGCGATCAACCATGGGCCTATCCATTTCAGCAGCGGCATGGCATAGGTTACTTTTATTGGAGGCGTGGAATGCACACTTCAGCCAGTAGAGTGCTGGATCAAGTTGCCGCGACGGGCGTTAGATTTGAAGGCGACATCCTTTATGTTCGACTCGAAGACGGTCGTGAAATAAGCGTCCCGTTGAACAAAATCGAATGGCTGGCATGGTTGGCCAGGGCGACGCCGGATCAGCGCGCCCATTGGTCGCTGGAGCCGGGTGGATATGCAATCTATTGGGAGGACCTGGATGATGGAGTCGAGGTCTGCCATCTCCTGGCCATGGAACCGTTGGCCTGACATCTCCCCCCTCAACTCCCCGCCCGCTCCCGCCGCCGGAACCCGCGCCGCCGCTTCAGATTCAACACGGGCGTGGAGTAGGCCACCTTGTCCAGCAGAAAGACCTTGCTCACCTCGGCCATGGAGTGATCGCCGAAGAAATGTTGGCGATATGCGCCCTTGCCCAGGAAACCCTGATCCTTTTTGAAGAGGCTCAGGCGGATCTTGTTGGTGGGCAAGTAGGTCTTGCCATAGAGCAGGTCGATGAAGGGCTGGGGCATCCACTCCACGGCCTCGAAGATGGCCTTGATCTCCTCATAGGCCCGGTGCACCTCGGCCTCGGATGCCGGGTTCACTTCCTCCAG
The DNA here is from genome assembly GCA_024277175.1 of Chloroflexota bacterium. GTDB lineage: Bacteria > Chloroflexota > Anaerolineae > Caldilineales > Caldilineaceae > JAJRVT01. The sequence continues at coordinate 5,207 of JAJRVT010000256.1, read as the reverse complement.
AATGTCATAGACTTGATCGGCCATGACGTCGAACTCGTCGAACCCGCCGCCCACCAGCTTCAACTGACGGGCCTTTTCGTAGTAGTCCCGCCGGTTCCTGGACTGGAGGCGAATGCTGGAAAGCATGACCAGTTCCGTGTACGCGCCCGCCAGCCAGAGGACGGAGACCAACACCCACAGCTTGTAGTTATCGAATGATTTGTACGAAGCCGCGATCAGGCGGTCGTGGGCCTGGATGAAAGCGCGGGTGCTCTGTTCCAGGGGCTGGAAGCGGGCAGCGGAATAGTCGCCCGTCTCCCGCGCGTCCAGCAGCAGATCGGCCAGGATGGACGCGCTCATCAGCGAGGCGTAGAGGCCCTTGGAGAAGAGGGGATCGATGAAGCCGGCCGCGTGGCCCAGCAAGCAGAAGCGGTCGCCCACGATTTGCTTGGATGAGTACTGGATGCGTCCCGTGCGCGTCCACTCCCGCACCGGCCTGGCCCCTTTGAGCTGGGCGTGGATGCTGGGGAACTGCTCGATGACGGCGAAGAATTCCTCCTCCGGGCTCAGGTCCACCTGCATGGGATAGGTCCGGGGGTCCAGCATCAGCCCCACGCTGCACAGGGGATTGGTGGAACGCGGGTGGTTGTCGAAGGGGATCACCCACAGCCAGCCGCCGGGGAAAAGGTGATGGAGAGTGCCCTCGGAGACCCGGTAGGGCAGGCCGTACGCCTTCCGGGAGAGGTCCACATCATGGTAGCAGGGCACGTCCACCATGTGGGTGAAGATGGCCCGGGAGTGGGTCTGCTGGTTGAAATCCCGCAGATCGAACTTCTGCGCCAGGACGGAGCGAAAGCCGCCCGCGTCCACCACGTATTTCGCCTGATAGCGCTCACCGCTCGCGGTGACGATCTCCACGCCCGCGTCGTCGATCTCCACATCCTGGACGGGCGTATTCTGTAGCACGGTCGCGCCATAGGAGACCGCGGTCGTCATCATGAAGTAGTCGGTGTCCTGGCGATAGAGGTGTAGCTCATGACCGTAGGGCTGCTTGGGGATGATGGCCTGGAGCGCCTGCCGGGGGTTCTGGGAGAGGTGCGCTTCGTGATAGAGATAGCTGAAATGGCGCTTGACGCCGTGGGACGTGCCCGCATAGGCGAAGAAGTTTTCCGAGCTGAAATAGGCCAGTTCCGGCACGTCGTACAGTTCGGCCATGGCGCGCAGGGTCTCGGACGTTTCCAGGATCATGGATTCGCCGATGGCGAAGCGGGGATGGCTCTTGGCCTCGAAAATAACGACCTTCTCTCCATGCCGGGCCAGGATCGCGCCCAGGGCCGACCCCGCGATCCCGGACCCGATAATGGCGATGTCGTAGGTTTGTTGCATGTATGTAGCGCTCCGTAAGTTTGGTCAGAACGACGAACGGCCAAGGACGAACGACCAACGCTGAAAGCGTTTGGCTTTGACATCTTGTATCCTTCGTCCTTCGTCATTGGTCGTTGGTCGTCAGTCCCTCGTCGTTGGTCGTCAGTCCCTCGTCGCTGGTCGTCACTCCTCCATCGCGACGCCCTCCAACGCCTCCAAAAAAGGACACTCTCCCCCCAGCGCGCCCTCGCGATCGCAGCGGCTGAGCAGGTCCACCACCGCGGCGCGCATGCGTTGCAGGGTGGCGATCTTTTCGTCGATGGAGGCCAGCTTGGCCCGCCCCCGGCGTTGCACGGCCGCGCAGCTGTTGGTCGCGTCCACCCGCAGGGCCAGCAGTTGCTCGATCTCCGCCAGCGAAAAGCCCAACGCCTGCGCGCTCTTGATGAAGCGGATGCGGGTCACGCTCTCCGCTGGATAGCTTCGATAGCCCGACGGCGTGCGCGGCGGCTCCGGGATCAGGCCGCGGCGCTCGTAGTAGCGCACCGTCTCCACATGCACGTCAGCTTCCTTCGCCAATTGTCCGATGGTCAGCATGGATCGTTCCTCGTAAAGGCATGGTTTGGTTGAAGAGATTGGGAGATTGGAGATCACCGATTCCGGACCAATCTCTCAAGCTCCCAATCTCCTCGATACTCTCCCATAATCCCACAGCTCGCCGCGCAAGTATGTAGGATAAACACCGTACCCGGCTACAGGGCAAATTTTGATATCCGTCGATTTCCGGTATACTGAAATGGCTCGACGCAGAGTCGCGAAGACGCAAAGGAACGCAGAGAATTTTAGTTTTTCTTTGCGACCCTCTGCGTCATTGCGTCTTTGCGTCAAACTGTCTGCATTTTCACTTCAACCCCCAGGAGGCGCCTATGCGATCCCCCGGCATGGCCGCGATCAGCGGTTCGTTTCTGGCTCTGGCCGCGTTCATCTTCGGCCTCTCATTTCTGGCTCCACCCACGGCCGCGGACGGGAGCGTCTCGCTACCCGACGCCCCGGTCATCACCGCCACCCACCAACTCTATCTGCCCCTGGTTTCCGGACCGCCGCCCTCCCGGGTGCTCATCGCGGCCGCGCATATCGACAGCAGCGTCAGCGGCGAGGCCGACGAAGCCATCCTGCTCTGGAACGCGGGCTATAGCCCCCAACCGCTGGCCGGCTGGCGACTGCTGGCGGGCAGACGCCAGGCCGCGTTCCCCATCACCGCCACCCTTTCCCTGGACCGGGGCGAACGCCTCTGGTGCGCGGGCGTGGCTACGGCCTTCCGCACCAGTTTTGGCGAGTCGCCGGCGTGTGAGTGGAAGGAGGACAGCGATCCTGATATCCTGAACCTGGATGGATCGCTCCAACTGGCCAACCGCGGCGGCTTTATTCAGTTGCTGGACGCGGACGGCCAACTGGTGGACACCTTGGTCTACGGCGATGAATCCGCCGCGTTGGCCGGCTGGACCGGTCTTCCAGCCCAGGTTTACGACCGGGGCGCGATCCGAAAGGCGGGCCAGGTCTGGCAGCGCAAGCGGGACCCCATCAGCGATCAGCCGATGGACAACGACGTGGCCAGCGACTGGGCCGGCGACCTGGCCGACATCGGCTGGGGACGCCGGGCCCGCTACCCCGGCTGGCGAGGGTGGACGCGCGATGATCTGGCCGCCCCAATACAGGGCGAGGCTCAGGCCACGGTTACGGTCGCAGTGGGGCCCGAAGGGCTGTACGCACCCCTGGCCCAGGCCTTCGCCAACGCGGAGAGCCGCATCGACCTCAGCCTATACACCTTGGAGCACCCGGAGTTGACCGACGCGCTGGTGGCTGCGCTGGAGCGGGGCGTGGCGGTGCGCATCCTGCTGGAGGGCGGGCCGCCGGGGGGCATCGACGATCTGCAAAAATGGTGCGTGGCCCGGCTGGCTGCGGCCGGGGCTGAAGTCCGCTACATGGCCGTGACGGAGGACGCGCCCAGGGGCCTGAAAACCCGCTACAGCTACGCCCACGCCAAGTATGGCCTCATCGACGGGCGGCTGGCTCTGGTGGGCACCGACAACTTGAACTGGGATTCCATTCCGGTGACGGATGGTGGCCCGGCAGGCGGACGCAGAGGCTACTATCTGCTGACCGACGCCGGGCCGGTAATCGAGGCGCTGGGCCGTATCTTCGCTGCGGACTGGCGGCCGGACGCGTTCATGGACCTGCACCCGTTCCAGGCCGACCATCCCAAGTTCGGTGGACCGCCGCCCGACTTCGTCCCGCCCGAACCACCCGTCTATGACGTGACGGACGCGCCTTTCGCTCAGCCGGTTTCGATTTCCGGACAGGCCCATTTCGTGGTGGTCAGCGCGCCGGAGAACGCCCTGCGCCCGGACGCCGGCCTGCTGGCCCTGATCGCGCGCGCGGGTTCGGGCGACGAGATCCGGGGCGAACAGTTGTACGAGCACAAGTTCTGGGGAGACGGCGTCAGCAACCCCATCGCCGACCCGAACCCGCGGCTGGAAGCGCTGATCGACGCCGCGCGGCGAGGAGCGCGGGTGCGCCTGCTTCTGGACAACCTCTTCGATGACCCGGCGGCTTTGCGCAGCAACCAGGCTACGGCGAACTATGCGAACGCGATCAGCGCCGCGGAAGGGCTGGATCTGGAAGTTCGGCTGGGCAACCCCACCGGCGGCGGCATCCACGCCAAGCTTTTCCTGCTGCGTGTGGGGGATGAGCGCTGGTCGGTCGTGGGCAGCCTCAACGGCGGCGAAGTCAGCCACAAGATTAACCGGGAGGTGTTGCTTCTCACCGATCTGGCCGGCGTTCACGATCGCCTGGCCGCGATTTTCGACTACGACTGGGCGCAATGATGTTAAGGGCATGATGGAACGCGGATCGGGCGGGGTAGACGGAGCAAACCGGATTTTAAAAAATTCGTGAAAGTCAGCCCGATCCGCGTTCTATCAAATTCAACTGGCCGGTCGCGATTTTCCTTACCAAACCAATACAATGGCCTTATATCCGATTCATGCGTCTGGCGTAGACTGGAGGAGTCATCGACCGGAACGAATGCATAGTCCGGTCACGCAATTCAGCACTCGGAGGCAGAGGATGTTTCGTTCATTGTTTGGAAGTCCGTCCGCCGTGGCCCCTGTCGGTCCCGGTCCCCTCAATATCAAATCGATCACCGCGCCGGACCTGAATGAGCGCATTCAGAACGGCGAGAAGTTGTTATTGGTGGACGTGCGCACGACCCCGGAATACGCCCATGATGGCCATATCGCCGGCTCGCGCCTGTTGCCGTTGAATATGTTGCCCCGGCGCGCCGGCGAACTGCCTAAAGATGCTGCCATCATTTGCATCTGCCGCTCCGGCAACCGCAGCCAGGCCGCCTGCGAACAACTGGCCGGCTTGGGCTATGAGGACGTCACCAACCTGGTCGGCGGCATGTTCGCCTGGCAGAGGGCTGGGCTGCCCGTCGAACGATAGCCTAAAAAACAGACCATTCTCATGCAAATGCAAAGACCCGCCATAATTGGCGGGTCTTTGCATTTGCGCCGGAAGGATAGCGCCGATCTATGGATATTAGCGACGCGCGCCCGACGCCGTTGTCAGGCGGCGCGTCACCCAAAGGAGAAAGCGTGAGCGGTGGGTGCGGAAGAGATGCTGCCCGGCTTCTCTCCCCGAGACAATCATGTATCCCGGAGGCCGTGCGGCTGCAAGCCGCGCCTGGTATCTTATAGATGAGGCAAGAAGAGGCCGAGCCGCACCTGAAGATGAATCGAACTTGCTTCGTAGATAGGTCCATCTTGCCTCATTTCACCAAACTGGATACGCTTACTGGAGACATA
>JAJRVT010000255.1 GCA_024277175.1 Chloroflexota bacterium | reverse complement strand
TTGACAGAAAACATCGATTTACATACACTGTGTCCACGCTAGGCCTTTGTAGGTTTCCCCGATCGTGGCGCATTCGTCTAGAGGCCTAGGATACCGCCCTCTCAAGGCGGAGACACGGGTTCGAATCCCGTATGCGCTACCAAACGAAAGGGGGCGACTGCTTTAGCGGTCGCTCCCTTTTTGATTCGAACGCCTGCACCATAATTCCGCCTCTGGCGAACTGCCGCCCATTTATGTTAAAATAGGCTTGTGAATGGGAATTGCATCGTATTCGTATTTTCAGCGTATAGCGTGCGAAGGATTTTGGACTTTTTCTCGATAAATACGCTATGACAGGCGCCTTTTATGTTTGCCTGACGTCAAACGCGGTCTGGAGCCACCCCAATTCCCCCCCTGAGGCGGACTCTTTACAGCCCTGGCTTGATCATTCCGCTGAACGATGAGCGGGGCGATCGCAATGAGCAATCATCCCGGATCACACAGTTACAATGCAGCCACCACACCGTGACGTCACATCCCACGCCCGTGATGAAGAACGACCCACCCTGTTGGCGCGCGCCAACAACTGGCTGTCAGGCGCGCCCTGGATGGCGCTGATCGATGCGGCGCTGATAGGTGCGGTTCTCTTTTTTCTCCTGGGCGACGCTTGGGTCATCTCTTTTCACCTCATCTTCGTCGTTCTGGCCATCGGCGCTTTTTACTGGAGTTTTACGGCCTTTGCAGTACGCGCGGGGCTGGCCGTCTCCATCGCCGCCATAGGCATGACTAACTTCTATCGAACAGGGGCCATCGCAGCGGAAGAATTGACCGAAATTCCCATGCTGGCGCTTATCCTCCTGCTGGTTTTTATCATCGTCCGCCAACGGTCTAAAGCCCAGGCCGAACTGGTGGCGGCCAATCAACACTTGGAACAAAAAGTGGCGGCCCGCACCGCGGCCCTGGAAGAGGAGATCGAGGTTCGACGTCAGACCGAAGAGCGCCTGCGCGCGAGCGAAGAGCAATACATCCGCCTCATCGACCTTTCTTTCGACGCCGTGTCCGTCACCTATCTGGACGGCACCGTCGCCTATCTGAACCGCGCCGGCCTGCAAACCATCGGGGCCACGAGCCTGGACGAAGTTCAAGGACGCTCTATCTTTGATTTCGCCCACCCCGACGGCCGCGAAGCCATGCAAAAACGACTTCGGATGCTCCAGCGCGAAGGACGCGGCGTCTTGCCCACGGAGGAGAAGTTCAAGCGCCTCGACGGACAGTTGATTGAAGTCGAAATGATGACCATTCCCGTCATTTACGAAGGGCGGCCCGCCGCGCAGAGCGTTTATCGGGATCTCAGTGACCGCAAACGGCTGGAAGCGCAGTGTGCGGAGGAACAGCTGAATATCGCCGAACACCTTCACAATTCCCTGGGCCAAAGCCTCAGCTATCTCCACCTGACGCTACAGGACCTGGCGGATCGTCTCCCACCATCGTCTCCGGACAACCTGCATGAAACCATCGCACACACCGCCGAGGTGGCGAATGCGGCCTATGATCAGGTGAGCGACCTGTTGGAAGATCTCGTCCCCCCCAAACTCCCCGAACTTAGAAACGTCGTGCGCGACGTCGCGGCGATGTTCAGCGAAAAAGCGGGGTTCGAGGCGACCGTCAATTGCCAGGGATCGTTTCATCCCCTGCCGCTTACGTTTCGCAGACACATTCTCTTTCTCTGTCGCGAAGCGCTGACCAATGTGACCAAGTATGCCGACGCCCAACACGTGACCATCGATCTGGTCTGGCGTGAAGATTCATTGAGCGTCACAATTACCGATGATGGACGCGGTTTCAATCCGCTGGCGGTGGACCCCTCCTCCTCGTTTGGGATCCGAATTATGGAGGAGCGAGTGACGCAACTCAATGGCCGTTTTTCTCTGAAAACAGCCCCCGGCGCTGGCGTTGAAGTGATGTTTCAGTTACCGCTACCTTAGATCTGACTCGCCTGTTTGGGCGATAAGGAGAGTTTCCATGCGCGTCTTGATTGTCGATGACCATATTCTCCTGCGCGGGGGAATTCATAATCTACTGGACAGTCAACCGGACATCGATGTAGTAGGGCAGGCCGGGAGTGTGGAGGAGACCCTCGTCATGGTTGACGAACTAAAGCCTGAAATCATCCTCATGGATTTCAGTCTCCCGGATGGCACAGGGTTGGACGCCACCAAAGCGATTCTGGCCAGGCACCCCGAGACGAAGATCGTCTTTCTCACTGTCCACGCCCGGGATGACCTGCTCTTCGAGGCCATCCGGGCTGGCGCTAAGGGCTATTTGCTCAAAAACGTACAACCACAGGACCTGGTGGCTTTTCTGCACGGCGTCGACCAGGGGGAGACGGCCTTGACGCCAGCCATGGTGAGTCGTCTCGCCGATGAGTACGCCCGGGTGACGGCCCCCGCCCAGGAGCGTCCACCCCGCTTCGAGTCCATCTCAACGCGCGAGTGGGAGGTGATGGAGTTGATCGCCACCGGAGCCACCAACCGGCAGATCGCCACCCAACTGGTGATTTCAGAGAATACAGTCAAGAATCACGTGCGCAACATCCTCGCCAAGCTCAATTTTCAGAACCGGCGCGAGATCGCCAATGCATTCCATGACCACAATAAGCGATAGACGCGATTTACAGCCACACGATCTCTGCTAGTCCCGTTGATACGGTTGAAAACCGCACAGATGAATACGCCGCCCTGGAGGGTTCAGACTTCCAAAGCGGCGCATCCCGGCAGGTTGTCGGCCGAACGTCAGCGGATCACCAGCGGCAGATAGATCGCCTCGATCATTTCTCCATCCTCGACAAACGTGGCGGCGTCGCCATTGTCCGGATCGCTATCCATCTCATCCGTCTCGACTGCATCCGCCGAGCTGACTCCGATGTCGACTGAGTCAGCAGAGCGGGCGGCAGCCGCTGAAACCGACAGTTGGCCGCCGATATTCACGCCATCTATCATCTCGGCGCCAAAACCATGATCGGCGCCTCGCCAGTACAGCGTGAAATCACAGCCGGTGTTATTGGCTCCCAGCCCAGTGGGCGCGCATGTAAAGACGTCCGCGCCCTTACCGCGGAGGCCGTTGACTGCGAACGATCCCTTCGTCGAAAGTTGAATCTGGCCTGAAGCGTTCACCGTCACACCCCAGATGTCTTCGTTGCTGCTGCTCAACCCCACATTCGAGCCATCGAAGTAGAGGGACCAGGAGGAACCGCTGGCATCCAGCGCGATCAGGTCCTCATCCCGCCCGGAGACGCCCGGCGCCCGCACGCTGCCCAGGGTGCTCACCAGCAGGCGTCCGTCCGGCGCAAAGCCGATGGCGTCGATGTCCTCCCCACCTTTGGTCAGCCCCACGTCCTTTCCCCGCAGATAGAGGGAAAGCGCGCCGGCCGTATTCTTACCCAGGGAGGTGGGAACGAAACGCAGGATGTCGGAATCATCCACGGTTCCCAGGCCGGAGACGCTCAGCGCTTTGTGGACGCTCAACAACAAGCTGCCATCGGCCATGATGGCGAAGGCGTCCACGTCCACCCCGCCCAGGCCCACATCCGAGCCGTCGAAGATCATGGACCAGGCGTCCGTAGCCGGATCATAGGCCAGGATATCCTCATCCCGGAAGGAGACGCCGCCCACCTTGCCGCCCGTGCTGGAACTCACATAGACCACAGGTGACTGGTTGGCCGGCGGTTGCGGGTTCACGGTGACGATCACGTCATCGCTGGCCGTCAGTTGGCCGTCGTCGACCGTCAGGCGCAGGGTGTAGACGCCCTCCACGCTGAAGCTCGCCGTAGTCTGGAGCGCAGCCGCGTCCCCGAAGGTCACCGCGCCCGGCCCGCTGACCACGCTCCATGTGGTGGTCAGGCTGGGCGGCGCAGGCAGACCGTCGTCCGAGGCCGTCCCGCTCAGGGCCGCGCTGTCCGGCAAGGTGACGGTCTGGTCCGCACCCGCGTTGACCGTAGGCGGCTGGTTGGCCGGCGGCTGCGGGTTCACGGTGACGATCACGTCATCGCTGGCCGTCAGTTGGCCGTCGTCGACCGTCAGGCGCAGGATGTAGACTCCGTCCGCACTGAAAGAGGCCGTGGTCTGGAGCGCGGCCACGTCCCCAAAGGTCACCGCACCTGGCCCGCTGACCACGCTCCACGTCGTCGTCAGGCTGGGCGGCGCAGGCAGACCGTCGTCAGAAGCCGTCCCGCTCAGGGCCGCGCTGTCCGGCAAGGTGACGGTCTGGTCCGCGCCGGCGTTGACCGTAGGCGGCTGGTTGGCCGGCGGCTGCGGGTTCACGGTGACGATCACGTCATCGCTGGCCGTCAACTGGCCGTCAGCCGCCGTCAGCCGCAGGGTGTAGACTCCGTCCGCACTGAAAGAGGCCGTGGTCTGGAGCGCGGCCACGTCCCCAAAGGTCACCGCACCCGGCCCGCTGACCATGCTCCACGTCGTCGTCAGGCTGGGCGGCGCAGGCAGGCCGTCGTCCGAGGCCGTCCCGCTCAGGACCGCGCTGTCCGGCAAGGTGACGGTCTGGTCCGCACCCGCGTTGACCATAGGCGGCTGGTTAGTGGGATTGGACTGGTTCGCGATCCACTGGTAGGCTGCGAACGCGTCCAGCCGGCCATAGCCGAAATCGCTGTCCGGTCCGGCCGCGCCCAGGTCCGCGGCCCCGTTGCGCAGGGCGGCTTCCTGATCGGCCACGGAGAGGTTGGGGAAGGCGCTCAACAGCAGGCCCAGCGCGCCGGCCACATGGGGCGCGGCCAGGGAGGTGCCGGTGGAGGTGGTGTAGAAGCCGTAGAGGTCCGCGCTGCGAATGTCCACGCCGGGAGCCGTCAGGTCCGGGAAGATCTGTACAGGCCCACCGCAGGTGGTCGGTCCGCGGCTGCTGCCGGTGTAGAGGGTGTCATCGTTGGCCACTGCGCCCACGGAAAAGGCGCTGGGGTTGTTGGCCGGGCTGTAGTCGCTCCCACTGCCGGGTCCCCCGTTGCCGGCCGCGAAGATGGGCAGGATCCCGGCCGCGCGCAGGGCCTGGAGATCGGGATCGAACTCCAGATCGCAGCCCGCACCGCCATAGGTCCAGGAACCGTTGACCACGTCCGGCGCATCAGCGGTGTTGGGATCGCCGTCCGGGTCCAGCAGCCACTGGAACGCGGCGTGGACGCCGGCCAGGGTGCCCGAGCCCGCGTCGTTGAAGACCCGAACCGCGATCCACTGGGCGTCGGGGGCCATGCCGATGTCAGAGCCGCCGGCCGCGCCGCCGACCATGACGCTCATGGTCCAGGTGCCGTGGCCGGACAGGTCCGTGGGTGTGTTGGGGTGCTCGCCATAGGGATCGAACCAACTGTTGCTTCCCCCGCGCCAGCTTGCGTTCAGGTCCGGGTGGGTGACGTCCACGCCTGTGTCCATGTTGGCCACCACCACCCCCTGACCCCGGAATCCCAGGTTCCAGAGCGCGGGTGCGTTGACCAAGGCCAGGTTCGGCTCCGGCCCGGCGGTGGCCGCGTTGGGCGCGGGCGCAGAGAGGGTGGCGTTGGGGATAATGACGTTCACTTCTGGCAGGGCCGCGATCTCGTCGATGACCGAGGGCTGGGCGGTGACGGCCATGCCGTTGAAAACCCAGTAAGGAACGAAATCGGCCACCTTGCCCCGCCGTTGCCGCTTCCGCAACAGCCTCCGCAGCCGTCTCTGGGTTTTATCGGCGTGGCTGCGCAGGGTGGCTACCACCTTCTTGGCCTGCATATCCCGGTCCGACTCGTTAATACCGTCCAGGTTGGCCTGGGAAGTCAGTTCGACCACGACCGTGATCATCTCATTGCTCGCGGTCGTCTGCAACATCTGCTGCAACGCCGGCGAGATGGCGCGGACGTTCGCGTCCTGGGCGCTCAGGCTGCCGGCCGGCAGAAGCGCGCCCGCGGCCACCATCAGCGTTATACAAACGATCATGACGAGTTTTGTTACACGCATGTTTCTTTTCCTTGTGTTGAGCATGGTCCAAAGAGGATCACTGCCAGATAGGTGAGCCAGATTTTTCACATGTCGAGTTTCGGGCTGAGATAGCTTCCACCCGCCAGCGCCGTCCGGATGGCCGGCGCGATTTCAGTGGTGACCGATGATTTGTGGACGCAGCCGCTGGCCCCCACATCCATGGCCCGGACGACCTGATCCGGGCTCATGTGCATGGAGAGGATGATGACCCGGGTTGGAACGCCGTTTTCGACAATCCGCCGGGTGGCTTCGATCCCGTCCAGCCGCGGCATGGACATATCCATGATCACCACATCCGGGCGACAATGGATGACTTTATTCAAGGCGTCCAGCCCGTCGCAGGCGTCGCCAACGACGCGATAGGCGCCCAATGCTTCCAGGTAGCGACGCAATCCATCACGTATCACGGCATGGTCGTCGACGATGAGAACATTGATGGTTTCCATGATGATGGTCGTCTTTCATAATCTGCCACAAACCGGGTTTCTGACAGAAACCCGGTTTGTAGCTTCCGTAAACGCGCGTAAACCCACATCAGCCGCCTAGGATGAGGGGCAGGTAATTGTGTTGCTCCAGGTCCGCCGCCGTGCGCACGGCGATCGTGAACGCATAGTCGTTCTCGCCTGCGCTGTTGGCCGCCCGCACCACCACGGGGACGTCGCCCGACGCGCCGGCCGGGGGCGTCCAGCTCACCAGCCCGCTGGCTACGTCGACTGTCATGCCCGCAGGCCCCTGCTGGAGGCTGTAGACGATGGGTGGCGTTCCGGCTGCAGTGACCTGATAGGTGAAAGGCTGACCCGAGATCGCGGTGCGGGACTGGCTTTCATCCACCTCGAACTTGGGCGCGCAGGGGGCCGCCTTCTCCGCAACCGTGAACGTCTTGCTGATCACATCCGTCTCCAGGGTATGGGTGACCGTGTAGACGCCTGCCTCCAGGGGACCCACCGCCACGTCGTAGGACCAGGGGGTCTCCACCGGCGAACAGAAGGCCTCTGACGAGGGCGCGCTCTGGATGTCGATCCGGTGGCCCGTGACCTGGTGGGACGCGTAGCCGGGCGTGCAACTGTCCATATACACGCCGGAAATGGTGACGGTCACCACGTCGGTAATAGTGGGCGAAGGCGGGCTGATGTCGATCTGCATCCGCCCGACGCCCAGGGTCGAGGCCTGGATGGGCGTGAGATCGGCCAGGTCCGCGGCGTTGCCGGCCGCGTCATAGGCCACCACCCACAGGCGATAGACCATGTCGGCCTTCAGCCCGCCGGCCGTGAAGGTCCGCTGGCCGGCCCCGGTCTGGCCGGCGAGCGCGGGCGGCTGAGCCGAGCCGTCCTCCTGCACGTAGACCCTGTAGCCGGCCACGCCCGTATCGTCCGTGGCCGCGTCCCATTCGATGGTGATGCTGTCGGTGGAGACGGCCGTGGCCGTCAGGTTGACCACCGGTCCCGGCGGCGTGACGTCGGGGGGCGGCGTCGTGGCCGTGACCGTGAAGGTGCGGCTGATGACCGCCGTCTCCAGGGTGTGGGTGACCGTGTAGAGGCCGGCCTCCAGGGGACCCACCGCCACGTCGTAGGACCAGGGCGTCTCGGCCGGCGAGCAGAACGCCTCGGATGAGGGCGCGCTCTGGACGGCGATGGCATGGCCCGCGACTTGGTGGGACGCGTAACCCGGCGTGCATGTATCGGAGTGTATCCCGGAAATGGTGACGGTCACCACGTCGCTGGCGCTGGGCGCGGGCGGGCTGATATCGATCCGGATCTGGCCGCTGACCGGAGGCGTCAGGGCCAGCGTTGTCACCTGGATAGGCGTGAGGTCGGCCAGGTCCGCGGCGTTGCCGGCCTGGTCATAGGCCACCGCCCACAGGCGGTAGAGGGTGTCGGGCTGAAGCCCTATCACCGAGAAGACCAGGCAGGAGTCGCAGGAGTCGCCCTTGAGTGCAGGCGGCTGGGCCGAGCCGTCCTCCTGCACGTAGACCTTGTAGCCGGCCACGCTTGTGTCATCCGTGGCCGCGTCCCACTCGATGGTGATGCTGTCAGTGGAGACCAGGGTGGCTCGCAGGCCGGGCACAGGGCCGGGCGGGGTGACGTCACCCACATCGCCGCTCTCGTACGCGCCGATATCGCAGGCGCTCCCCTGGGGACGGGAAACGCCGCGCTGATCGATGGGAGGACAATTCGCCAACGAGCCGCCGTCGATGGCCGGGCTGCCGGTCAGCAGGGCGTGGGTGGGCGTGGGGCCGCCGTTGTCCTGGAGGGGACCCAGGAGCGGATCCGCGTTGATCTGATCGCCTGTGGCCGTGAAGTTGCAGGTGTTGGCGCTCTCCAGGTTGTACCCTTGAGAGGTGAGGAAGCCGGCGCTGTTGACGCACTCGCCGCCGGCGGCCGCGTTAGCCACGATGGCGTCGCCCATGGATAGCTGGGCCTCGTCGTTGAAGATGTTGCCGCCGGTGCTGGCCCGGTTGCCGGCGAAGGTCACGTTCTGCACGATGGCGGACGACTTGTTGTAAAGCCCGCCGCCGTTGTCGCTGGCCTGGTTGGCGCTGATAGTGTCGTTGGTCAGATAGAGATTGCCGCCGTTGTGGAGGATGCCGCCGCCGGCGCGCGCCTGGTTGTTGTCCAGCGCGCTGCCGTCCACGTTCATGACGCCGTTGTTGAAGATCGCGCCGCCCGAGACCGTGGCCTGGTTGCCGCTGAAGCGCACGTCGTCGATGTCCGCGCTCGCGCCCACGCCTTCGTTGTAGACCCCAGCGCCGTTGGTCCCTGTGTTGGAGATGACCAGGCTATCTTGCAGGGTCAGACGGGTCAGCACAGTGCCGGCGTTATAGACGCCGCCGTTGCTGTTCCCGGCGATGGTCAGATTGCGCAACGTGGCCGTGGACGTGTCGTTGCGCACGCCGCCGCCGGTGTTGGCCCGCACCTGGCCGCCGTCAACCGTCAGCCCGCCGATGTTCTGGTTGAGAATACCTACCCCGGTGTTGGTCAGCACATCGGTCCGGGTGAGGGTCATCAGGCCGGCGTCATTGGCCAGGCCGCCGCCCTGGTTGGTGACGACCACACTGTCCGTCATGGTCAGCCGCCCCAGGGATTTGACGCCGCCGCCGCTAAGGCCGCGGTTATCCACGATACGGGTTCCGCTCACGGTCAGGCGCGCGCTCAGCTCCACCAGCGCGCCGCCGCCGTCCGCGGTGACGCCGGGGTTTCCGTTGCGCACGGTCACGCTGTCGAGGGTGAGATTCGCGCCGCTCAGAACGTGGAAGACCCGGTCCGCGCCGTCGCCGTCGATGACGATGGCGTCAGCGCTGGACGCGTCGCCGCGGATGGTCAGAACGCTGCTGATATCCAGGTCACCCATCTGTGCGCCGTCCTCGTTGGCGCCATGTTCGGTCAGGGCGAAAACGACCGGGTGCGATAGCGCGGCGTCGAAGACGATAACATCGGCGCCATTGCCAGTCGTGCAGCCGCCCACCGCCGAGTCGGCGTTGGCGGACAGCACCGCCTCCCGCAGGGAACAGTCCCCATCGTCGACCACGCCGTCAGCGGTCGTGGTCACGGTGATGGTTGCGTCGGCGTAGGCCGGCGCGGCCAGGAACAGGATCCCCAACAGGCCCAGTAATAAAACAATGTGGCAGCGAAGAAGTTTGCGTTTCATAAATCCTTTGCCTGAACGTGCTGAACGTCTATCAATGAGAGATTGGAGATTGGAGAGTAACCAAAGTGCAGTCAATCTCTCAATCTCCAATCTCTAGCCTCAGCATACGATGAACTACGGAACCGAGATCGCGTCTACGTCCTGGCCGTTGGAGGTGTTGAGCCCCAGGGCCGAGCCGTTGAAGTAGAGGGACCACGTCCCGCCGTTGAACCGGACCACGCTTTCATCCTGTACCATCCCCACCCCCGGTACGTTGACGCCGGTGTTACGGTTGAAGGTAAGGTAGAAGTCATTGGGTCCCGCCACATCCATACCATTGATATCAGCATTGCCCGGCAGGCCGTTGTCCCGGCCGTCGAAAACCTTGCCGAAGCTGGTCCCATCCCAGGTATAGATGTCGGCGTCGTCGTATGGGCCGGCCACGCCGGGGATCGCGGGTCTGCCTGTGGTCGAGAAGTAGAGCACGCCGCCCACCACATCCAGGGCGTCGATGTCGGCGGCATTGCTGTTGGGCAGGCCGGCGACGCTGCCATCGAAGAAGAGGGACCAAGCGCCGTTGTCGTAGAAGACCACGTCCTCATCCTGCACCAACCCCACGCCGGGGACATTGGTGCCGCCATTGCGGGCGAAGGAGACATAGAACTGGTTGATGGAGACCATGGCCAAGCCGTCGATATTGGCGTTGCCCGGCAGCCCTTCCACCGAACCGTCGATGAGGCGGGTGAAGGTCGTCGTTCCGTCCCAGGTATAGATGTCGGCGTTGTCATTGCGACCGGCCACGCCCGGCACCGTCACGTTCCCCTGGGTGGAGAAGTAGAGGGCGTCAAGCAGGGACGGCGGCGGATTGCTGACCGTAAAGGTCCCGTTGGCGACCGCACCCCAGTTGCCGGCCGCGTCCAGCGCCCGCACCGAGATGGTGTGCGCGCCGGCCGTGAAGCCGGTGAGATCGATGGTGGCGGTCAGTCCTTCAGCGGCGCTATCGAAGGCCCCGTCGGCGGCTGTCATGGGCGTCCCGTTGCCGGGTCCCGGATCCGCGCCGGTGAACCATTCCGCGGCGGCGAGGGTCGTCTCGCCATCGTTAGCGGTGGCCGTCAGGGCGACAGTGGCCGCGCCATTGGTCGGGTCAGGCGTTATGCTGACCGCGTTCACGGTCGGCCCGTTCCGATCGATGACGAAGATGACGCTGTTCGTCGGCCCCCAGTTGCCCACGCCGTCCTGGCCGTGGACATAGAAGGTATGAGGCCCGTCGGTCAGCGTGTTGATGGTGGTCAGCGGAATGAAGGCGTACGCCGCTTCCGTGGCGCTATCGAAGAGACCATCCGCGGGGGTGAACGGGAAGCCCGTGCCGTCGGCGCCGATCGTGTCGATGAAGCCTTCAGCCGTCTTGACGTAGGGAACGCCAGGCGTAACGGCCGCGGTCTCTACTGCACCCAGTCCCTTCAGGGAAGATCCCATGGTGACCAACGGCAGGAAGACCTGTGAAAGATCTTCGGGCGGCAGAGAGACGACGGCCGCCGATCTCGGCAAGATATTTTCGGTGAGCATGGCGTCCACCCGCACAGCGGGCTGGCTGAGGTTGATCCCCTGAGCGCCATTGTTCGGGTTGGGCGCGGCGGTGACGCTAGTCGTCGTCGGTCCAGTTCGATCCACCCGCAGGTCGATCTGGGCGAAGGAACCCCAATGTCCAAAGGCGTCCTGGCTGTGAACGTAGATGATGTGCGTTCCTTCTGTCAGCCCCATGATAGTGGCTGCAGAGATGGAGCCGTCCACGCTGGCCACCGGTGCGTTGGCGTTCACGACCATGGGCTGGCCGCTTCCATCAGCGCCGGTGGCGTCGATGAAGTATTCGGCGGCGGTGATGTTGCTGGAGCCGCCAGCCGTGTCATCGGCCGTGCCAGTCACCGCCACGTCCACGCTGCCGTCAGTGGGGTTGGGCGTCAGACTGAGGCCGGACGTGGTCGGGCCGCCGTTGTCCACGTTGAGGGTGGAGAGGTTGAAGGAACCCCAGTTGCCGGCCGCGTCCTGGCCGCGGACATAGATGGTGTGGGCGCCGGAGGTCAGACCCGCCAGCGTGGCTGCGGGGATAACGCCGTCCACCGTCTCGGTGGGCGAGTTGAAAGCCCCGTCATTGGCCGTCATAGCCGTCGGCGTTCCGGTGGTGCTGTCGATATAGTACTCCGCCGCCTGGATGGCTGAAGCGCCGCTGGCTGTGTCATCCACCGTCGCGGCCACAGCCACGTTTGCACCTGCCATTCCGTCCACAGTTGATGGAGTGAGCGCCGGCGCTGAAGTCGTAGGTCCGACCGTGTCGGGTCCGCCAGGCGTTCCGGGTCCTGTGGTCAGGAAGGTGAGCATGCCGCCAAAGCCGGGCTGCCCGTTGTTATGCAGGAAGAGATTGGTGTCGTAGAGCGCGTAACGGGCGTCCCCGGGTGCGGAGGCCGGCACGGTGGCGATGGCGTCCATGGTCTCGCCGGCGGCGATGGACTTCGCCACCACCGAACGGGGAGAGAGCAGGGGACTGCTGTTGCCCGCGAGCAGCAACTGATCCAACCCCAGCAGGCCCATGGTGTGCAGTTGCAGGCCAGCGTTGGCGTAACGCAGGAGGACCCGGTTGCCGGCCGTGGTGGCGATATCGACGGTGTCGGGGTAGGCGCGGCCATTGATCATTTGGTATTTAGGGGCGAAGTTGCGCAGGTCGAACGTCATGGGATCGACGCTGTTGTTCAACGCCGGGTCGAGCTCGCTGAGCACAACCACCACTTCATCGTCGAAGGCCGAGGCGAGATCGTTGTAGGCCTGGCCGACGGTCGCCGATCGCACGATCAGAACGCCGAACATGCCCATGGCGGTCTGGTTGCGTCCGTGAAGCGTCAGACCGGCCTGGTAGAGGTAGGTCCCGGGCGCAGTTGCGGTAAAGGTGTAAGCCTTGCTTCCACCCGGAGGCGCGCCCACCATGTCCGGCTGCATGGGCAGCCCCTGGATGTAGAGGGAGGTGTCGTCGGCCAGGTTGTTATGCAGATTGATCGTCACCGTGTCGCCCTCGGTGACGATCAGCGTGGGGCCGGGCGAACTGGCGGCCCCGGTGGGCGTAGTGGCGTATCCCCAGATGGGAACGGTCCCCGCTCCGTTGGGCAGCGTGAGCGAGCCGGTGGTGGCGTACAGATCGCAGGGGGTAGTAGGCGTGCATGTCACCGTGACCGGGCCGCTTTGCGCCGCCACAGGGAGCCTGTCGGCAAACAGCAACAGGGTTGCAAGCGCCAACAACGCACCCAGTTTCAGCGCATGTTGCATCTTGATGTTCATGGTTTCTTTCCCTTTCCTGACCTGCCAGCTACGGGCAGTTATTGGGCAGCGGCGGATCGATCCGCATATAGGTGATAGGGCCGGTCGTGGGAGCGCCCCACGAGGTGATCTGATACAGGGCATGGTTATGTGAGATGATGTAGAACTCACCGCACTGGTTGAGCGACGTGGTGCCTACGGGGACGTCGCCTGGGACGCCCAGATAGGGACTACCGCTGTACATAGGTCCGTAGACCATGTTCTGAATGTTGGGAATGGTGACTGGGACCGGGTTGTCCGGGGTGTAATCCTCCGGTTCCTCCCAACGGAAGAGGCCGTCGAAGCTCTGCCCGGGGCCCACCGGCACGGAGTAGTTTTCCCACGCCATGTCTTCTCCGTTCAGGCCCTCCACAGGACGCCCGTCGCGGTTGATGATCAGGGCATTCTTGGAGTGGGGATGCATGGGGATGATCTCGGATCCCATGTTGATGAAGCGCTCCAGGGCCCATTTCGGGTTGGCCACCGGATCGTAGGGATAGATGCGGGCCAGGGCGCCGTAGGGTTGGCTGGGCAACCAGGAGGCGAAGTTAGGGGCGATGGTGTCCGGGAAGCCGCGGCCATTGAGCATCCAGTAGCGAGGCTTGTAGTTATTCATGTTGAACGGACGGCCCCGTTCGACGGCCTGGCTCAGAAAGGGGTCGATCTCGGAGAACATCACCAGGAATTCCGCATCGGGGTTGAACTCGCTGTCAGAGCGGTTGTTGGCGAAGTTGGGACCCAGGGCCGGGCGCACGATCAGCGCGCCGAAGAGACCCATCCGCACCTGTTTGGCCGGGTCGGTTCCGCTTTCATAGACGAAAGTGCCCGGACTCGTGGCCACGAAACTATAGGTGACGCTGCCGCCGTTGGCGGGCGCGACATTGGTCATGGAGGTCATGGCGCCGCCGCCGTCGAACTGGGGCTGGGCCGGCGCACCGTCGGCCATCACGTCCTCCTGGCCGGGGAAGACGATGGATACGTCTTCGTTCAAGGTGTTGTGCAGAATCACCGTCACTGTGTCACCCTCGGTGACGCAGAGGATAGGGCCGGGATACTGAAAGGGACTGCTGCCTTCAGAGAAACCCCACATAAAGAGGACATTGTCGTCAGGGGTGCCGATGTAGCCGGTCTGGGCGGTCAACGTAAAGGTGGCGTTCGGGCTGGTGGTGCAGATAAGGCCATCTTCGGGCGGCGGCGTCTGCGCCGTCGCCGGCGAAGCGTTGGGCGCCGATAAGATGAACATCAGCGCCATCACCAACGCCAGGCCCGCTCCCCACACCACTCGCTTGCGTTTTATCATATGCATGGTTGATTCCTTCCTGTCAGGTCTGTCTGAGCTATGTGTTGGGCAACGTTTGCGGGGCCAATGAGTTGGCGGGGTAGACCCGCACTTCGGTCATCTGGCCGCCATGGCCCGCGCCGTTGACGCCGCGGCTGTAGCTGCGATTGAACAGTAAATAGGTGTCATAGGCGTTCGGGCCTTGATAGGCTGGCGCTGTGAAAATAACGTCGTATGATTCACCTGCACCGATGGAAATGGCGTCGGTCTCATAAGTCAGATCCTCGCCATAGCGCCCGCGTAACAGGGTAGCGTCCTTGCCCACCACCCGCATCTTGATGCCGGCCAAGGTCATGGACTGGCGTTTGAAGCCCAGGTTGGCGAAGCGGAGCAACACCTTGTCGCCCTCGTTGCACTGCACCAGCGATGAGTAGGGCTGGTACTGAAGGTCGGGACGGCCGGCCGGGGCGATGAGACTCAAATTCGCATCCCGGTTGGGGGCGAAGGGGTTGACATAGCCATTCGGTTCCAGGGTGTCAGGCCAGACCCGCCCGTTGAGGAGATTGAAATCGGCCTTGTAATCGCTCCACTCCGGCAACTGGATATGGGAATCCGCCCAGTGGGCCTCAGCCCAGACCTCGCTCATGAACATGGCGAACTCCCGGTCGAAGCCAGTGGAGCCGTCGCCGTCATTGTAGGCGTATTTGCCCGAGGCATAGAGGGTTGTATTCCCATCCTGGGCCGGTCGCACGAAAACCAGCCCGGTCATGCCCATCTGCACATGCTCCACATCCTCTACATGGCAGTGATACATGTAGGTGCCGGGTTCGTGGGCGTTGTAGATATAGGTGAAATCCCGGCCCGGAGGCACAGAAACAGAGGTGCCGGGTTCGCCGTCGAAGAACGGGATCACATTACGAAAGCCGTGCCAGTGAACGGTGTGGGCGTCGATCAGGTCTGGACGAAACTGCAACCCCAGGTTGGATAGCTTCAGCCGGAAAGGGACACCCTGTTGCGTCCAGAAGAGGGGCGCTGCATGCTGGGCCTGCATCTTCTGGGTTGTGATCTGGTTGTCCGCCAGCCCGGTGAGGTTGGCGAAACCGAAGATATAGGTGTTGAACGGAGGCGGCGCCAGGTTATCGGGATGGTAGGGCGGGATGGCGGGCGTGTCCGGCAGGTGAATCCAGCCGTCCGTGCCGCCCAGGTGCAGATCCGGCGGCGCGTCCTGTGCGCTGGCCGTCCTGACCGCGGTGGGCTGAAGCGTGTTTCGCCCCATGAATCTGGGAAACAGGCTCAGACCTGACGCGGCCGCGACAGCGCCGCCGGTCAGTTTGAAGAAGTTACGTCTGTTTATTTGATTGGGCATCATTGGTCTCCCACAAAGCTATATGATTGTCACCAGGTGACTGCTCATGATGGACAACGGTTCGATACTGCTGGTTGGCGTGGTTGCGCCGCCCCTGGCCGGGGGAGCCAGGGGGCGACGCAACCTGTTCGTTATTGATTGGTGATAAGCGGCATGAAGAGCTCGAAGTCGCCCATCTCCCAGCCATCCTCGCCGTCGGTGGCCTCGTAGAGGTTGCGTTCATCGAATTCGCCCAACGCCGTCTCCGCGGCGGCGACGCGCGCCGTTCCCACAGAGATCGTCCCGCCGCCGAAGTTATCGAAGACGGCTTCGCCGTTAGGCGCTTCCACGAACCAGAGGCCGATCCGGCCACGGCCCGCCACCAGGTTAGCGGGCCAGGGATTCGGACCACTGGCCACGTTGACGCTGCCGATGGCGACGCCGTTCTGGTAGGCGGTGACGGTGCCGTCGGCCAACGCCCGCGCCCCGAACTGATCGCCGTTGGCGAAGGTGACGCTATTGAATCTGGCCTGCCGCACCCAGCCCTGGGTCCGCGAGCGGGTGTAGATATCCACCCGGTTGCTGCGAGCGTCGTAGGCCACCTTGATCATGGAGGCGCGACTGCTGGCCGGGTTGGTGGTGCTGACCTTCAGAAGCAGGCTCTGTTCCGCCGCGTTGGGACTCACCTGGGTCAGGGTGACGTAAACCTCCTGGTTGGCCCCGAATCGGGGCTGGTTCCAGACGATGGTGGCCTTGTCGTTCTGCCGCACCTGCACCTCGTTGTTGACCAGGCGGAACCAGCGGTTCTTGCGCGGCCCACGCCAACTGGAACCTATGCTCCAGCCGCCGCTGCGGTTGAAGTCATCCAGCAGCGGCGAGAAGGGGAAGGCCGCAACCTGACCGACGAGTTCATCGGCCCCCATCTCGTAGCCGTTGTCCGAGGGGCGGGCGTCGGCGTCGAAGTCCGAGGCCGGTGCGTTGACGCCGCCCTTGCTGGCCGCCCCCGTGTTCTCCGCCGGTGACCCACTGCTGATGTGGTAATCGCCCAGCAGGTTGGGGTCAGCCGTGGTCGTCACCATCAGGATGTCCACGAAGCGGGGGTTGCCGCGCCAGGGGAGGACGCTCACCGATGTATCGTACTCGGCGATGGCCAGCGGGTCGGCCCCGATGACGTTGGAGCCGTCGGGCGTTGCGCCGGCGTTCACTTGCAGGAGCGAGTTGGTCGGCGACAACAGCGCGCTGCCGTCAGAGACGCCCACATCCCAGTAGTTGATGGGGTTGGGGTCCCCGACCAAGCCGATACCGGCCACGGTGGCGCCGGTGAAGGTCCCGGCCCGGTTGTCCCAGAAGATGTTGTTGAAGAGCAGCGGATCGCTGAAGTGCGGCGATCCGCCGGGCAGCGTGGCCTGGAGCGTGGCGCTGTTACGGGAGGTGGACAGCCCGGCCGGCGCAGGCAGGCCATTGCTGGTGACCGCGCTGGCGGTGGTGATGTTCTTCATCACCGTGTTGTTGTAGAAGCGCACGTCAGGCGTGTCGTTCAGGGCGACGCCGCCGCCTTCGTGGGTCGAGACATTGTTGACGATGATATTGTTGTAGACGTCATAGGGGAAATTCCCCGCCATCAGGAAGCGCAGGCCGCCGCCATCGTCGTTGCCCAGGTTGGCCTGGATCAGGTTGTCATAGACGGCCACCGGACCGGCCCCAGGCGAGAGCGTGGCCGGGTTGGCCGGCAACTCGCCCGCGATCATGACGCCGCCGCCCTCATCGTACGAGCGGTTGAAGTAGATGCGGTTGTTGTGGATCTGGCCGTTGGGGCTGTAGCCATAGTGGCTGATGCCGCCGCCATACTCGGCCGAGAAGTTGCCGCAGATATCATTGTTGGCCACTTCGTAGCCCTCAGCCCCGGAGAAGATGCCGATCGCGCCCGCCAGGTTCGTGCCGCCGTTGGCCAGGATGCGGTTATTGGCGATGCGCACGAAGTCGTTCTGGTTGTCGTTGAGCGCACCGGGCAGATGGGGCGTGCCCAGGCGGATGGCTCCGGCGTAAGCGCCGCCATTGCTCTCCAGGATGTTGTTGGTGATCTGGAGATGGCGGGCGTAGGCGTTGGCGAAGATGCCGCCGCCCTGAACCGCCGCGATCCCCTTCTGGTTCGGGTTGACCGGCTTCAACTGGTTGGGGAAGCCTTGCTGATCCCCGCCCTGGATGCGGAAGCCGTCGATGGCGTTGTTGTTCTTGACGCCGGATTTGAACTCATTGTTCTCAGCCAGGAAGTAGACCACCGGGCCTTCATAGATGGCCTGGTTGCCATCCCAGTTCAGGCTTTGGACGAACGTCTGCCAGAAACCGGCGTAGGCCGTATCGCCGGCCACGCCGCGGCCATCGATGACCGAACCGAGGGCGAACGTGCCGTCCTGGCGCACACCGCCGGGACCCACGCCCTGCAGCTTGATCTTACCGGAGTAGACGATGATATTCTCGAAGTAGGTGCCCAGGGGGTTCCACTGGGCGGTTGCATCGGGATAGACGACCACCAACGCTCTGCCGCCTCGGGCCGCGGCCGCGTCGATGGCGGACTGAATGGTGCTATAGGGCCGGCCAGGTCCCACTTTGTAGAGACGCGGGTTGTAGCCGGGGCCGCGCACATGGAGGGTCAGGCCGTTGACGTTCGTGTTACCGTTGTCCGCGGTGATCCCAAGCTGATGCGGGCCGGTCGGCGTGCTGGCGGGGACCGTCACGTCGATCCGCCGATCGGTCCACGATGTGACCGGCAAGGCGGTGGTCCCGTCCAGGGTGACCTGACTGTTGGCTCCCTGGGCGCCGAACCCCTGCCCGTAGATGGTGAACGAACCGCTCCGTCCTCGGTTGGCGTTGACGTTGACGAAGGGATCCGACACTGCAAACAGTTCAGGCGTGGTCGGGTTGGCCGGGTCATTGAGGGTGCACTGGGGTGGCGTCCCGAAGAGGGAGCCGGCCGCCAGCACGCCAGGCACGATCTGGGTTGGCGCCAGGTCAGAGGGAATGATCAACCCCGGGTAGATCTCGAAGCTGGCCCCGATGGTGCGATATTGGGGGTTGTAGTTGGGGTTGGGCTGTTCCGGCTGCCCTGGATCGTTGCCCAGCATGTAGTAGACATTGGGACAGACGCCGGAGGGTGACGGGCAGTTCACGGTATGGGTCGACGGCAACAGCACCTCGAAGACGCCGTTGGGGTCGGAATCGATGGTCGTGACCAGTCGGTTGGTGAAGTCATAGATGCCGATGGGCGAATTGGGCAGACCCGCCTTTTCGCCGAAGTTCAGGCTCTGCGGATCCGTGGAAATGGACAGATCGTCGATGATGTAGCCCTTCCACTTGCCGGGAATAGGCACTTCGGTGAAATAGGTGAAGACCGGCGCAACAGACTTGCCGTTGTTGAGGGTCACCAGCTTGGCGTTGCACAGGGGTTTATCCATGCCCTCGTAGGGGCTGCCGCCCTCGCCGGCGAAGCTGGGGTTGATGACCGCGTTGGGGCCGTCGGTCCCAATGCCGGCCACGTCCACCGTATGAATCGGACCAGCGCAGGCCGGCGGCGGCACGGCCGGGTTGAACTGGTCGCCGCCGAAGACGTTGATATCTTCTTCACGCACCACCTGATAGAGTGGCCGCCCGTGGGCGCCCACGGGCGACACCACCTCGACCAGATAGTCGTCGGCGAACAACGGCGTGGGCGGATTGTTATCCGCACAGACGCCTTCGCCGATCGCGCCGCCGGGACCGAAGCAGCCCTCGGTGAAGCCGAAGTTGCCGTCCAGGGTGGCGAATCCGTTCTGGAGCTGGGTGCCCGCCATGGGCGCTTCCAGACAACGGTCGACGCCGTTGTTCGTGAAGAGCTGTTGGTCACCGGGATAGCTCAGGGGAACGCCGTTAGCGTCCCGGGCGATACAGCCGGCTGGCTGTTCCCAGGTCTCGGTGGTGGTGGTGTTAAGTAGTTCTCCCTTGGCGTAGGAGCCGTCAGAGGCCAACTCATAAACGCCGCTTGCGTCGCAGGACGCGCCGGGATTGGTTCCGCAGAACACTGTTGCATAGAGGTTAACGGTCATATCGGGGATGCCAGGGGCCCACGGCTCCGCGACCTGGAAACGGGAGTCCAGTTCGTTGCGTGTGGTGTCATAGAAGACCGAACCGACGATACCGCCGTTGGTTCCATTCGCGTAGCCCTTCACGCCCCAATCCAGGCGCGCGGACTGCCCCAGAATGGGCAACAGGCCTACGTCCACGCCATTGCCCAGCACTGTGGTTGGGTTGGGCTGGTTCTCCACCTGATAGGTGATGCCGGTGGTGTAGAAGCGGTCGTTGTAGGCTTCCAGCACCATCCAGGATCCCATGGGATAGGCCTTCTCGAAAACGTAGTAGCCGGTGGGATCGGTGGTGACGGCGATAGACATGCGGTCGATCTCGCTGTTGTCCCGGTCGCGCAGGACCACCAGATAGTTGGCGAGGCCGGGCTCGCCGGCGTCCTTGACGCCGTTGCTGTTGAGATCCTCGAAGACATAGCCGTCCACCTTGGTGAACCAGCCGGTCAGGAAAGGCGTGCCCATGTCATAGACCTGGCCGTTGGAGACGGTGACCTGGATCCAGTCCAGGATGTAGTGCAGGTTGTTGTCCCACCAGGTGAAGAGGTAATCGCCATCGGGCACGCCATTGATCTGGAAGGTGCCGTCCGCATTGGCGCGTCCCACATAGACGGCGGTGTCACCGTTGGCGAAATCGGAAAGGGCGACCCAACCATCGGTGATGGGGCCGGTGACCTTGGCTCCGTTGAAGCCGTTCCAGATGTCGCCATAGTAGGGCAGCGCGCCCTGTTGGGGCAGGTAGACCGAAGCCGCGACCAGGGTCCCTTTGACGCCGCCCGAACCGCCGGCCAGGTTGTTCATGGGCTTCGTAAAGCCGAATACGGTCCATGGGAAGGGCTCGCCAGCGACGACGAACTCATTGTCCAGGCCGCTGCCGCCTTCCTGGAGCCAGGTGTCCCAACTGGGCGACCCTTCCAGGGTAGTAGTCTCTGTCCAGGTGGTGCCGTCCGGCGCATTGACCAGGACGTCGTAGCGGTTCGGTCCCAGGTTAGGGATGACAATGTCGCCGTTGGCGTCGCTGACCAGGCAGTTGGTCTGGCCATTGGGGTTGCCGTTGGCGTCGTAGGTGGTGCAGAGGGGGTTGCCGAAGACATCGGTAGTGAGCTCGCCGCCAATGTCATTGACGATGGCGCGGAAACCAGCCAGCCCGTGCTCGGCCGGCGCGTCGAACTGCCCGTTGACGGGCGAGATGTCTTCAAAGACCTTGATGCGCATGGTGGCCGGGGGCAACGGGTGGGGCTGGAGTTCCACGGTCACGGGGCCGTTGAGGGGCACAGTGAAGTGCTGGCCACCCATCTTGTAGTCCTCGGCCAGGACCGAGATCAGGTACTTGCCCGGTGGCAGCGCGAGTCCGGTTCCATTGACGCCGTTGAAGTCGTCCTGGTCGCCCTGGGTGTAGATGGGCGCAGCGCCCGGCACCTCACGGATGGAGGGCCAATCGCAGGTGTCCGGGTATCCCGGATCCGTAGGGGCGCAGCCGGCGTTGCGGGCTTGATAGGGGTCGCCCGTATTGTCGATGTTGATGATGTATTTGAAGTTGGGGATGGGATCGCCCTTGGCCACCGCCCCCCCGGGGTGGTTGACTTCCGTCCGCGCACTGATCACATTGATCGTCAGTGAATTGGCCTGGGCCACGGGCGCGGCCACCGGCTCAGCGGCCGGCGCGGCCAGCGCAACCGGCGTCAACGTCGTCATCCACGGAGCCAGAGTCGATAATACAATGCCCATAACCAGAATAAGACGCCCCAGCGAGCGCCCCCTCCGGTCAGGGCTGCGTTTACTTTGATGCGGTTGTGTCATCACTTGAACCTTTCCTGTCTGATTGAGAACCGTGATCGAAATTCTTTTCCGGACGCCTGTATTGATGAAGGTGCGTCTGGTCGGGACGCTCTATCCTGGCAATGATGGATGAGATAGACGTCGGGTGAGAGGTCCATAAATCTGTTTGCATAACAAAATCATTTCTGGGTCAGCCTCCTTTTCTTCTCACAAACGCGCTAGGCAACTAAACTGTAGCGGGATTAAATATTGTTGGGCGTGGTCGCCAACAAGGATGTTGTGCAGGTAATTCTTTTGTGAACATCGGGACGAGGAGAATGAAGGTCGCCAACGCTGTCCAGATGTTTGCTCAGGTGTCAATGTTGAAGTGGGTTTGGATACAGTCGGACGCCTGACCATGATTGCGACGAATCAACGTCGCCAAATCGCCGGCCTGCGTAATGACGGCCGTTTCCGATCCATTCAGATAAACCACATTGGTCTCGATGCGGATGACGAACACGCGCACCGTTGGATGAGCGCTGAACGTCGCACAGAGACGCTGGATTTCGCCATCGGACGCCATTAGGTTGTCGATGACGACGGCATTCAGAGAGAATTTGTCGACGATTTCAGACAATGCAGATGCGCAGGGCGCTGTCAGCCCAGTAAGCTCCAGATCACTTTCCTCACTCAACAGGCTCGCTATCGCCGCGCCTATCAGCCATTGGTGGTTCAGGATCAAAATTTTCAACAATGGTTTCTGGCTCGACGCGAAAATGGTCTGTACGATCGTCTCTGTAATGGGCATGTGTTGCGTTGTCTGTCGTCGATGTAGTCCGGTAGCCTACGGAAAGCGTACCGGAAGTATACGCAAAGCTGTCGCTACGCTCAATGGTTCATACGCCAAAATGGGGGACCAAAAAAGAACTAACTGTCCGGTCAACTTTACGTAATACGACTAGTCGCTCAACCTGGACCAGGGCTAGCTATCACAAATATTATTGTCAAATGAACTAGTCGAATTCGTTATGCAAACAGCGTTTTGACGCCTGCCGGCGGACGATGCGAGCGGATCATCATGCATTTTCCTCTCTGGTGGACGCCGATTCCAGGTCTGGTCAACGGATGCCTAGCCCGCGGGCTAGGCATGAGGCGTTTCCCTCCGGCGTGCAGGGCCTTATTCCTCCGGTCACGCCGGGTATTGGTTGCTTGCAGGAGGCGTCAAACGGTTGCTATAATCACGGTCCGACGCCAATGGGCGACGTGATATGTTGAGAAGATGTCAGACCTGGATGGCAGAGGAAAGGGTGAATCATGAACGAAACGACACTATCAGACAACGACGGAGGAGGAGGAGGAGGGGCGCGCAAGTTCAACCCACTATGGCTGGGTGCGATCTTATTGCTGATCGTGGTGGCCTGGATCCTCTATGCCCAGGTGGGCGGCTCGCAAACGCCCGCCGGCGTAGCGGAGGTCGCCAGCGACGTTGACCCGGAAATCGCTTTCCAGGAAGCGACCGGTATCCAGGTGATACGGGCGGCGCTGATCGGCGGCGGCGGCATCATCGCCGTGCACTATCAGGTGCTCGACCCCGACAAGTCCCTGATCACCCATGACGTGGAAGACCCGCCGGTGCTGACCGCTGAAGCCACTGACCGGTCGGTCGTCTTCCCGGTTCCCGCCCACACCGGACTGGACCCACGCGAAACCGGACGCGGCTATAATTTGCTCTTCCCCAATACGTCCAATTTGGTGCAGCGCGGCGATAAAGTCACACTCGAGGTGGGCGATGTGCAACTACAGCATCTCATCATTCAATAGACGCCGCCGGCCCCATGCACCCGACTATCGGAGGTTGATCCCGCTGCTCCTGGCGTTGCTCCTGCTTGGATTGGCGACCACACCCGTCGCCGCCCACGGCATCGAAATTCAGGATGCGGTTCCCGCCCCGGGATCGGTGCTGGATGAATCGCCGTCGGTCGTCACCATCATTTTCACCGAAGAGGTGATCGATGGCGAGAGCAGCCTGCAAGTGCTGGACAGCCAGGGGAATGCGGTCGATGACGGCGACGCCGCCCTGGATCTGAACGATCCGGAGCACGCCACCCTGGTGGCGCACATCTCGCGCGCCCTGCCCGACGGCATCTACACCGTCAGCTATCGGGTCAAGGTGCTGGACGGCGACGTCACCGAGGACGAGTTCCGCTTCGCCATCGGCGATAAATACGCCGCCCAGGATCTCGCCCCTCCCGTCGCCGGGGAAGCGGCTGAGCCAGTGACCACACCGTCGCCCACCCTCGAAGCCTCCTCGCAATCGCCGCCGGCCGACCCGGAGGGAGACGACTCTCCTTTCCTGTTCATCGCCCTCATCACCATCGTTCTGATCGTCCTCGCCTTCGTTATCATTTTCATCGCACGGCGCCGTTCCCCATCATCCG
>JAJRVT010000254.1 GCA_024277175.1 Chloroflexota bacterium | reverse complement strand
GTTGGTCATCCACCGTCTGAATGACCACTAGCTCAGTCCGGTATCCTGAACGACCGTACTTTTCCACCCATCGTTTGATTGTCAGATGGGCGCCGATCCCATATTTCTGGCGTAGGCTATAGCTGCTCGCACCGCCCTCGTCCTCGCGCACAACCTGCTGCTTAAATGCCTGGCTATATCGCTTGACCGGTTCTTTAACTGCTTCTTTAAAGGGGCGGTTGTTCATGGTCTCCTCCGTCCTGAATGGTCACTATGGTGTCAATTATATATAGGACGGGTCAGCACATAGACAAGCGACAGTCATTTTGTTATACTGCACGGCAATCCAGTCCGTTCTCCTACTCAATATCGTTTCCGTCACCCATCGCCCGGTCATTTCCGCGCGAACCATACTCACTGTGAGTCGATTATGACGTTATGGCAAGAATACCACCTCCCCGCCACCGTGAATGAAGCGTTATCGTTGATGCAGCGCTACGACGGCCAGGCCCTGTTCGTGGCCGGCGGCACCGATCTGATGCTCGATCTGGAATACGGCAATCACCCACCCGTGGCCGCGCTGGTGGACGTCACCAAGATCGCCGGCCTGAATGAGATCCAGGAAGAGGGCGACTGGATCGTCATCGGCGCTGCGGTCACCCACGCCCAGATCGAGAGCGACTCGCGCGTTCGTCGCTACGGCGCGGCCCTGGCCGAAAGCAGCAGCGTGGTGGGCGGGCCCCAGGTGCGCAACGTGGCCACCATCGGCGGCAATGTGGCCCACGCCCTGCCCGCTGCCGACGGCACCATCGGCCTGCTAACCCTGGACGCCCAGGTCCAGGTCTGCACCCGGACAGGGGACGACGTGACCTGCGAGTGGCGACCGCTACTCTCCATTTTTGCGGGACCAGGGCGCAACAACCTGGCCGTCAACCAGATGCTGGCCGGCTTCCGCTTCCGCAAGACCGGACCGCGGGAGGCCAGCGCCTTCGACCGCATCATGCGTCCCCAGGGCGTGGCCCTGCCCATCCTGGGGGTGGCGGCCCGACTCACGCTGGACGAAAGCCTGACCCGGATCGCGAACGCGGCCATCGCCATCGGACCGGCCGGCCCCATTCCCTTCCGCACCACCGAAGCCGAAGCCGTCCTTACCCAAGCGCCCCGGTTCGATGAAGCAGCGGTCGACGCCGCCATCGCCGCGGCCCAGGCCCAGGCCCGGCTACGCACCAGCAAGCACCGGGCCACCAAAGAATACCGTCACGAAATGATCGCCGTCCTCCTGCGCCGGGTGCTGAACCGGGCGGTCGAGACTGCAAAGACGAACGTCGAATAGAAGAGATTAAGGAGATTGGAGATTGGGGAGATTGGTCTGCGCAGACGAAAACCTCTTTACTCTCCCCAATCTCCCAATCTCCAATCTCTAATCTTGAATCCTCAATCTTTAATTTTCGTTTTTTCCGAAAGACCAATCACCATGACCCAACTCACACTGACCGTCAACGGTCGCAAACACACCCTGGATGTCCCGCCCAACCGCTACCTGGCTGAAGTTCTGCGCGAGGACCTGGGGCTGACCGGCGCCAAGATCGGCTGCGAGGAGGCCGAGTGCGGCGCCTGCACCGTCGTCATCGACGGCGAAAGCGTGGTCTCCTGCATCTACCCCGCGCTCAAAGCTCAGGGCGCGGAAATCCTCACCATCGAAGGACTGGCCCCGGAATGGCAGGCCGCCCAATCTCCAATCTCCAATCTCCAATCTCAACAGAATGGGAGATCAGAGAGATTGAAGCTTGGCGATTTACACCCGCTTCAGGAGGCCTTCGTCCTCCACGGCGCGACCCAGTGCGGCTTCTGCACGCCGGGCATGATCATGCAGGCCAAGACCCTGCTGGACGAAAACCCCGCCCCCAGCGACGATGAGATCAAGCATTGCCTGAAGGACACCCTCTGCCGCTGCACCGGCTACAAGTCCATCGTGGACGCGGTCCACGCCGCGTCCGAGAAGATGCGCTCCGGCGAGATGCCCCCGCCCAAGCTGCCGGAAACGGTCACGCCCCTGGAAAGCATCGGACGCCCCCTCCATCGACCCGACGCGGTGGAGAAGGTGACGGGCCAGGCCATGTTCACCGACGATTTCCAATTCGCGGACATGCTCTACGGCGCGACCCTGCGCAGCGACCATCCCCACGCCCGCATCCTGGAAATCGACGCCAGCGAGGCCCTGGCCATGCGGGGCGTCCATGCGGTCTACACCTACGAGGACGTGCCCGGCGATCCCCGCCACGGCCTGGTGGAGAACGACTGGCCCGTCTTCGCCGGCGGCCAGTATCCGGCTCGCTACGTGGGCGACCCCATCGCGCTGGTGGTGGCCGACAGCGATGAACTCGCACACGAGGCCAAGAAACGCATTCGGGTGGAGTACGAACCCTTGCCCGTGGTCGCTGACCCGGTCTACGCGCGCCAGCCCGGCGCGCCGGTGCTTCACCCGGATCGGCCCACAGGCAACCTGCTCAAGCACATCAAAGTGCGTCAGGATGACCTCTCCCAGGCCTTCTCCGAGGCCGACGTCATCGTGGAGCGCACCTATCGCACGCCTCGGACCGAGCACGCGTTCATGGAGCCGGAGTGTTCCATCGGCGTGCCCGCCGGTTTCGACGATCCCCACTATGGCAAACACGACAAGCTCACCGTCTACGTGGGCAGCCAGATCCCCTACAGCGACCGGCGGCAGGTGGCCAAAAGCCTGGGTCTTAAAGACGAGGAAGTGCATATCCGGGGGACGGTCATGGGCGGCGGCTTTGGCGGCAAGGAAGACATCACCGGCCAGATTCACGCCGCGCTGGCTGCGCACAAACTGGGCAGACCGGTCAAGATTCTCTACGACCGGGAGGAGAGCCTGCGGGTTCACCCCAAGCGCCACGCCACCATCATCCGCGTCCGCACCGGGGCCAAAAAAGACGGGACCCTGACCGCGGTGGAGGCCGAACTCTACGGCGACAGCGGGGCCTACGCCAGCCTGGGTGAGAAGGTCCTGACCCGGGCCACCACCCACGCCACCGGTCCCTATGTGCTGGACGCGGCCAAGATCGACTGTTACGCCATGTACACCAACAACGCACCCTGCGGCGCGTTCCGGGGCTTTGGCGTCACCCAGTCTGCCTTTGCGGTGGAGAGCAACATGGACATCCTGGCCGAGGAACTGGGCATGGATCCATTGGAACTGCGGCGCAAGAACGCCATGCGCGTCGGCGCGATGACGGCCACCGGTCAGGTGCTGCGCGAAAGCGTAGGCTTGCTGGAGTGTCTGGATAAGGTGGAGCAGGGGATCAGAGATTGGAGATCGGAGATTGGAGATTCTTTGGCTACCGACCAATCTCCAATCTCCCAATCTCCCAACCTCTGGGAACCCTTCACCATTGGAACCAAGCGCTACGCCTGGGGCGTGGCCGCCGGCTACAAGAACACGGGCTTGGGCGGCGGCGCGCCCGACAAGGCCGAGGCCGAGGTGGAGGTCTTCCCCAACGGTCGGGCCGAGATCCGCACCAGCAGCGCGGAGATGGGCCAGAACCTGATCGGCGTCCTGGCCGCGTGCACAGCCGAGGAGCTGGGCTTACCCTTCGACGACGTCAGCGTGCTGGTCATGGACACGGACCGCACGCCCGATGGCGGTCCCACCACGGCCAGCCGCCAGACCTACGTCAGCGGCAACGCCGCGCGCCTGGCCGCGCGCACCATGCGCGAACAGATGCAGGCCGTGCTGGCCGAGAAGTTCGACGTCCCGCCCGAGGTCATCGCCTTCCACGAGGGGCTGGCCTATGTGGACGGAGAGCGGCTGGCCAAGGTCAGCAACCAGGGAACCGGCAACGGGGAGAACAGAGCGGTGAATGGGTCGAACGGCGGTCCCCGCGCTCGCCAGCCCCTGCGCAGCATGACCTTCGCCGAGGCTGTCCAGACCATGATCGACGAGGGGCGGGAGCCGAAACTACGCTATGAATATTGGGCGCCCAAGACCCAGCCCCTGGGCACGGGCGGCGACATGCACTTCGCCTTCTCCTATGCGGCCCACGCCGCGCTGGTGAGCGTGGACACGGAGACGGGCGAGGTGCGGGTGGAGAAGGTGATCACAGCCCATGACGTGGGTCGCGCCATCAACCCTCTAAGTCTCAGCGGCCAGTTGGATGGCGGCGTGGTCATGGGCATCGGCAACGCGCTTACCGAGCACTACATCGAGGAGGACGGCGTCCCCTGGACAGAGCACCTGGGCCAGTATAAGATGCCGGGCATCAAGATGATGCCGGAGATGACCCACTTCATCGTCGAGCACGCCACGGCCGACGGTCCCTACGGGGCCAAGGGCGTGGGCGAGATCAGTTCGATTCCCATCAGCCCGGCCATCGCCAACGCCATTTACAACGCGGTGGGCGTGCGTTTCATGGCCCTGCCCGTGGATCAGGATGCGCTGCTTCTGGCCATGAAACGGGGCGAAAAAGAACTCGACCGCCGCTGGGGCGATCCGCCGCCGGCATAGGTGAAAACAACAATAGAACGCGGATTGGGCGGATTAGGCGGAACAAGCCGGATTTTTCAAAAAAATCCGTGACGATCCGCCCAATCCGCGGTCTATTCGGGGTGGTGACTACAATGCAACTGGATCCGGTTTTCGACTATATCGAGCAGCAGCGGGACGAGTTTATTCAGCGGCTGATGGCCTACGTAAGCCGCCCCAGCATCAGCGCCTATGGCGAAGGCATCAGCGCCTATGGCGAAGGCATCGGCGAGACGGCTGAATTTTTACGTAACTACCTAACCTCCCTGGGCTTTGACGCGCGGCTGGCGCCCACGGCAGGCTGGCCCATGGTGCTGGGCCGGCGCACGGACGCGCCCGGCGCGCCCACGGTGCTCCTCTACGGCCACTACGACGTCCAGCCGCCCGACCCCCTGGACGCCTGGATCACGCCGCCATTCGAACCCGCCATCCGCGACGGACGCATCTACGGGCGGGGCGTGGGCGACAACAAGGGGCAACATTTCGCCCAGTTGCTGGCCATCGAATCCCTGCTGGCCGTGGCAGGACGACTGCCCTGCAACGTCATCGTTCTGCTGGAGGGCGAAGAAGAGGTGGGCAGCCCCCACATCGCCGATTTCGCGCGCGAACACAGAGGCGAACTTCGGGCCGATCTGGTGATCATCGCGGACGGGCCGGTGCATGAAAGCGGGCGGGCCTGCATCGAGTTCGGCGTGCGCGGGGTGGCTTCCTTCGAGTTGCGGGCCAGGGGGGCCAACCGGGACCTCCATTCGGGTGGCTTTGGCGGCGTCGCCCCCAACCCCCTCTGGACCCTGGTCCATCTGCTGGCGAGCATGAAGAATGAGCGCGGCGAGATCACTATCGACGGCCTCTATGACGACGTGCAGCCGCCCACGTCCTTGGAGCGGGAGGCACTGACCGGGCTGCCAGACGTGACCGAGCGCGTCAAGAAAGAACTGGGTCTGACCGAATTCGACCAACCTTTGGAGCGAGGTTACTACGAGCGCCTCTCCTTCTGGCCCACGCTGACCATCAACGGCCTCCACGGCGGCTATGACGGTCCCGGCACAAAGACGGTGCTGCCCCACGAGGCGGTCTGCAAGTGCGACATTCGCCTGGTGGAAGCCCAGACAGCGGACGACATCCTGGCCAAGGTGGAGGCCCATGTGCGCGCCCACGCGCCGGACGTGGAGTTTATTCCCCAGAATAGCATGGATCCCTCCAAGACCCGGCTGGATTCGCCCTTCACCGCGCCCATCCGCCAGGCCATCATGGACGCCCGGGGCGAGGAACCGCTGCTGGTCCCGGCCATGGGCGGCAGCCTGCCCAACTACGCCTTCACCAAAATTTTGGGGCTTCCGACTTTCGTCACACCCTACGCCAACCCGGACGAAGCCAACCATTCGCCCAACGAAAACCTGGAGATCGACCGCTTCATCGGCGGGATCCGGACGGGGGTGGCGCTGTTGGCGCGGCTGGGGAAATTGAAGATTGAAAATTAGTGACTATTCAGCGACTATCAGTAGAACGCGGATTTTCACAGATGAAGCCGGATATTCACGGATTTTTCAGAAAAAATCCGTGAATATCCGCTTATATCAGCGAATATCCGTGTTCCAACAAAGCCTGGCTGAACAGTTGCGAAAATTAAAAATTGAAGTT
The DNA here is from genome assembly GCA_024277175.1 of Chloroflexota bacterium. Classification (GTDB taxonomy): domain Bacteria; phylum Chloroflexota; class Anaerolineae; order Caldilineales; family Caldilineaceae; genus JAJRVT01. The sequence continues at coordinate 6,556 of JAJRVT010000254.1, read as the reverse complement.
GAAGGAGCAGATTGTGGTCAAGGATTTTCAGAAGTTGCGCGAAGAGTACATGGTCGGCCATCTGCTGAAGGAGAACGCCAACCCGGACCCCTTCGCCATGTTCGACGAATGGCTCCAGAACGCTATCGACGCCGGGATCCACGAACCCAACGCCATGGCTTTCGCCACGGCCACGCCGGACGGCTGGCCATCGACGCGCACGTTGTTGCTCAAGGGGTTCGATGTGCGCGGGTTCGAGTTCTACACCAACTATGAGAGCCAGAAGGGGCGGGAACTGGCGGTCAATCCCCATGCGTCCGCGCTTTTCTGGTGGGGGCGGTTGCGTCGCCAGGTGCGCATCGAGGGAACGGTGGCCAAACTGACGCCTGAGGAATCGGACGCCTACTACCATAGCCGGCCCAAGGAAGCCAGGCTGGGGGCCTGGGTCTCCCACCAGAGCAGCGTGATCGCCAGCCGCGCGGTGCTGGAGGAGCGCTTCGTCGAACTCCAGGCCGAGTACGCGGACCTGGATCCGGAGCGCCCGCCCTATTGGGGCGGCTACCGGCTGACGCCTGTCCTCTTCGAGTTCTGGCAGGGCGGGCTGCACCGCCTCCATGATCGGCTCCAGTATACGCCGGATGGATCGGGCGGGTGGACGATCGTGCGGCTGGCGCCGTAAGATATCTATACGTCGGTTTATCGGAGAAGTCGACTTCGTATCCATAACTATAGAAGGAGAACAAAATGACTCTGAAACGTGTTGGCGTACTGTCGGCAGGGAAAGTGAGCGGCGTGCTGTACGGCTTGCTCGGTTTGATATTTGGCGTTATCTTCGCGTTGTTCTCACTGTTGGGCGCGGGAATCGCCGTCACTCAAACCGGTGAATCGACAGCGCTATTCGGCGCCTTGTTCGGTGTGGGCGCGGTGATCTTTATGCCGTTGTTTTATGGCGCCATGGGGTTTATCATGGGCATCATCATGGCGGCGCTCTATAACTTGGTGGCCGGTTGGGTTGGCGGCGTTGAACTACACCTGGAGTGAGGGTGGTTTGAGTGCTGACTTCGAAGCAGGAAAAGCATTTCTGGCCGCGCGCGGGATAAATCTGTGCGCGGTTTTCAATTGCGGCGCGCTGCCTGGCGATGTGACTCGGCCCATGACGGAGGCGGGGATCGCAGTCTCTGACTTCCGCAGACTGGTCTTGCTGGGCGCTGGTGGGCCGGGCTTCTGGTCAAATCTGGAGGCGTTCGGCTTTTACAGCGATGACCCGGTGGACCACTACGCCCGTCACCTGACCCGGCGTCTGCTGCACGACTTTCTGGGCGACCCGCCCAGCCTGCTCCTCTATCCGGGCGGAGCGGCTGCACCCTCGTTGACCCGCCTGGGCGAGTTGGCCGGCTGGGGATCGCCTTCGCCCGTCTTCGTGGGCATCCATCCGGATTACGGCCCCTGGTTCGCATACCGGGCCGCGTTCCTGATCGATCTGGACCTGCCCGTGGATGAAGTCGCGCCGCGGCCCCATCCTTGCGACGTCTGCCTGGACAAACCCTGTCTATCCGCCTGCCCCGTGGGCGCAGTTCGCTGGCCGGGTCCGTCTGACATCGATACCTGCGCCCGTTCGCGTATCGAGGACGGCTCTCCCTGTGCAGACCGCTGTCTGGCGCGGCTGGCCTGCCCCGTGGGTGCGGAACATCGCTATTCGTTGGCGCAGATCCGCTACCACTATCTCCACTCCCTGCCCACCATCCGCAGTTACTACGCAACGCAGGACAAATAGAACACGGATTTTTACGGGATTGGACGGATTAGCACGGATTCTTTTCAGAAATCCGCGCTGATCCGTTTGCTTCGGAGTTTCCGCGTTCTATTTTCAAGATCCAGGGGTGAAGTCGAGCATGGCGCCGTTGGCGTCGAACCAGCCGCAGGGACAGCCTTCGGTGTCCTCCGGCGGAATGGTTCCGCCGCCCTCGCTACCGTTGGCGATCAGCGGGATAAAGCTGCGATGGTCCGCCGTCGTCCAGGGCGGTTCCATCAACCTGGCCAGGACTTCCCTCGCTAGGTTCGACCAGCTCGCGCCCACCTGGCGAAGCGGAACCCGATCCAGGCCATCCGCGATCCGCTCCACCTGATAGTAGCGCACGGTCAGGGTCATCTCGCTATTATAGATGCGGTCGAGGAGCGAATCCGGACAGCCGCCGTCGCTCATGCATGGGTCATAGGCCACGCCGGTGGGGACGAAATATTCGGGCGAGGCGATGGTGTCTACCGATTCGATCTGGGGCAGATAAGACGCGCCGCCTGACTGGTCCGCGTCCCGCCACTGGCCGCGAATGGGCATCCCCATGCTGTTCACATGATCCACCGAGAGAATATTGGTCCCCTGGGCCAGGCGATAAGTGCCGCTGGAGGGGCCCGTCACCGGGCCAGTGGGATAGGGGCTGACGGGCGTAGGCGGGAAGGTCACCAGCATATAGTCCGCGTCCGCGGGCGGATTGATGGTGAACTTGTCGTGGCGGTCGCCGTAGCGCGAGCTCATCTGGCCGCGCAGCGCGTTGACGCGGCCTGCGTCCCCCGGTCCGATGTAGGAGTGAAACTGGAAGCTCTCCTGGCCCAGGGAGACCATGCGCACCGACGCCGGCGCGTTCGGGATGACGAAAGTTGCGGTCAGTTCGGGGTGCGAGCCTTGTATGGCCAACACGCAGCCCATGTTCGGGGCCAGGTCCAGCGCACCGTCTCCTGTGAACGTCACCGGCTCCACGGGCGTGCGGTTATAGCGGCTGGTGGACGCCCCGTTCTCAGGCTGCCTCTGACCCGCGGGATAGTACTGGACGAAGCGGACCTGGCTGGTGATCTCGGTTCCATTTTCGTAGACCCGCATGGTGGACGCAGGCGTCACCGACGGCCATTGATCCCGGTAGGCCCATTGGCCCAGACAGTTGAAATAGGTGTCGTTTCCCAGTGGCTTGGCGTAGATGCGGGCATCGATGGTCACCTGGGACCCCTGGCGACTGCCGGAGACGTACTGCACCAGCCCCTCGCCGCTGAAGACCACGATTGCGTCGCGCAGGTGGTCTTCGGGAGCCAGGCCGACCATGTCGACAATGTTCAGTCCTTTGGGTTCCAGCCAACCTGGTGAGGCTGGGGCGGCCGGCGCGTCGATCCCATCCTGGGCGCGAAGTGGAAGGGGCGGCCAACTCAGCACGCCCGCCAGCATCAGGATGAGAAGAATGAGAAAAAGTCGGGCGCGCAAACGCGAAGAGGGCAGTGGATTCTCCAGCGCGGAGCTTGCTTCTTCGCGTTTGCGTAATTTCGGCAGTAGGTTCATTGATGGGCCTCGATTCGGAACAGGTTGTATGTCGTCCACGTCGAGACGCCATTGTAGATCGGTTTATTCGTCCTGAACACCCTCCGTCTGTAACCCATGGGGCGGACAGCGGCAAGCTGTCGGTAAGGCGTAAGACAGTCAGTCCGCGGTCCAGCGCCGCGGAGAATGAGGAATACTCCGCGGTTGATTTTTCAGAGCGGACTATTCCGGCGTTACATATGCAGCCGTCAGCCCGCCATCCACCATAAACTCGGTCCCGGTCACATAGGAGGATTCGTCCGAAGCCAGGTAGAGCGCGGCGTAGGCCATTTCCTTGGCCTCGCCGAAGCGCCCCATGGGCACGTGGACCAGCCGCCGCTGCTTCTTTTCTTCCGTGTTCAGGAAGCTCATGAGTAGTTCTGTGCGCAGGGGACCGGGGCAGAGCGCGTTGACGCGGATGTTCTCGCGCGCGTGGACCACGGCCAACTCCCGGGTCATGGCCAGGACGCCGCCCTTGGACGCGGTGTAGGCCAACTGAGGCGTGGCCGCGCCCACGATCGCTACGAACGAAGCCGTATTGATGATGGATCCGCCGCCCGCCCGCCGCAGCGCGGGCACGCCATACTTGCAGCCCAGATAGACGCCTTTGAGGTTGATGGCCATGGTCAGGTCCCAGATCTTCTCTTCGGTGTGGACCGCGTCGCTGTCCGCGCTGTGCATGATGCCGGCGTTGTTGAAGAGGATGTCCAGTTTGCCAAAAGTCTCCTCCGCATGGCGCACCATGGCTTGGCAGTCGGCGGCTTTGGAGACGTCGGCGCGCACGTGGGTGGCCTGACCGCCGTTATCCCGGATCATGCGCGTGGTCTCCGCAGCGGTCTCCTCGTTGGTGTCCGCAACCACTACGCTGGCTCCTTCGGCCGCGAAGAGCAGGCAGCTTTCACGGCCGATGCCGCTGCCGCCGCCGGTGATTAACGCCACTTTGTTTTCTAAACGCATTGGTTCACCTTCCTGAGTTGTGATGGGTTCTGAAAAATTGGCTGGACAGTCACGCTATCACAAAGACGCGGCGGGCGCAAAATTTTTTCGGGAAATGCTTCCGAGCCGTCACTGATATTTTCTTTTCCCTTTCCTTTCTTTGCCAACGCCTTTGACGGCGGCGTGACCACATGATAGACCGGCTCGTCTACACTGCCAATCCCTATCATCCATCACGTTCTACAGGAGACTTTATGCCCTATCAAAACTGGATAAGCCGGACGTTCGCGCTTTTTTTTGGCGCCATGCTCTGTATTGGCATCGTGCAGAGTGCGTCCGGTGAGACTTTATCGCCGGCCTTACCCCCATCACAATCAACTGGCAATGAAGCCCCGCTGAGCAGCGCTGTCACCCCCACTTTTTCCCGCACCCTGGCCGGGGCCACCACAATCGTCATCGGAAGCAATGGCTTTCAGTTCACGGACTTATCCGTCTTTGGTCCGACCGATATCGCCTGGGAAAACCGCAGCGGTGAGACCGTCACCCTGCGCAGCGGCGCGCCGACCAACGGCGGGACGCGGGTCTACCTTCCCACGGTCACCAACGGCAGCGGCGAACGGGCCCGGGTGATCAGCCGGGTGCGCGGCGGGGATGTGAACTTCGTGGTGACCCTGGCCCCCCGGGAGGCTTTCGTTCAGCGTTACACCGAGCCAGGCGTCTATGGTTTCCGACCTGGACGAGCCGCCCCAGGCCGGGGCCGCCAACCTGTCCGGGCGGATCACCCTGAGCGGCGCGGGCCTGCTCTACACCAGCCCCCAGGACGGTGAAGATGGGGTGGCCGTGAACCGGGAAACCATCCTCGCCTTCAGCGCACCGCTGGATCCGGCCACGGTGACCACGGACGTCTTCAGCGCGTCTTCGGCCGGCGAACCCCTGGACTTCCGCCTCCACCTCTCCAAGGATGGACGCCAAGTGACCCTTTTCTACGCCAACCCCCTGCCTGGAAACGCCCTCATACAGGTGAGCGTGGATGGAGAAACCCTGCGAGATGCGGAGGGCGGCCTGGTGGACGTGGATGGGGACAACGTGGCCGGGGGAACGGACGCGATGTCCTTCACCACCCTGAGCCTGGCCGCTGTGCCGGGGACAAGCGTCTGCGGGCGGGTCTTCGCCAGCCAGTTGGCGGCCAGCGGCGACGCTTCGGTCAACGAACCCCTCCAGGGCGTGACCATCACCGTGGACGGCAAGGAGCAGGCCATGCGCGCCGTCACCGACGCGGGCGGCAACTTCTGTCTGGACCCGGCCCCGGGCGGGCGCTTCTTCGTCCACATTGACGGGCGCACCGTGGGCAACGCCACCCCCGAGGGCGGCTACTACCCCTTCGTGGGCAAGGCCTGGCAGTCGACCCCGGGCGCGCAGGCCAGCGTGGGCGACATCTACCTGCCCCTGGTGCAGCCGGGTGCGCTCCAGCCAGTGAGCGAGACCGAGGATGTGACCATCGGCTTCGCGCCTTCCGTCCTGGCCGAGCACCCGGAGTTCGCCGGCGTGGCCATCACCGTGCCGGCCGGCTCCCTTTTCTATGACGACGGCGCGCCCGGTGGCAAAGTGGGCATCGCCCCGGTGCCGCCGGACCGCATCCCCGGTCAGCTTCCCGAAGGGCTGAACTTCCCCTTGGTGATCACGGTGCAGACGGACGGGGCCACCAACTTCGACACGCCCGCGCCCATCTGCTTCCCCAACCTGCCTAACCCGGACACGGGCAAGATCCTGGCGCCGGGGGGGGGAAGACCGCCCTCTGGAGTTTCAACCATGACACCGGCCGCTTCGGCGTGGTCGGCCCCATGACCGCCAGCGCCGACGGCGTCCTGGTCTGCACGGACCCGGGCGTGGGCGTTCCCGCGCCGGGCTGGCATGGCTGGAGCCCCGGCGTACCCAGCCGGGGAGGCCCGGCTCGCCCCAACAGCCCGCCGTCACCACCCCCGCCCCCGCCGGACGAGGACGAAGAGTGCGAGCCGGGTGAGGTCACCTGTGAGCAGAAGATTGGGCCGGTCCTGCCTCCCAACGGTTGTGGTCCGCAATGGCTCATTGACGTGACCAGTGATTTGTCCATTTACAATAATCCGGTGCTGATCAAGTTACCGTTTAACCCACTGGTGGGTGCGGGCTGTGACTTCCGTCCGTCCTGCAACACCCACGATCTTGGCTATGGCCAGTGCAACGCCAACAAGCCCCAGGTGGACAGCAACTTCTTGAATGATATGGTGGCAGCCTGTGACGCGTGCTATAGTGATTTAAATGTGT
>JAJRVT010000253.1 GCA_024277175.1 Chloroflexota bacterium | reverse complement strand
TTCGCCGTAGGGCTGGGCTTTTTCGCGCAGGATCCGCCGTCGTTCCTCGCTGACCTGATCCATGTAGCGCTGCATGGTGTCGCCCATGTCCGGGAACCAGGGGCGGTCCGTGGGAAAGTGGGCGTGAAAGTCGATGATCTCAATGCCTTGATACATGGTCTCCTGCACCGCCTCGTTCGAAGTTACCGGCTGATTGTATGGTTGCAAAAACGTTCATACAGAAGCCATCGCCCATCGTTCTTGAACGAGCGTCCGGCTAAAGGGGTGATTAGCAATCCGTTTCAGTGTACTATCGCAAGCGCAACCTGTCAACCCGATTTTTTGTGTTCATTTCGGAACGCTTTTGGTATTTTCTTCATATTTGGGAGCAGGGGCATGGCTGCCGGGCAGCACTCCAGCGCCGCTAAACCGGAATTTCTAACACATCAAATCATAGACGTGTTGGCGACGATCTCGCGACGTTTATTTTCTACACTTGGTCACGTTTTTGTCACATGGCCGCGGTAAAATGGCGGCAGTTCATGTCAGAGATGTTTGAAGTGGGGGAATTCCCCGAACTGAACGCCTTCATTGTGCTAGTCAACATGTACTATCTGCGTCAGGCGTTCAAAGTCAACCTGTCGGCCATGTCCGAGCCACAGGCGTAGTCGGACATTCCACCTTTTGCATTGAATGGAAATTCTCAATGAGCCGAGAGACATTACGAAAGGAGCATTCATCATGATCGGCGTGCAAACGATTCAGCGTTCATTTATCCGTCTGTTTAGCGCTCGCACAGAGGACGCCCAGGCGACCGACACAACCCGTAAGCGCCCAGCCATCCCCATCGCCATCGACCAGGCCGCTGGTGAGGGCGGGACCGCGGTGATGAGGGTCCGCGGCCGGATGGACCAGCATTGTTATAAGCAGTTGCTGGCCGCGTGGGAGACGCTGCACGCTGCCGGGACCGAGCGCCTGGTGCTCGATCTGCGCGGCGTGACCAAGGTTGAGCTTACGGGATTCTACGCTCTCCACTGCCTGGCCAGGATCTTCCGCGATGAAGCCTATGCCGATCCTGATCATGGCATGGCCGGCCTGCGGCGCATGGCCGAAGAGAATTTGGCGGCTGGGACCCACGAGCGGGTTCGTCTGCGCGTCGACGACGCGCAATCGATGGCAGCCCTGAAAAAAGCGGGACTCGATCGGGTGTTCCCGATCACTGTGGATTCGGGTGCGTAGGCGTGGCTTTACGCTCGCGGCTATGTCGTTGAATCTGGCGGTTAGTGTGACGCAATTGGTTGCAGCCCTGCTGATTTTCCGGGCCTTGTAAGCGAATGGTGATGGGTGTTGGTCTGGGCCGTTCCTTTCACACCTTCCCCACCAATAACCGCTGCACTGCCGGCTGGGCCAGAAACGAAGCCCGCAGTTCGTCTGAACCGGCGTGGCTGGCGACGGTAGTGATGATTTCCTGCGCTTGCCGGCGGTGCTGCTGGGCGGTGGTGGGATTGCCAACGGCCGTTTCCAACTCCCACAACGCCCCCAAAATCCGCCACCACACCCGCCGCGCCCCGGTTTCTTCAGCCACAATCCGGGCTTCCAAGAGGACTTGCCGCGCCTCCTCCGGTTTGTTCAGCGCCAACAATGCTTTCCCTTGAAGCCACAACGCTTCAGGAAGGTACAAAAAGACGCCAGCCCGGCGTATCCGTGCGGTCAAATACGCCAGCCGTTCCCTGGCATCCACCGGTTTATCAAGGGCCAGTTGTAGATGAGCTTCTGCCAGGAGCAGTGGCCCGAAGAGGAAGATAGCCTGCTGGTCAATGTCCAACCCCTGATAAGTCTGTTCAAGGATGTGCTGCGCCTGTTGCAGTTCCCCGCATGACACCCTGGCCTGGGCGATAAATCCCAGAGCCAGCATACGAAAATTAAAAACGATGGTGTCGCGCTCAGCGTAAAGTTCATCGGCCAATCGGTTAGCCTGATCCACTGCGCCTGCGGCAAGGTAAGTCAGGATCAGATAGTTGCCAGCCGCAAATCTGAGGTAGGGAATGCCTGCTTCCACCGCCATCCGTTTACCCTGTTCCAGGTTGGCGACAGCCAGTCCGATTTGGCCTCGTTCCGCATAAATTTCCCCCATACCCACCAGCATCCCGGCATGATTCCAGACATTACCAATCGATTCGCCGATGGGGATTCCTTCCCGTGCCGTCGCCAGAGCCGCCTCAAAATCGCCGGCAAACATATAGAGCCAGGCGGCCAGATTATACGCATCAGCCAGCATAGGTGTGTTGCTCAATTCAAGCCAGATAGGTCGGGCTTCTAAAATCGCCGCAAGTCCCGTCTCAATTTGATCCAGACTGCAATATAAGGTCGATAGACTCGTCAGCGTAAAAGCCATCTGCTCCTTCAAATCCAGTTCCCGGCAAATGGCAAGAGATTGCTGCCCATGCGTCAATGCCTGTTGGTAATCTCCGCCGCTCCAGACTTCCGCCAGCAGCAGCCCCCACAGCACTTTGGCCTCAATCGTTTGGTCGCCCAATTTCCGGGCCAGGGTTAAGGCTTTTTCCCCCAGAATCCGTGCTTCGGATGGATTGTAAAGCGGGGTCTGAGTGGCCTGAACAATACATTGGGCCGTCAAGGAAGCCAGTACCAGTGCTTCATCGCCCCCCTTCGCTCCCAATTCGGCCATTTCCCGGTAGTTGGCCAAGGCCTCATCAAACCGGTTATTGAGTTCCAAGGCGCGTCCCCGGTGGGTGTACAGTTGGCAAAGCAAATCGGTCTCGATAGTTATGCTGACGACAATTTCACGGGCGTGGTCGTAATGGGTGATAGCTTCGGCCACCACGTGAGCGGCCAGGGCATCGTCCCCGGCGGCCAGCGAGTAGCGGAAGGCAAGTTCGTCCTGGCGCACGGCCGTAGCGTGGTAGGCCAGTTCGGCGGCAGGGGCCTTCTCCCGCTCCAGAATGGTCAGGGCGCGGCGGTGGATGAGGCGGCGGCGGGCTTCCCCGGCTTCGGCGTAGACGACCTGGCGGATGTTGTCGTGGGCGAAGCGGTAGGGGCGGGCCTCACGGCTGATTTCCAGCAGTAGACGGCCGTTCAACAACTCTTCCAGCGCCGCCAACCCCGTTTCTTCGACCACGTCGGACACCTGGCACAGCCGTTCAAAACTGCATTCGCGGCCGATGACGGCCCCGGCCAGGAGCAGGCCCCGCGCCGGGTCGCTCAGGCGATCCAGCCGGGATAAAACCACTTCGCGCACGCCTGGGGGGACCGGCAGCCGCCCCACACCCTGGATTTGCCGCCAGACGGCCGTTACGTCCAGATAAGCCCGGCCCTGCCGCTGCTCCTGGGGCAGGATGCCCTGCTCCACCAGCATTTGCAGCATCGCTTCCATAAAGAAGGGGACGCCGCCCGTTTCCGCTTGCAGCCAGCCGCCGAAGGATTGCACGGCCACTTCGGCAGGCTCAGTGCGAGCCGTTTCCTGTCCCGTCGTCTCACCGGCCAGCGTTCCCACCAGCTTTTGTACGGCCGTCACCGGCAGCGCCTCCAGATGAATTTGGGTCAGAGAACTCTCCCGGCTCAGGCGAGCAAACCAGTCGCGCAGCCCGGCCATGGCTTCCTGCCGCGCCGTTAGCAGGAGCAAAATGGGCGTTTTCCCCTCCGTCCAGCGGCGGACCAGATAGTGCAGCATGTCCAGCGTGCCCGCACCCGCCCATTGCAGATCGTCCACAAACAAAATGACCGGTCGCGCGGCGGCCAATGCCGTCAGCAGCCGTGCCACCGCCTCGAAAATGCGGGCGCGCACGAAATCGGGGTCGCCGCTCAGGGGCCGGGGCAGACCGGGGTAGCGGTCGCGCAGTTCCGGCAATAGCTGGCTCAGTTCGGCCAGCCAGACGTCGGCCAGTAAATCTTCGGGCGCGTTTTCCGCCTCCAGCCGCGCCCGCAGCGCGTCCACCAGCGGCTGGTAGGGTAGCCGCCCGCCCACTTCGAAGGCGCGACCTTGCAGGATGTCAGCCGGTAGGGTTGCCAGTGCGGCCCAGGCCAGGAACGCCTGTATCAAGCGCGTCTTGCCGATACCCGCTTCGCCGATGATGGCCGCGCATTGCGATTTTCCTGTTCCTGCCTGCTGGTAAAGGGCGGCCAGTTGGGCATGTTCGGCAGCGCGGCCAACCAGGGGAAGCTCTGTCAATTGTGGAGTGGGGAATGGGGAATGGGAGATTTGGGCGGCTTCGCGCAGGCGCAATTCGTCACTCGTAAATTGGAGGGTTTTGATGCGTTCGGCCAGGGCGATGGTTTCTGGGGCCGGTTCCAGGCCTAAATCCTCACGCAGCATTTGGGCGCAACGGCCGTATGCTTGCAAAGCGGCCGTTCGGTCGCCGCTCAGGAAGTGGGCTTCCATCAATGCCTGGTAAGCGGCCTCGCTCAGGGGAGCGCGGGCGACCCATTGGCCGGCGGTGTGTAAAGCGTCCCGGCCCTCACCGGCGGCCAACTGCTGGCGGGTCAGCCGTTCACAGATGGTTTCCAGGCGGCGCTGGCACGCCTCGCGCTCTACGCTGGCCCAGTGGTCAAAGTCGGGGGCGTCGGGCAGGGAAAAGCCTTCCAGGAATTCGCCGCGGACGGCCGTCAGCGCGGTTTGCATGGCTTCCTGGGTGGCGTCGGGGGGGGACGGCCGTTTGCAGCAGGTGCAGGTCGAGGGTGGACGGCCGTTCACAATCAAAGAAGATCACTCCCGGCTCAGTCACGATAAAGTCGCCGGCTACGGCCAGAGTGCGGCGCAGGCGGGCTACCGTGCTGCGCAGGGACGCGCTGGCCCGTTTGGGATCGCTCTCCGCCCAGAACAGGGCCATCAAGCTCTGCCGGCTGTGCCGCTCCCCGCTGACGGCAAGGTAAGCGAGCAGGGCCAACACCTTGCGGCTGCGGAATTTTAACGGCCGTTCCTGGAACGTCACGGTGGGCGCGCCCAAAAGCCGGATCTGTAACAGGGTGGTCACGGCTTCTTTCTCCTGGTCACAAACTGGTCACACCGATCTGCTAAGGTGGGGGCAAGTCACGGTTTCATTGCAGTGGAACATCTGAGTTCAGGTAATACCAAATGCCGAAGCAAGCGCCATGAAAAATTTCGCTCATTGGGTGGAATCGAGCAGAGTATTCATGATTCTTGACTCAGCAAAGGTATAAGGAGTAGTCACTCGGCGGGTCGTGGCCTGCATTATAGCATACTGCGATTATGACGCACTGTAATTGGACGTCCATCCGCCGAGAGAATGTATCCGCATGGGGCCAACCGCGCCCCTATTCACAGAAAGGAGAAACATCTCATGTCAGAAGAAAACAAAGAGATTGTGCGCCGTTACCTGGAAGAGGTATGGAATGCGCGAAACCCTGGCTTAATTGCCGGGCTGGTCGCAGAGTCGTTCGTAGATCATCATTTGCCGCCCGATATGCCGCCCGGCCCTGCAAGCGTTGATGCCTGGTACAACATGGCCGTTACTGCATTTCCCGACTGCCATATCACGCGAGAAGATGTCATTGCCGAAGGGGATAGGGTTGTGACTCGCTTTACATTCTCCGGCACGCACCGCGGCGAATTTATGGGCATCCCCGCCACAGGAAAGCAATTTTCGATAACCGCCACCGCCATCGCTCGTATTGCCGACAGCAAGCTGGTGGAATGGTGGGAAAATGCCGACGTAATGGGACTGATGCAGCAACTGGGTGTGATTCCGACGCCGGAAGCGGCCTGAAGCAGGATCAAACAGCAAGCGGCAGGCGCCTGCAAAGCGCCTACTGTTTAGGCGCTTCCCGGAAATTAACGTCCCCGGCACGGACCACGAATTTCGGCATCGACCAGAGGGCGCCTGGTCCGTGCCGGGGACGTTACGGATATTTATTTTCCTGGAGTGACCTTAGCTAACTCAAGGAGATGAACATGCCAACGCAAAAACGGGATCAATTGGAAACGCTGACGGCCCAGATCGAGGAGATGTGGGCGCATCAAGATACGTTGTTCACACACCTGAATGAGACGAACGGCTGGGGCCAGAAGCACGGCCCGGACTGGACCTTTGCCGACGTCCCCTATCACCTGGCCTACTGCAACCGGGACATCGTCGTTCGTGGCCTGGAATTGGGGCCGGATTACCCGGAAGCGGAGCAGGAACTGCTGGCCAGCCTTGAAGCGCTCAATGCCTGGAACGCGCGTAAGTTTGGGGAACGGCCGTCCGATCAGACTGTAGCCCAATCTCTGGGCCAGTTGGCCAACTCGCGGCAAGCCATCCGCCGCATCACCGCGCGCATGAATGACGCCGACCTGGCCCGCCCCTGCTGGCAGCCGGTGTTTATGGGCTGGGGAACGGCGACCAATCTACTTATGTTTTGCCTGACGCATGATTGGTCGGAGTTCACTCAGCTACGCATCCACATGGGGCTGTCCGAGCCTACACCCAGCCCGGCCATCACTCAGGCCTATCTGGGGGCGATGTTGAGCTTTTTCCCCATGTTTTTGAACAGCGAAGCGGCGAATGGGCCGTTTACCACGGTCATGGCCTTCACCGACCCGGACGTGGGCGCGTGGACGATTGAGGTGGCGGATGGCGCGGCCAGCCTGAGCTACGGCGCAGGCGAGAACCCCGACCTGGTGCTGATGCAAAGTTCGGAAATCTTCGAGAAATCCTTCCGCGGCATCCACAACCCGGCCGACGCCATCCAATCGGGTGAGGTTCAGGTCAGCAACTTGGAGAGCCTGGCGACCTTCGGCCAGTTGTTCCCCATGTAGAACCGACTTTTCCCCTGGTTGCCAAAGCGTCTGTTTGCATTATGACCACGCAGCGAATCTTGACGCTCACCCAGACCCGCCGGCCGTGGCCTGTCAGGGGCCGGCGCATGAGCCGGCCCTTGGCGAGGTGTCTGACGTAGACCGGATCATGGCCGCTGCGCCTCCATCGTGCTGACCGAGGACTACCCTGTCCACGCCACTTGGATGCGCCATAACGCCTTCAAATTCCGCCGGTTCAGAGCCAATATCTAACTGACATGAAAATCATAGATGTCGGGATCATCCAACAGAGCCAACATGGTTGCCGTATGGCTTTCAGGCTTTCCATTCGCGGCCCAGATATACTTTAACCTGTTCCCCTCTTTGGCCATGGTCGCCCGGGTGATCTGGAGGCCGTTGCTTTGCAGCAGATTGAGAATGTCGTCGTGTCTTGTTTTGTCAGCCGAGCACGTCACCTCATAGGTGTGCGACTGGCTGGCGCGGGCCAACTGCTGCAGGCGGGGAATAGCCCACAGCACGATCAAAACCAGCGCGGTGGCGACCGTCACCATGAGGTATTGACCCAGGCCAATCCCCATCCCCAGCGCGGCCACCAACCAGACGGTGGCCGCCGTCGTCAAGCCAACAACACCGATCCTGTAGCGCCAAATCATGCCGGCCCCCAGAAAGCCGACGCCGGTCACGACGGCGGCCGCAATGCGTCGCGGATCGCCCTCGCCAACCGCGAAAATGCCTGAATAGATGGTGAACAACGTCGAACCCAGGCAGATCAGCATCATGGTGCGCAGCCCAATACCGGTATGGTACTCGCGCTCGACGCCGATCAAGCCGCCAATGAGTACAGCCAGAAACAGCTTCAAAATCATCTCATCCATGATCACCCAGATAATTTTCCAGCCATGTGGCGTCAATGCTGGCTTCGGAAGTCAGCCCACTTTCCACACGCAGTCGTGTCCACTTCATGATCCATCTGCGGTTGGTGGGCGGCCTTTGGGCGCGTCGTGCGCTGAAATGCGCCAGAAGCAGGGGGACAAGGCGGCCGCGCCAGGGTTGGTCCTAAATAGTGGCGCGGCCTTTACCTTGCTCATGTTGGGGTGTTATATCACCCTCCGGCAGGGCCCGGGGGCGGCACTTCCACTTCCAACGGGTCGTGCTTATGCGCCGAAACCTTCGGGTCGGTGCCGGGCATAATCTCGAAACGGTTTCCCATTAAATCCACCAGCATGCCTTCCAACTGGTCCAGCGCCTCGCGATCGCCGGCCAGCTTTGCCTTGCCAGCCTCGATTTGCTCGTCCATGCTGAGAACGCCCATCATCGTCATTTCCAAGTCCGAACGGTTGATGGTAATCGTCAGGTCGGGGTCTTCAGCCTGATAGCCTTCGATGCTGGTCAGGGTGGCGTTGCTCAACTCGATCACAAACTTCTCGCCATTGTCCGGCGTGACCAGATTGATGGTGAACGCATGCTCCTCGGCCTTTCGGCTGTCCAGACTGATGGACAGGTACTCCAGCCAGAGTTCGGTGGTCATGCCCTGAATGAGATCCGGACCGCCCTTGAGCGATTCCCCCTCGGGGATGCCCGAACGCAGTTCCAGCGCCGCCGCCAGAAAACTGTTGCGCACGCTCGGACTTTCCTGCTGGTAGCCGATCTGCTCGAACACGTCCGCCAGCAGGTCCTTGGCTTCCTGATTGTGCGGCTCCGCATAGACCAGCTTGTTCAGGATTTCCTGGGCGTGGCGGTATTTGCCTTCCTCGTAGAGCGCCTTGCCTTTGGCGATGATCGGCCCGGCGCCGCCCATCATCTCCACAAACAGGGGGGCTGAATCCTCGGGCGAGAGCGGGATCAGGGTGGCGGGATTGGCGTCCCAGTAGCCCAGGTAGCGGTTGATCACGGCGCGGCTGTTGTGTTCCACCGAGCCGTGGTAGCTGCGCGCCGCCCACTGCTGTTGCAGGATTTTGGGCGGTTGATAGACGTTGTGAATCTGGTTGATGGTGACGCCCTGGTTGGCCAGGTGCAGCACGCCGTTGTTCAGGTTGGCGTAGGCGTCCCGCTGCGTCCGCATCACTTCCTGAACCCGCTCATTTCCCCAGCGGGGCCAGTTGTGAGAGGCGAACATGACCTCGGCCTCCTGACCGAACAGGTAGAGCGCCTTGTTGATCTGCCGGGACCATTCCAGGG
>JAJRVT010000252.1 GCA_024277175.1 Chloroflexota bacterium | reverse complement strand
CGGGTGTCTCCCGCGTACTCGGCCAGGTAGATGGCCGCGGCGATGGAGAGGGGAAAGGAGGCGATCGCGGTGCCGAAGGTGAGGAGGACGGTCCCCAGGATCGCGGGCATGATGCCGCCCTCGCGCATGCCGTTGGTGGGCGGCTGGGAGAGAAACTCCCACGAAAGCGCGGGAAAGCCGTTCCAGAAGACCACGCCGATGACCAGGATGATGGGAATGACCACGATCGCGGCCACCAGGGTGATGACGGCCACGGCCAGTTTGTGGGTCTGTTGTCTCGTCATAGCTGCCCCCTCCGGGTGCGCCGGGCGCCGCCGGTTCCAACCAGACGGGCGGCCAGCGAGTTGATGGCGAAGGTGACGAGAAAGAGGACGATGCCGATGCCGAAGAGGGTGCTGTAGTGGAGGCTGCCCTGGGCCACCTCACCCATTTCCGCGGCGATGGTGGCGGTCATGGTGCGCACGGGCGAGAAGAACATGCCCGGCCCCAGCTTGGGGATGTTGGCCGCGTTGCCCGTCACCATCATCACGGCCATGGTCTCGCCGATGGCCCTGGCCACGCCCAGCATGACGGCGATGACGATGCCCGTGCGCGCGGCCGGCAACACCACCCGCCAGATGGTCTGCCACTGGGTGGCGCCGATGGCCAGCGCGCCGTCTCGGTACTCCTTGGGCACCGCGTAGAGCGCGTCTTCGGAGATGCTGATGATGGTGGGGAGGGCCATGTAGGCCAGGATCAGCGAGCCGGTGAACGCGGTCAGGCCTGTGGGCGCGCCCATACGCTGGATCAGCGGGGCCAGGGCCACCCAGCCCAGGAAGCCCAGGACGATGGAGGGGATGCCCGCCAGCATCTCGATGATGGGCTTGAGGATCTCCCGCAGCCAGGGCGGCGCGATCTCACCCAGGTAGATGGCGGTGATCAGCCCCAGGGGCACGGCGATGATGACCGCGCCCACGGTCACCAGCAGGGAGCCGACCAGCAGGGGAACCAGCCCGAACATGCCTTCAATGGGGTACCAACGGCGGCCAAAGAGCTGGCGCAGGGGAATATCCAGAAAGGTGGGCAATCCTTCTTTGAGCAGAAAGAGAAAAATCAGGGTGACGATCACGATGACCGAAACGCCGGCGAGTTTGATGATCGTCTCGATCACCCGCTCGCCCCAACGGACCTGCTCGCCCGTCCGCAGGCCGCCGCCTGTCGTTCTCTTGTCGCCTGATTCGTTACCAGCCGTTGTCATCAGCATCTACTCCTGAGGTAAGGGGACGAAGCCGAGTTCAGCCACGATGGCCTGGCCCTCGGGGCCGCGGATCCAATCCAGATAGGTCTTGATGACGCCGTCCGGCACGCCGGCGGTGTACATATAGAGGCCGCGGGAGATGGGATAGCTGCCGTCTGCGCCCGAAGCCACGGACGGGGCCACATAGGGGCCGTCCGCGTCTCTGGCCACAGCGATCATCTTCTCGTGTTCGGGATCCACGTACCCCAGGCCGTCGTAGCCGATGGCGTTGGGGTTGCGCCGGATCTCACTGGTGATGCCCACAGAGGAGGGCATGAGCAGGGTCTGGGGTGCGAAGATGTCCTCGTTCTCCTTCTCGCCCTTGCGCACTACTTCGTCCAGGAAATAGACGTGGGTGCCCGAGTTGGTCTCCCGGGAGAGGAGGATAATGGGCTCGTCTTTGCCGCCCACATCCTTCCAGTTGGTGATGCGACCGGTGTACATATCACTCAACTGGGGAATGGTCAGTTCATCGACCGGATTTTCCAGGTTGACGATGATGGCCAGGGCATCGATGGCGACGGTGAATTCCACAGGGGTGACGCCATTCTCCTCCGCGGCCGCGATCTCCTTTTCCTTCATCTTACGCGAGGCGTTGGCGATATCCACCGTGCCGTTGATGAGCGCGGCGATGCCCGTGCCGGAGCCGCCGCCCGTCACCGCGATGGAGACGGACGGATCCACCTCGCGATAGGCCTCCGCCCAGGCCAGGGCCAGGTTCACCAGCGTGTCCGAACCTTTGTTCTGGATGGCTCGATTGGCATCCTCCTCACCAGCGGTCGACGCCGAATCCTGGGGCCGCCGCCCCTGACAGGCGGACACAGACAGCATAAGGGCGAGGATCAACAACAGGCCGGGCAAGCCTTGGAATGTTTTACACAAGCGCGCACCTCCCTTCCGACTTGATTGTTTTGCAGTGTGGCTGTGTACGATAACGGGTCGATTGGGTTTAACTATGTTATTGGTTGGCTACTGTGTTGTTGGTTGGCTACTGTTGGACAGGTTTGGATAAATGGTGGGGCGCGCCCTAAAGAATCAAAGGCTGACGTTGCGCTCGGCGCGAGTTTTCCCAGCCCCCCCTTACGCGGCGCCTATACTATAACACAAAGCGCATCCCCGCAAAGATGCGAACCGGTTCCGAGGACGAGTGTGAAAACGAGTTGCTTTAGAGTGCAGATTTGCCGCGTTCCAAGACAGCATTCAGGAGGAGAGGGATTCCAGAGGCGCGAGATCGCCATTCATGGTGCAGATGAGATCTTCGAGGTTGAAGTAGGGTTCGCCGACCATCCGGCCCGGTTCAGGAACGTCGCAAGCAGCCAGGAACGCGCCGGCCTCCTCCGCGGCTTCGCGCATGAGCGCTACGCTGGAGTCGAAATCGAGCACCTGCCCGTGGTCCATACAGGGCGAGGGCAGGTAGAGCACGGGAACGCTGGCAGCGACGGCCGGCGCCTCCACCAGCACCCGCTTGCGCAGGCTGGCCTGGATCACCGTCAGCAGCATGTCGGCGATGTGACGGGGGCGGTGGTCGGGCATGCAACTGCCGCCCACATCCAGAACGACGATGGCGCGTGCGCCCAACTGCATAGCCGCGTTCAGGGGCACATTGGCCGTGAAGCCGCCGTCGATATACTCTACGCCGTCAATAGCCACCGGTGGATAGAGGCCGGGGATGGCTGCGCTGGCCAGCAGGGCCGGGCGCAGGGGACCACAGTTGAAGAGCATGCCCCGTTGGCTGACCAACTCGGTGGCCATGACGCCCAGGGGGATTGGCAACTCTTCAAAGGTCTCCACCGTCAGCCAGTTGCAGATCAGTTCGGCCAGGCGGTCGTTGGGAAAGAGGTTCATGTGGGTGCGGAAGAGACACCAGGCTTGGGAGAGGACGCCACCGGGGAAGACGTCATGGCGGGTGACGCGGGCCCAGATCTCGGACAGGATCTCCGCGCCCTGATCCAGCCCGTGGTTGGCCACCAACCCAGCGTTGAGCGCGCCTACAGAGGACCCGACCACCAGATCGGGTGCGATGCCGGCATCGCGCAGGGCCAACAACATGCCGGCCTGGACCGCGCCCAGGTTGGCGCCGCCTGAAAAGACGAAAGCCAAGGGATGGGGTAAGGATTCAGATAATCGTCGTCGCGGCATTGCGGTCTCCTTGGCATACAGAGGACGATCACGCGAAGGTGAACGCCGGGGCCGGATGGCTACCACTTTACCGCCAAGAGGGGGCAGAGACCGTATGCTGCGGTACATGCAATACAGAGGAGGATGATCTCGAACTTCGTAGATCACGCACCCTTGCGTGACGCTCCCACTATCCGCCAGGTCGGGCAGGGATGCCCGACCTACCGTGACTCGCCGTCCCGTCAATCCAGAAGCGGCGTTCCGGCTTCGCCAAAGAGATCGGCGGGCGCTGCCCCAGGGACCAGCACACGCAGCGCGCGAGGCTGAATCGTACAGGCGAGGGGCGTCTTGCCGCTCGGCTCCGCATCCAGGTGATAGGCCATGGGCGGCTCGCTCTCGATGCGCACCGCCTCGCCTTTGAAGACGTCCACCTTGGCGTCGTACTCGTGCATCTGCAAGCCCACCTTCAGGGAGTGTTCGGCCGCGCTGAGCAGGTCCTTGCCTTGGAAGGCGAAGACCTCGAAGAATCCATCATCCAACTGGCCGCCGGCGTTCAGCTTCACCTCGCCGCCGGCATAGAGGCGACAGTTGCTGACGGTGACCATGAGATAGTCGCCGCTGACATGGTGGTCGTCCACCCAGATGTCGGCCTTCATAGGTCGAACCAGGGGCAGATTGATCATGAATTTGGCCGCGTATCCGGCCATGCCAAAACGCTTGAAAAGCCGGGAGCGGGGTTCGATACGCTCGATGAGCGCGCCATCCAGGCCGGCACTGGCCCACAGGAGCCAATAGCGCCCGTCATCGGTGCGCCCCACATCCATGGCCTGCACCCGGCCATGGACCAGGATATCGGCCACGTTGAGCAGCCAGTCTGGGTTGGTGAAGCGGCGCATGGGGATGTGCAACTCCTTGGCCAGGACATTAGCCGTGCCCGTGGGGACGACGGCCATGATGGTCTCGCTATGCGCCAGCCCGTTGGCCACTTCATTCGCCGTACCGTCGCCGCCGATCGCGAAAACGAGATCGTCTCCCCGCTCCGCGGCCTCCCGGGCCAGGACCACGGCGTGGCCAGCGTATTCGCTCGGCCGCACGGTCACATCCCAGCCAAACAGGCCCCAGAACGTCTGGAACTTGGCCAGCATACCATCCCCACCGGTGATGCCGGCGAAGGGGTTGAAGATCAGGGTGGCTTGTTTTTGCGTCATGGGAGATGATCCGTGGTGATCAATAGAACGCGGATTGAACGGATTGGGCGGATTTTCACGGATTTTTTTAAATCCGGCTTTTTCCGCTCAATCCGCCTAGTCCGCGTTCTATCCATTTTGTCTCTTCGTCTACACGATCGTGCGGATATCGGTGATCTCCTGGCTTTCGATGCCACCGATCGCATCCCGGACCTCGTCCAGGGTGACATTCGATATCTTGACGACCGCGAAGTAATAGCCGTCACGGCGGGCGTTGGGGAAGGTGCCCACGCCCACCACACCCCAGTTGCGGTCCACGATCACCCGCATCAGTTTGGCGAACTCGCCGCGCTTGTCGGGCATGTTGACGGTGACGCGCACACCCTCGCCCTGGATGCCCAGCATGACCTGAAACGCGCGCAGCAGATCGGTCTCGGTGATGATGCCCACCACCACGTTCTCTTCCATGACCGGCAGACAGCCGATGCGGTAGTCGGTCATCAGAGACGCAGCCCGCTCCACCGTTTTCTCAGGCTCGATGGTGCGCACCCGGGCCGCCGGCAGCATGATTTTCTCCGCGATCAGGTTGGAAAGACGGCGGGTGATTTCCCATACGTTCAGGCTGGCCAGATCGTCGGGCTTCATGGCCAGACGCTGGCGGGTGATCAGGCCCAGGAGCCGTTTGCCCGATCCGGCCACCGGCAGATGGCGGATGCGGTTCTCGGCCATGATCCGCTGCGCCTCGGCCGCGGGCGTCTTGGGCGAAATCAGGATCGGATGGCGGGTCATGCAGTCGCGCACCAACATGGCGTTCGTCCTTTTCTACTGGGGTGGCTGCTCAGACAGGCTTCGTTGGAACGCGGATACGCTCGGA
The DNA here is from genome assembly GCA_024277175.1 of Chloroflexota bacterium. Classification (GTDB taxonomy): domain Bacteria; phylum Chloroflexota; class Anaerolineae; order Caldilineales; family Caldilineaceae; genus JAJRVT01. The sequence goes on along the minus strand of JAJRVT010000252.1, from coordinate 4,688 downwards.
TGAGAACGGATTTTCGCAGATTTTTTTCTGAAAAAATCTGCGAAAATCCGTTTTGAATCTGTGGAAATCCGCGTTCCAAGCATAGCCGCTGGACAGCCGCCTACTGGGTAATCACCGGATCGAGCGTTCGCAACGTTTCCAGGGGAATGTGACAGAAGATGCGGTGGCCGTCCTCGCCCTCCTGCCAGGGCGGAATCTCCTGGGCGCAGATCGCACCGTCATCGGGCAGCAGATGGCGGCGGGGGCAGCGGGTGTGGAAGCGGCAGCCACTGGGCGGGTTCATGGCGCTGGGCACGCTCCCCTCCAGCCGGATCACCTTCTGCTTGGCCGCGGGGTCGGGGATGGGCACGGCCGAGAGCAGGGCCTCGGTGTAGGGATGGTAGGGCGGCGCGTAGATGGCGTCGGCCGGCCCGATCTCCATTACCTGGCCCAGGTACATGACCGCCACGTCATCAGAGAAGAAACGCACCACGCTCAGATCGTGGGCGATGAAGATCATGGTGGTCTCGAACTCGTGCTGGACGTCCAGCAGCAAGTTGAGGATGGCCGCCTGCACCGACACGTCCAGCGCGCTGACCGGCTCATCGCAGAGCACCAGGTCGGGGCGGCTAGCCAGGGCCCGGGCAATGCCGACCCGCTGTTTCTCGCCCCCGGAAAGCTGGCGCGGCAGACGGTCATAATAGGCCTCGCCCAGACGCATGGCCTGCAGGAGCCGGATCACCTCGTCGCGCACCTGACGCTTGGGCACGGTCCCGAAGCGGATCATGGGGCGTGCGATCTGCTGGCCCACCGAGTAGGCCGGGTTCATGGTAGAGTCCGGGTTCTGGAAGACCATCTGCAACTCCTGGATGAGCCGCTTATTGCGGGAGGAGAGGTCGCCGGTGATGTCGAAGCCCAGGAAGCGCATCTCGCCGCCCGTGCTCTCCTCCAGCCCGATGATGGTCTTGATCAGGGTGCTCTTGCCGCAGCCGGATTCGCCCACCACGCCCAGGGTCTTGCCCTTCTTCACGGTGAAACTGACGTCCTCGACTACCTTCACGTAGCGTTTTTCACCCATCCCGAACATGCCTTTGAGCGAATTGCTGGCCGCCGTATAATACTTTTTCAACCCTTCGACTACCAGAATGGGTTCCTCGCCGGCCCCATTTCCGTTCCCGTTTCCTGTTCCAACCGGCTCCGGGGGCAGTTCCAGTTCCGGGGGTGGCGTCCACTGCGCGGGGTCGATCTCCTCGGCGAAGTGGCAGCGCACCTGGACGCCGCTGGGCAACATCCGCAAGCGGGGGTGCTCCTCCCCACAACGGTCCTGGGCATAGTCGCAGCGGGGACCGAAAACGCACCCCAGCGGGCGGCTGTCGGGGGGCGGCACCCGGCCAATGATGGGATAGAGAAGGCTGCTGGCCTTGTCCGCGCCTAGCTTGGGCACGCAGCGCATGAGTCCTTGGGTGTAGGGATGTTGGGGGGCCTTGAAGATCTGGGCCACCTGGCCCCGCTCCACCATCTCGCCGGCGTACATGACGCCCACTTGGGTGCAGACCCGGGCCACCACGCCCAGATTGTGGGTGATATACATGATGGCGGTGTCGAACTCCCGCCGCAGCTCGCCGATGAGGTCCAGCACCGCGGCCTCCACGGTCACATCCAGCGCAGTGGTAGGCTCGTCCATGATCAGCATGGCGGGGTTGTTGAGCAAGGCCATGGCGATGACCACCCGCTGCTGCTGGCCGCCGGAGATCTGGTGGGGGTAGCGCTTCATGACGTTGGCCGCGTCGGGCATGTGAACCCGCTCCAGCATCTCGATGCAGCGTTTGGTCGCGTCGGCGTCGCTCATGCCCCGGTGGACCGTGAGCACCTCCTTCATCTGGTCGCCCAGGCGCATGGAGGGATTGAGGGCTTGCATGGGGTCCTGGTAGACCATGGCGATCTGATCGCCGCGCAGGCGGCGCAACTCCTCACCGCTCTTGCCCACCAGCTCCTGGCCCAGAAATTTGATGGAGCCATGTTTCACATAGCCGTTCGCGCCCAGGAAGTTGACGATAGCCCAGGCCACGGTGCTCTTGCCACAGCCTGATTCGCCCACGATGCCGTGGGATTCGCCGCGGTTGATCTCGAAGGAGACGTTCTGCACCGCAAGGATCTCGCCGCCCCGGACCTTGTAGGCCACGGCCACGTTCTCCACCTTGAGCACAGGGCCAGGCCCCGCCGAGCTTGTCATCGTGGTCTGATCTAAAAGCGCTTCCACCAACGGTTCTCCTTATATAGAACACGGATGAAACGGATTTGGCGGAAAAGGCCGAATTTTTAAAAAATCCGTGGAGATCCGCTCCATCCGCCAAATCCGCGTTCTATCAAACTCTCGCTACACATCCATCCCCGCTCACTTCTGATACCGGGTCAGTTCCTCACGCATGCCGTCGGCGAAGAGGTTCAGGCCGATGACCAGGGATGCGATGGCGATGGAGGGCGGGAACGGAGCCCAGGCGTTGAGAAAGATGAAACGCCGGGCCTCGTTGACCATGTTGCCCCAGTCCGGGTCCGGGGGCGGCAGGCCGATGCCCAGGAAGCCCAGCGTACCGATCATGAAAATGGCGTAGCCCACCCGCAGCATCGCGTCCACCAGAATCGGGCCGCGGGCGTTGGGGAGGATCTCCCTGAACATGATGTAGGAGGCCTTCTCGCCCCTGGTTTCGGCGGCGCGGATATAGTCCCGGGTCTTGATATCCAGGGCCAGGCTACGCACCAGCCGAGCCACGCCCGGCGCGCCCGTCACCGTGATAGCGAAGATGACGACGAAATCCCCCTGCTCCAGCGCGGTGATGATGACCAGGTAGAGGACGATGGCGGGGAAGGCCACCATCGCATCCAGCACCTGCATGATGCCCTGATCCCACCAGCCGCCCCGGTAGGCCGCGTTCAGCCCCAGGAACGCGCCCACCACCAGCGCACCGAAAACGCCCCACAGCGCCACCCCGCCGGGGATGATCCAGCCCGAATCACCCGGCACGCGCGTCTTGAGCAGGATGACCTGGGTGCCCGCCATGAGCCGGGAAGCGATGTCCCGCCCCAGATGATCAGTGCCCAGCCAGTTGACCGAATTCGGGTATAGGTTCTGCGCGAACAGGCTGGAGTTGGGCGGGTACGGCGTCCAGAAAAAGGAGACGAGGCCGATGATGAACCAGAAAAGGACGATGATCAGGCCAACGGTGGCGATCTTGGAGGTGAAGACCACCGAAACGCCGCTCCAGAACTTGCGCAGGCGCGACGGTTCGCTGTGGTGAACGTTGGCGGTGGGTTGAGCAACCGTCATAGATGAACTCCTATGGTAACTCTTCATCATAGACCGCGGATTGGGCGGATTGAGCGGAGCAAACCGGATTTTTCTTTGGAAAATCCGGCAGTTTCAGCCCGATCTGCTCAATCCGCGGTCTATTTGGTTCTCGCCTGAATAGATCCCCTTACGAATAGCGAATACGCGGGTTCAGGAACATGTAGGCGATATCGCCCAGCAGCCGGGTGATGACGGCGATGATGACCAGCAGCATGGCCGCGGCCTCGACCGCGTTGGGGTCGCCGAAGATGGCCGACTTGTAAATGTAACTCCCCAGCCCCGGATAGCCGAAGATGGATTCCACCACCACCACGCCGCCGATGAGCCAGTTCACATGCAGCATGATGATGGTGATGGGCGCCATCAGCGCGTTGCGCAGCGCGTGGCGCATGACCACCCGTCGCCGGGGCATGCCCTTGATGATGGCGGTGCGAATGTAGGCAGCGTCCATGACCTCCACCATGCTGGCCCGGGTCATGCGCGCCACGTAGCCAAGCTCGACCGCGGTCAGGGTCATGACCGGCAGCACCAGAAGTTTGGGATTCTCGAAGATGGCGTTTGGGCTGGTGAAGAGAGCCACCGCGGGAAAGGCCTGTAGCCAGATGCCAAAGATGATGATCAGAAAGATGCCGGTGACGTATTCGGGCGTGGCGGTCAGCGCCAGGCCGGTGATAGAGATGATCCGGTCCGTGAGCTTGCCCTCGTTGACGCCGGCCAGAATGCCGAAGAAGAGGGCCAGGGGCATGACGATCAGGAAGGCCAGCGCGGCCAGCACCAGCGTGTTGCGGATGCGGGGGAGCAGGGTCACAGCCACCGGGCGACCGGTTTGCAGGGAGGTGCCGGCGTCCAGGCGCAGCAGCCCCTTGCGCAGGGGAATGTACTCGCGCGGGCCGTCGCCCTCCTTGCGGAAGCCGGCTTTGGTGCGCACCCAGACCACATCGCCCGCACCCCGCACCCACATTACGGCGTTGTTTTTGGTGTCCACCCCCCAGAAAATCTCGCTGCCGTTCTCACCTGGAATCCAGGTCACGTCGGCCGGCTCCTCCGTGGCCGATCCGTCCTCCTGGCGGCGCAAGACCAGCAGTTGGCCGTCCTTCATGGTCCAACGGGTCAGGGTCCCGTCCACATTGGCCCACCACTCGGCCTCATCCGTCTGTGGGTTCTTGACCGTCGCCAGGGGATAGCCCACCTGGCGTTTGGCCCGCCAATCACTGCCGGCCAGCCAGTCCAGATAGCGCTGCCAGGCCGGCGCGTTCAACCCCAACTGGGCGCGGTAGGAGGCTCGCTGCTCCGGCGTGGACTCGATGCCCAGGATCTTGACCGTGACGTCGCCGCTCCCCACCTCCAGAAAAAAGAAGAGGGT
>JAJRVT010000251.1 GCA_024277175.1 Chloroflexota bacterium | reverse complement strand
CCGGAATGCGGTCCCAACTCATTTTGGACGCATCCAAATCTATCGGGGGACGTTCAAAACGGGGTGACTGTTTACCCACAGATTCGCTTTCCATGGACGGTTGCGCACCATGAGAGGTGAAAAACAGTCCGTGTCATCCGTGGCCGATTTCCTATGATGGAAGTGTACCATGGATCCGATAGCGAATCCATCCGGGCTTCATGAGTGAATTCTTAGACTTCTCTTAAATCATTCTCATCATGGGCGTATATGATGGCAGGCGTTGAGTTGTAACCGTCCCTGTCACTGTCGCCGTTATCGGTGACAAGAGCCAAGCCAGAGTCCTCGACCCTGGCGGAACCGTATTTCTGAACGAGAGAGAGTCACGATCATGAAGAGAAAGTCGTCAACTGTCAAACTGATTAAAGCGCGCCTGGCTATGGCAGCCTTTGTGCTGATCATGTTGATTGCAATCGCCACGACATCCGCTGGCGTCGTCGGCTATGCGCTGAACAGCGGTGCATCCCGGAATGCCAATCAAGCCAGCGCCCAGGTGACGTCATTCTCGTTGCAGGCGGACGCAGGGCGGGGGAACTAGGGCCATGACGCCATCGCGGAAGTCTCAATCATCCCCTCGCAACAACGCCAAGACGCTGTTGACCACGCTGAAACTGACGACGACCATCGGCGCTGTGAGCCTGACCCTGGCCGGCTGGGCGTTGCTCTCGCGGGTGGAAGCGGTCAATGCAACCAACGCCACCCAGGTTGCGTCGGCAGGGTTTGCCAGCAATGCTGGATCCGCAGCGATACTGACGTCGCCGCAGGCGCCAGCGACGGGCGTCCGCCCTGAGGTCGCCCGCAATGTAGCCGTTAGCAGACCCGTCGCCGCGGCCACGGCCACTAGCATTCCCCCAACAGCCGCCGCGTTTTCGTCCGCCGCCACATCTGAGATCCCCACGGCCTCTCCAACGGCGACGCCAACGACAGCCCCAACTGCGACGCCTGAGCCGAAAATCAAGCTGAATATCGTCCAGTGGGTGAAAACCAACGCTGGCGATCCGGTCGCCGTCGTGCGGGATAACCGGGGAATTCTCTGGTACGTGTGGGGGTCGGATGTTCCCCGTATCGAGCAAGGGCTGTCGCCCCAGTATCAACCCCAACCTGTGAATCGGGTCGGACGCACGCGCCGCTCATGAAACGGGATACGGGACTTCGTCAATTCAGCCGTCGCTTCCGGGCCATGGGCGCGGATGTGGAGGCGTGGGTTTGGAACAGTAATGAGCAGCGCGCCCAGGGTGCGCTGCTCGCCACCGAACGCTTTTTCACCCGGACCGAGGCTCGGCTGAGCCGCTTTCTTCCAGACAGCGAGCTCTCCCGGCTCAACCGGGGGGCGGGCCGTCCCTTCACCGCGTCACGGTTGCTCTACTATCTGATCGGGGACGCGTTGAACTGGCGGGAACGGACCGGCGGCGTTTTCGACCCGGCGAGTTTGAACGCCTTGGTCGCCTTTGGCTATGATCGCCCCTTCAGCCAGATGGAGACGGACGCTCAATCGCCTGAATCCGGGGGATGGGTGGTCTCGTCAGCGACGAACGGAGGGCTGCAGGGCAGGCGTATCGACTCGAGCGGCATCATCCTGGGACCGCAGCGGCGGATCACCCTGCCGGCCGGCGTGGGCCTGGACCTGGGCGGCATCGCCAAGAGTTGGACCGTGCAGCAGGCGGCTCATCGTCTGGGCATGCGGGGGGCGTGCTTGGTGGATGCGGGCGGTGACATCGCCTGCGTTGGGTCACCGCCCAGAGAGCCGTGGGTGGTCACGGTGGCCGATCCCCTGGCTGAGGATCGGGATATCGCCGTTCTCGCCTTGAAAAATGCGGCTGTGGCCACCTCCAGCCGGGTCTACCGCCGCTGGCTGCATGAAGGTCAGCCGGCCCACCACCTGATCGACCCGCGCACAGGCGCGCCGGCGGTCACCAATATTCTCAGCGCCACCGTGGTCGCTCCCCGTCTGCCGGACGCCGAAATCTACGCCAAGACGGCGCTGATTTTGGGTGAGGCGCAGGGGACGGCGTATCTGGAGACGCTCTCCGATATCGACTTTATGCTCGTTACAGATGATGGTCGTCATCTGATAAACAGATCTTTTGAGGAAAAAGCTTATGTCCCGTCGCACGACAATTTCGCAAACAGACTCTGAGCCCAGGCGTAGCGTTTGGACGATCATCGTCGCGGCTGGCGTAGTGCTCGGACTATGTCTGCTGGGGTTCGCCAGCGCGCTGACGATCGGCCGCTATTTGCCCGACACCAGCGTTAAAGCCTACTGGTTCATTTCCCGGAGCAGCGGCGTCATCGCCTACGGCCTGCTCACGCTGGGCATGCTGTGGGGGCTGATGCAGAGCGGCAAGCTGTTTCGCTCCCGGGTCTCGCCGCTGTTGACCCTGGGGCTGCACAGCCATTTGAGCTGGCTGGGGTTGGGCATGGCCGCGTTGCACGGGGCGATCCTGATCGGCGACGGCTACATCAAGCTCGATCTGATTCGGCTCTTCACGCCCTTTCTGTCGGAATACAGGCCGGTTTCGGTCGGCTTGGGCATCATCTCCTTCTATTTGATGCTCCTGCTCACGCTGAGCTTTTACGCCCGCAGCTATCTGGGCCAGAAGAATTTTCGCCTGTTGCACTATGGCAGCTTTGGGGTCTTTGTCCTGGTGACTTTACATGGTCTCTTCGCGGGTACGGACAGCGCGTCCCTGTGGTGGCTCTACGTCCTGAGCCTGGCGTCGGTGACGGTGCTGATCATCCTGCGCATCACCAGCACCCGGCGCGACGCGAAAAAATCGGCCCCCCAGACGGCTCATTATGGGTTGACGCTACAGCCTGAACCGGCGGGCGTCATCCGCACCGGCGGAGATCGACGCCCGCCACGCTGGTCGTCCCGGCGCGCGCGTTGATGAGAAATGAGATTGGGGATATACTATGCCAGCACAAACAGATGGCCGGTTCGTATTGAAAGATGATTATGCGTATTCTTGTCGTCGAAGATGAGCAGAACGTCGCCGCTTTTATTGAGCAAGGGCTGACTGAGGAAGGCTACACGGTGGATGTCGCCGTCGATGGCGAGTTGGCCCTCGACTATGCCCAGACCTATGACTACGATCTGATTCTGCTGGACGTGCTGCTCCCGAAGATGGACGGCAGAGAGGTGGCTCGCGTCCTGCGTCAGCGCGGCATGCAGACCCCCATCCTCATGCTGACGGCGTTGGATGCGGTGGACGATCGGGTCGCCGGGTTGGACAGCGGAGCCGATGACTACCTGATCAAGCCCTTCGCCTATCAGGAACTGCTGGCCCGCATCCGCGCCCGTACCCGCAACCCCAACCGCACCGGCAACCCCAATCAACTGCGGGTGGCCGACCTCAGCCTGAACCGGCTCACCCGCCAAGTCAAGCGGGGCGAGCGGGAAATCGAACTGACCAGCAAGGAGTTCGCCCTGCTGGAGCACCTGATGCTGCATCCCGGCCAGGTCCACAGCCGCACCGAGATCGGAGAGCACGTGTGGGGCTACGATTTCTACACCCAGTCCAATATCGTTGACGTCTACATCGGCTACCTGCGTCGCAAGCTGGACGACGGCCATGAGCCGCGTCTGATCCAGACCGTGCGCGGCGTGGGCTATAAGCTGGCCGTCACTTCCTGAACCATGCTTACCCTGCGCGTTCGTCTGGTGCTGGTCAACCTGGCCGTCTTCCTGATCACCCTGATCGTGCTGGTGAGCGTATTGACGAACCAGATCCTGGGCCATCTCTATGAACAGCTAGATCAGACATTGGTTGTGACCGTCGATGACGCCACCAACCGCCTGATGATCAAAGACGGAACCCTTCAGTTCGTGGAGGGAAACGGTCGCCCGACCGGCGACGCGGACGCGACGGAATTTGTGCGGCTACTGGATGACCAGGGGAGGATCATCGCTGGGACAGGCGATTTTCGAATTGTCGCCGTGAAGCCGAAGGCGCTGCTGGTCGGCGATGAAGGCGGGGCGGCCAATCAACGGAGCGACGCGGGCCTTCTGTTGCGCGTCTACACCCAGCCAATTTATGCGCTTCCCACCCAGGACGGCGGTGACGGTCCCGGATTCAAACTCGGCTATATTCAGGCCGCGAGCGAGCCGGAAGAAGTGCTGGAGATCATCGACCAGATTCGGCGCAGCCTGTTGATCGGCGTCCCGCTGGCTCTGCTGTTCGCCGGCCTCGCCAGCCTGTTGCTGGCCCGCAAGGCGCTGGAGCCCCTGACAGTCATGACCCGCAGCGCCGCCGACATCAGCGCCGATTCGCTCACCGAACGTCGCCTGCCCGTCCCCAAAGCCAAGGACGAGGTGCACTCCCTGGCCATGGCGTTCAACGCCATGCTGGACCGGCTGGCCGCCACCTTCACCCGCCAACGTCGCTTCACCGCCGACGCCTCCCATGAACTGCGCACCCCGGTCACGGCCATCCTGGGGCAGGCCGAGCTGGCCCTGAGCCGCCCGCGCACGCCCGCTGCCTATCAGGAATCGCTGGGACGCATCCAGAGTGAGGCGGAACGCATGCAGCGGCTGATCGGACGCATGCTGGCCCTGGCGCGGGCGGAGAGCGGCCAGCAGGCCATGACCTTCGCCTCCACGGATGTGAGCGCGCTCCTGCATACGTTGACCGAAACCCTGGCGCCCGCCATCGAGGCCAAAGACGTTCGTCTCGACGTACACGCACCTCCCGCCATCACCATCGTCACCGACGCCGACAGTCTGACCCAGATCCTGCTCAACCTGCTGGAAAACGCCATCGCCTACACGGACCACGGCGTCATCGACGTCACCCTGACGCCGCAAGCGGACGCCGTCAGCATCCAGATCAGCGACTCCGGTCCCGGCATCGACCCGGACGCTCTGGAGTCGATCTTCGATCCCTTTTACCGGGCCGATCCATCCCGCCAACGTCGCCAGGGAAACGTTGGCCTGGGGCTGGCGCTGGCCTATGAACTGACCCACCTGCTCGGTGGCCGCATCACGGCCGCCAACCGCCCCACAGGCGGAGCCGTCTTCACCGTCCGTTTCCCCTTGTGATATGGGGGCGTCCTAGACGAGTTAGCATTCCGGGATTCGGCCACAAGATACGCCGCAACGGCAGATAGCCTGGCCGAATCCCGGAATGCGGTTCCAACTCATTCGGGACACACTCTTGTGATGCAACTTCAACCTCCCGGAGGCTCTGTCTACGAGACGGGGGACAGCCGTTCCTCCGCGCTGACGACAAGGCCCGGATCGATCACCAGATCGCCTTCATGAGTCCACGCGATCGCCAGATGATCCAGCGGGCGCGGCGCGGGGCCGGTCAGGTTGCGGCCCTG
>JAJRVT010000250.1 GCA_024277175.1 Chloroflexota bacterium | reverse complement strand
GGGGGACGCGAGCATGAGGCCGAAGAGGCTGGGCATCTTGCGCGCGAACAATTGCATGTCCACCCGCGCGTTCTCGCCGCCGGCCGCGACATAGTCGATGAAGGGCTGCCTGGCCTCGCTCGATAGCGGCGCGCCGAAGACCTGGGTCGCGACCTGGTCCACCAGTTCGCCGGCCGTGGTCGGCCCGCCTGCCCGGTCTGGCGGCGGGACCCGATCCTCCAGGTGGGAGAGCCATCCCCAGACATCCTGTTCGCTGTGCACGCCGTGGGTCAGGTGCATGGCCGCGTTCCAGCGGGCCAGCAGGCCGTTGGTGGAGATCCAGGCCGGGGCCACGTCCGGGTAGCCGTTGGGCGGATGCCAGCCATAAGGCGACTGGCCCAGTTCCATCAGCAATTCGTACATGGCCCAGGCGTCGGTGTTCTCCACGCCCGTGGCCCGCAACACGCCGATGAAGAACTCCAGGGGGCGGCGCAGCTTCTGGCCGGCCGTGGCGTAGAACTCGTCCGAGGTGAGGATATGGCGCAGCACCGGCTTGATCTCGCCATCGTTGGCCTGCCAGACCTGGGCCGCGCTCTCCACCAGGCTGGCCGGCGGGTTGTCGCTCACGAAGCGGACGCAGAGCTTGCGCGCGAGGAAGCGGGCCGTGGACGGATGGCGCGCGGCCAGGGTGAGCACGTACAGCCCGTCCTCGATGCCCCGGCCCGCGGGCAGGCTGTGGCCCAGCACTTGCTTGGGGGCCGTGTCGTGGTCATCGGGGTTGAAGATGAAGCCGCTGCGGGTGCGCGGGTGGGTGGTCCAGCCGGTGAAGGCGCGCGCAGCCTGGCGGATGTCCTCCTCGCTGTAGCCGCCGTCCACGCCCAGGGTGTGGAGTTCGAGAAGCTCCCGGGCGTAATTTTCGTTGGGATGCTCGGCGATGTTTTCCGCGCCGTCCAGGTAGACCAGCATGGCCGGCGATTTGGCGGTGGCGATGAGCAAGTGCTGGAAATTACCCAGCGCGTGCTTGCGGATCGCATCCCGCTGATAGAAGAGCAGGTCGCCTGGTTCGTCGCCCAGGGGGATGTTGAAGTGATCGCTCCAGAAGTCCACCATGCGCTCCAGCAACTGGCGGCGGCTGTGGACCGCGCGCAGGATCATGCTTTCGACCAGGCCATCCTCCACCCGGCTGTAGTAGTTATTCAGCCCGTAGAGCGCGCTGCGGTCCAGGCTCCACATGGCGAAGCGCTGCATGAGGCGGTCGGCCTGGCTATCGTCGATCCGGTCGGGGTTGAGCTGCTCGTCCAGGTAGGCGTCACGGCCCATCTCCCGCACCTGCTGCAACGCCTCCGGCCGCGCGCCCCAGGTGATGCGATTGAGCAGATGGAGGTCCGGGTCCTGGCTGGCCGGGGTCAAGACATCAGGGGGCGTAAAAGCGGCTGCCACCGGGGATGAAGACAGGGAAGCGGGGGCGTGTGTGTTTAGCCGGAGAAACCGACGTCTGGATAGGTTCATGGCTGTCATTCCTTGGGTCATGGCGGGCGAAGGCGACCGGGAGACCACGTCTTCGCCGCGATAGGCTGGCGACTTGTTTCACCACTACTGTAGCGGGTTGGCGGCGAGCGCGCCGGACACAAGGCGGGCGCAACGCAGGCGCGAGGGGGGCGCGATGCAGGCGGGAGACGTGAAGGCGTGAGATGTGTGGTGAGTGCGTTCCACGCCCGCAGACAAGCCCGCAACCAAGCCAACCCCGCCGGGCGTGGGACGGACGGGCGTCTTGCAAAACAACATTTATGTTGTTTGCCAGGCAGGGCCAGCCCAGCTCGCAACATGATGGTGGCGGTACAGGATGGGCGGCCCGTCCATCCCACGCCATAGGGTGCGACTGGTCGACGAAATTGCCCCATGGCGTGGGACGCACTCAGTACAGCAACAATCTATGCTATCACCCCGTCCATCCCACGCCATGGGGCGCGACTGATCGACGAAATTGGCCCATGGCGTGGGACGCACTCGTTATCTTTTCGTTGCTTGAGCATAACCCAAAACAGGCGTATACTACTAACACGTCGTCTATCGTAGCCACACCATCGCAGCCGTATCACCCCAATATTTCAGGACGGAGTGCGTTGCACTGGCCCAAGCCAGGCCGAATTCCCTCGGTACGCCTGGTCAGTGCGACGGACTTTCCCGGTTTCTTGAGCGGATACTCGCAGCCGGCCAAAAATCAAGGATCCAAACTTTATGACAACGCAAGGCCCCAATATCGTCTACGTCTTCGCCGACCAGTGGCGGGCCCAGGCGACCGGCTACGCCGGCAATCCGGACGTGCGCACGCCCAACATCGACCGCCTGGCCGCAGAAAGCGTCAACCTCACCCACGCGGTGGCCGGCTGCTCGGTCTGCTGCCCCTCCCGGGCCTCCCTGCTCACCGGCCAGTACCCATTGACCCATGGCGTCTTCGTAAACGACGTCCACCTGAGCGCCGACGCGGTGAGCCTGGGCAAGGTCTTCGCCAACGCCGGCTATGACACGGCCTACATCGGCAAATGGCACCTGGACGGGCGCGGACGCTCGGCCTACATCCCGCCGGAGAGCCGCCAGGGCTTCGACTACTGGAAAATCCTGGAATGCGCCCACGATTACAACCACTCCACCTACTACGCCGGCGATTCAGACGAGAAGCGGCTGTGGGAGGGCTACGACGCCATGGCCCAGACCCGGGACGCGCAGGCGTACATCCGCAACCACGCCAGTGGCAAACCCTTCCTGCTCATGCTCTCCTGGGGACCGCCCCACGCGCCCTATGGGACCGCGCCCCCCGAATACCGGGCCATGTACTCGCCCGACGCCATCCACCTGCGGCCCAACGTTCCGCCTGCGCGCCAGGCCGCGGCCCGGGAATGGCTGGCCGGCTACTACGCCCACTGCTCGGCCCTGGACGCGTGCGTGGGCGAACTATGGACCGCTTTGAAGGAGGCTGGCATAGAGGACGATACCCTCTTCATCTTCACCTCCGACCATGGCGACATGCTCGGCTCCCACGGGGCGGAGAAAAAACAGCAGCCCTGGGAGGAATCCATCCGCATCCCTATGTTGATCCACTACCCGCGCGGGTTCGGGCGCGCGGGCAAAGCATTGGACGCGCGGATCGACATCCCCGACGTCGTGCCCACCCTGCTGGGACTATGCGGCCTCTCCATTCCCGCAAGCGTGGAGGGACTCGACTTCGCCGACTACCTGCATGGCGGCCTGGATCCGTCCGACGGAGCGGCCTTGCTGTCGTGTCCCCATCCCTTCGGCCAGTGGTCCCCAGCCCAGGGCGGGCGCGAGTATCGGGGGCTGCGGACCGAACGTTACACCTACGTGCGCAGCCTGGACGGGCCCTGGCTGCTCTACGACAACGAGGCCGACCCCTACCAACTCGACAACCTGGTCGGCCGGCCCGCGTACGCCAAACGCCAGGCCGCGCTGGACGCCCAACTGACGGCCAGGCTGGACGCGCAGGGGGACGAATTCCTGCCAGGAATGACCTATATCGAGCGCTGGGGATATCCGGTCGACGAGACGGGAACGGTTCCGTTTGAGTGGTGAAACGCCGCCCCCGTAGATTCTCTCTTTGATGTCAAGTCCCTAATTGACGAAATGTGAGAGCAAACGGATAAAGAACAAAGGTTTAGATTACATAACGCATAGGTCATCAGGCAGGCATCGCCAACGCCGGGTCAAAGG
>JAJRVT010000249.1 GCA_024277175.1 Chloroflexota bacterium | reverse complement strand
GTCCCTGGTGGCCCTCAACGCCCGGGAACTGGACGAGCAGACGCTGGAGAACACCCTGAGCGTGCTGCTGAAACATGAAGGGGATCTGCAGAAGGCGCGGCGGGGAATGGGGATGGTGGGATGGTAGGGCCGAGCCTGGTTTTGTCGCCCCCCTAGCCCCCAACTTGGGGGGAACGCCTGCCTGGCCAAGGCCGACCTCTCCCCCAGGATTGGGGGCCGGGGGGCCGAACGATAAGGTGACGGAACAATGGAAGAGCGAATTCTAAAATTCATAGCCGCGTTGCGGGCCGGCGGGGTGCGGGTGAGCATGGCCGAGAGCGTGGACGCGTTTCGGGCCGTGGAGCAGGTGGGCGTCCAGGAGCGGGAGATGTTCCGGCTGAGCCTGCGGGCCACCCTGGTGAAGGACGCGCGCGGCGGGCCCATTTTCGATGAACTGTTTCCTCTCTTCTTCGACCGCGGGGCCACACCGCCTATGACGGATGTGATCGAAGACCTGACAGATGACGAGGCGGAAATGCTGGCCCAGGCTCTCTCCCTGTTCAACCAGCAACTGCGGGAGATGATGGAGCGGTTGCTGCGGGGCGAACAACTGAGCGCGGAGGAGTTGCGCCAGCTTGGCCAGTTGGTGGGCCTCAACCGCCTGGATGACCTGCGCTACCGGGACTGGATGGTCCAGCGCATGTTGCGCGCGCTGCGCCATGAAATGGTGCGTGACGCGCTGGGAGAAACCCTACACATCCTGGAGCAGATGGGCATGACCAAGGAGCGCATCGCCCAGATGCAGGCGCTCATCAAGGCCAACCTGGCCGCGCTGGAGAAGCAGGTGCAGGATTACGCCGGCCAGCGCATCGCAGAGAACATGGGCGAGCAGCCGCCGGACGACGTGGACATGGACGCGCTGCTGAACCGCCCCTTTGGCGCGCTCTCCGAGCGGGACATGGAGATCCTGCGCAGAGAGGTGCGTCGCCTGGCCGCCCGGCTGCGCAGCCGCATCGCCCTGCGCCAGAAGCGGGCCAAGGGCGGCCAACTGGACGCCAAGGCCACCATTCGCGCCAACCTCAAACATGGCGGCGCGCCCATGGAAATCCGCCATCGGGACAAGCGGCTCAAGCCCAAGCTGGTGGTCATCTGCGACATCAGCACCTCCATGCGCCACTGCTCGGAACTGATGCTCAGCCTGGTCTACCAGCTTCAGGACCTGGTGGCCAAGACCCACGCTTTTGCCTTCATCGATCACCTGGAGTACATCACACCCGATTTCATGGGCCAGGACGCGGACGAAGCCATCGACCGGGTGTTGGCGCGCATGCCGCCCGGCTATTACAGCACGGACCTGGGCTACAGCCTGGAGAATTTCGCCGCCGGCCACATGGACGCCATCGACGGACGCACCACTCTGATCATGGTGGGTGACGGGCGCAACAACTACGCCGATCCGCAACTGGAGATCTTCCGGCGCATGGCCCGCCGCAGCCGCCGCTCCATCTGGATCAACCCGGAGCCGCCTCTCTTGTGGGGAACGGGGGATAGTGATATGCTTAGGTATGCGCCGTTATGCGATGATGTGGTCGTGGCCGCAACGCTAAGCGAGCTGGCTGCGGCGGTCGATCATCTGCTGACGCACCCCTAACAACACACCAAACACAGGCTCCAAGGAGTGAAAAAATGGCAATGCGTGC
The DNA here is from genome assembly GCA_024277175.1 of Chloroflexota bacterium. GTDB lineage: Bacteria > Chloroflexota > Anaerolineae > Caldilineales > Caldilineaceae > JAJRVT01. Next base: position 16,669 of record JAJRVT010000249.1, on the reverse strand, counting down.
AGATTACATTTGGATGAACGGTGAAGTCATACCCTGGGAGCAGGCGACGGTGCACGTCTTCACCCACGCCCTTCACTACGGCAGCAGCGTCTTCGAGGGCATTCGCGCTTACGACGTCGGCGACGGGCCCGCCATTTTCCGGGGCCGCGAACACTTCGAGCGACTGCTCTTCTCCGGCAAGGTGGCCCAGATTCCCTCGCCGCTGACGGTGGACGAATGGATGGAGGTGACCGCGGAGGTGCTGCGGGCCAACCAGCATCGCAGCGCTTATATCCGCCCCCTGGTCTTCCGGGGCTATGAATCCCTGGGCGTGGATGGCCGCGGCTGCCCCGTGGACGCGATCCTGGCCACCGTGCCCTGGGGCGCGTACCTGGGGGCCGAAGCCCTGGAGCAGGGCGTGGACGTGCAGGTGAGCAGTTGGCGACGCATGGCGCCCGACACCCTCAACGCGCTGGCCAAGATCGGCGGTCAGTACGTCAACAGCCAGAACGTGGTCATGGAGGCCAGGGACAACGGCTTCACCGAAGGCATCGCTCTGGACGTCTACGGCTACGTGAGCGAGGGCAGCGGCGAGAACATTTTCCTGGTCCACAAAGGCGAACTCTTCACGCCGCCCCTGGGCAACAGCATCCTGGGCGGCATCACCCGGGACTGCGCGGCCACCATCGCCCAGGACCTGGGCTACAACGTGCGCGAGACCGCCATTCCCCGGGAAATGCTCTACATGGCCGACGAGATTTTCTTCACCGGCACCGCAGCCGAGATCACGCCCATCCGCTCAGTGGACCGCAAACCCGTGGGGTCCGGCAGCCGGGGCCCCATCACCAAGGCCATCCAGGAGACCTTCTTCGGCATCGTCAAGGGCGAGATCGAGGACAAATGGGGTTGGCTGACGCCGGTGGATCTGGGGTAGATAGAACGCGGATTTTACGGATCGGGCGGATCGACACGGATTTTTCATAACTATTCACCCTCCGAGAGAAACCGGGTTTTTGATCGCTAGAAGTCGCCGTCTACCAGAGAAAAACCCGGTTTCTGGCTGAATAGTCACGATTTTTCAAAAAAATCTGTGTCGATCCGCCCGATCCCCTTAATCCGTGTTCTATTGTTTTTGTCTTGTCGTCACGCGTCAATCTTGTGGTATACTTATGACCATGATGGGTATTCAGCAGTTCAATCCGCAGCCCCAGGGCAAGCGCATACCCATAGCGAGTAAACAAAGCAGCGGGACGCCCGTGGGCGGGATGGTCGCGCTTAGATAGCCCGCGTCAATCGGACAGCCATCCGGACGCGCGGGCCAAATTGAAGACGTGAAACGCGGTGATATGCATTAGCGCGTTTCACGTCTTTGTGTTTGTTGTTTTACGGCGCAACCTTCCAGGAAGACATTCATGCTGCCGCCCAGCGCCACAGGGAATAAAAAAATCCGTGTAATCCGTGTAATCCGTGGCTATTTTTCAGGGCAGATGCACAAGCGATCATTCCGAGAACAAGCAGGAGTCAATCATGGCTGACAAGTATAACCCGCAGGAAATCGAACCCAAATGGCAGGCCGCCTGGGACGCCCAGGGCCTGTACAACACGGTGGAGGACCCGGACCGGACCAAGTGGTACGCGCTGACCATGCTGCCCTACCCGTCCGGCGATCTGCACACCGGACACTGGTACGCAATGACGCCCAGCGACGCGGCCGCGCGCTGGCGGCGCATGAACGGCTATAACGTCTTCTTCCCCATCGGCTTCGACGCCTTCGGCCTGCCGGCTGAAAACGCGGCCATCAAAAACAACGTCCACCCCAAGCAGTGGACCTATCGCAACATCGAGCGTATGCGCGGTCAACTGCGCCAGATGGGCGCGATGTGGGCCTGGGACCGGGAAGCCGTCACCTGTGACCCCGAGTTCTACAAGTGGAACCAGTGGTTCTTCCTGAAGCTCTATGACATGGACCTGGCCTACCGGGAGTACGCGCCCGTGGACTTCTGCCCCACGTGCAACACCACCCTGGCCCGGGAACAGGTGTGGGGCGAGGACCGCCACTGCGAGCGCTGCGGCACGCCCGTGATCAAGAAGGACCTGGAGCAGTGGAAGTTCCGCATCACCGCCTACGCCGAGGAACTGCTGGATGGCCTGGAGACCATCGACTGGCCCGAACGGGTCAAGATCATGCAACGCAACTGGATCGGACGCAGCGAAGGCGCGCAGGTGATCTTCACCACCGAAGCCGGCGATCCCATCGAGATCTTCACCACCCGACCCGACACCCTGTGGGGCGCGACCTTCATGGTCCTGGCCCCCGAGCATCCCCTGGTGGAGAAGGTGACCACGGACGAACAGCGGGCCGCAGTGGAGGCCTATCAGGCCGAAGCAGAGCGCAAGGACGAGATCGCACGCACGGCCGCGGACAAGGAAAAGACCGGCGTCTTCACCGGCGGCTACGCCATCAACCCGGTGAACGACGAGCGCATCCCCATCTGGATCGCGGACTACGTGATGATGACCTACGGCACGGGCGCGATCATGGCCGTGCCCGCGCACGACGAGCGCGACTTCGCGTTTGCGAAGAAGTACGGCCTGGAGATCCGCCGGGTCATCACTGGCCCGGACGGGGCTGAGGGCGAATTGGAAGAGGCGTGGTCCTCCAAGTATGAGGGACGTCTGATCAACAGCGGGCCTTTCGACGGAACGCCGGTGGAAGGAGCCGCCGCCAAGGTGACAGCCTGGCTGGAGGAGACGGGCAAGGGGCGCTTCATGGTCAACTACCGTATGCGCGACTGGCTGATCAGCCGCCAGCGCATGTGGGGCACGCCCATCCCCATGATCCACTGCCCCACCTGCGGCGTGGTTCCTGTGCCTTACGAGGACCTGCCGGTGGTGCTACCCGATGACGCCCAGTTCAAGCCCACGGGCGAGAGCCCGCTGAAGTATCACGAGGGCTTCCTCCATGTGACCTGCCCTGTCTGCGGCGGCGACGCGGAGCGGGAGACCGACACCATGGACACCTTCATGGACTCCAGTTGGTATCCGTACGCCTATGTCTCGCCTTACTGGAAGCAGGGCGAAAAACTAACGCCCGACGATACGCCCTGGGATCCGGCCATGGGGGAGTACTGGTTGCCTGTAGATCAGTACACAGGCGGCATCGAACACGCCACCATGCACCTGCTCTACGTGCGCTTTTTCGCCAAGGCCGTCCGCGACATGGGCGTGTTCGATTTCGACGAACCCATGCTGCGCCTCTTCAACCAGGGCATGATCCTGGGGCCGGATGGGGAGAAGATGTCCAAGAGCCGGGGCAACGTGGTCAACCCGGACGAATATGTGGCCAAATATGGTGCGGACACGGTGCGGGGCTACCTCATGTTCATCGGCCCCTGGGACCAGGGCGGCCCCTGGGATCCCAGCGCCATCGAGGGCGTTCATCGCTTCCTCTACCGGGCGTGGAGCATGGTCATGGACGAGCCGAAGCCGGAGCGGGTCGCGGCCCAGCCGAAGGCGGAGCAGGTGCGCGCGCTGGAACGCAAGCTGCACCAGACCCTGATCAAGGTCAACGATGACATGGCCAACTTCCGCTTCAACACGGCCATCGCCGCGCTGATGGAGCTGAACAACGCCATGATCAAGGCCAAGGAGACGGCTGTGGTCGGCTCGCCCATCTGGGAAGAGGCCGTGCGTTCGTTGGTGCTGATGATGGCCCCCATTTTCCCCCACATCGCTGAGGAGATGTGGCAGCAGGTGGGCGATTCGGAGAAGGGTGAAAGCGTCCACCTGCAAGCGTGGCCCCAGGGAGACTCCGAAAAGGCCAAGGAGTACGAGATCACGGTGGTGGTCCAGGTCAACGGCAAGGTGCGCGACAAGTTGACCGTGGCCCCTGGCACGGCCAAGGATGTGCTGGAATCCCAGGCCCTGGCCTCGCCTAACGTCCCAAAATGGATAGACGGCAAGCAGGTGCGCAAGGTCATCGTCGTCCCCAACAAACTGGTCAACATTGTGGTGGGGTGACCGCTTAAACAGGTCTTGCCAGAACGACGAATGAAAGTCACAAACGGGGGATGTTTGAGCCTGGCTCATGGCTCGAACATCCCCCGTTTATAATACAGTTCAGCCAGCATTGAGCCACAAGTTCAGGCTAATACGCGATGGCGTAAATAACTCTACAGTTCGTAGTATGCACTTTAGCGCAGTTCCGCCGCAACTGCGCTAAAGCGCATACATAGCATTATATTGGCCGTCAATGATATTATTGATCGCGCTACGTAAACAGGCAATAGAGGAACCGAGGGCTTGAACGGTTATGACCGTAGGGGGCTTGGGAGATGCGACGACGGATTTTTGGCGTCATCAGCGGAATAGCCTTACTTGGGCTGCTGGCGCTCTTTGCGCTGATCGGGCTGGGGCGACCCGATCAATCACCTGATGGGATTTCGCGGCTCTCATCCCTGGCGTTGACGCCCTCACCCCCGCCCGTAGCGGCGACCTGGTTGGATGCAGGCCGGCGGGTTGACTTTGATCGCAACACGCAGGACGGTGATTACGCCGCCATCACCCCTGCGGATGTGGACGGAAATCTGCTGGTCGCCACCGGAACTGATCTGGCGCGGGGTCGGGCGCTGCTGGTGATGAACCTGGAGACGGGCGCCCTCACCCGCGTGACCGCTTTCCGCTCGCCAACATTGATGCACAACCTCCATATCTCCGGCGAGCGCGTTGTCTGGGTCGAAGAAGACGCGACGTCAGGCTCACCCGCTACGCTGTATATGGTCGATCTGGCGGACAATTCCGAAAGGCGCTTACAGGGCGACGATTTCAGTCAGGTGGATTTTCAAGACGGCGTTGTGGCCTGGCACGGCGTCGAGGATGGGATCGGTGGACTCTATGGCTATGACGTCAACGCGGCGCAACCTTTTGTCATCGATCAGAACGCATATGCTCATTTGCCCAAGTTGCCCCGCGTCTGCAACAGTGAATGGCTCATCTATCTGCTCAGCCCCACGGGGGCGTTGCCCCACCTTGCCCAATTGATCGCGTTCAATCACGTCACCGGCGAACGGGTGACGCTGGGCGAGCTGCCGATCACAACGGACCCCGCCAGCGCATATCAGCACGCTTGTGACGGTGCGCAGGTCGCGTGGGCTGCCCGTCACTTTGAGGAGGTGGACGGCAAGGTGAAGGATTTCAATCAAGTGCATCTCTTCGATCTGTCCACCCGCACCGGACGCTTGATTGACAAGGACGCGCCAATGGCGTCCAAGATGCTGATGGATGGCGATTTGATTTTGCTGCTGGGCTTCCGCAATACTGGCTACGATCTGGCGAATCATACGCGCTTCGAAGCAGATGCTGCGGACCTGCCTCACCAAGGCGTGGGCGTTCCGGTCATGTTGTCCGACGATCGGCTTCTTTGGTTCGTTGACCCTGAGGCTGAAGGTCTCGCAAGTTTCTACGTCACAACCATCGTTCGTGACCGATAATGGGGAGAGCGCGCAGCATGTCGAAACGCAGCACCGCATTTGCCCGCCTGACCATTGTCGCCCTGATTTTCAGCGCGCTCTGGATGGGATGGCGCGCCACACCGTCGTTATCCTCGTCCCGCTCCACTTTGCCGCAACCGCCGCTGGAGACGCCGGTTCCTTTCGAGCTTTACCTGCCTATCATTTCCACCGAAAATGGCGGCACAATCCCTCTGGTGACGCCCACATTCACGCCCACAGCCACGGTTACAGCGACGGTCACACCGGCGGTCTCCCCCACGCCGACAGCCTCCCCCACACCGGCGATGAAACTATGGACAGGCGTGCATCTCGGCAACAAGAGTCGCAACGGCCTCTCTTCGTGGAACGAGACCGAGTTGCAGCGCATCGATCCCGACCATCCCACATATGGTCAGGGCGCGATCTGGCCGAGTATGATCGTCGTACTCAGCAATCAGGTTTATAATATCGTGCGCGCGAACGACGACCTTTGCACCATCCAGCGCGCCGAAATCCGTTTGCCCCGTATGTTCGACTACCTGCGACGAGCCACCCAAGCCGGATCCAAAGTCGTGATCCGCATCTATCCTTCGCCGGGCAATTTTGAGGACTGGGCCATCACCGACCCCGCCGATCCCGGCTATCGGCAGAATCGCACTCTGGTGGCCGATTACCCGGTGGGGGGCGATAATTGCCAACCCCAGTTCTATCGCAGCCCTCAGGATCTGGCCGATGAGATGGGGGCCATTCACACGCTCAATCTGGAGAATGGGTTCAGCGAGTTTGGCTTTGAACCGGCCAATGAACCCAACATCGAATGGTATGACAGCATTGTCAGCCGCCCGGAAAACTTCAAACCCGAAGTCTGGGTGGCCATGAACCGCTATTTTTCCAGAATCTATGAACTGGCCGGCGACGAGGGGTATCGTATCTTCACGCCTCCCATGGCCCAGAGCCAATTCGCCGACGGCATCGATCTGATCTCCTGTAACGAGCGCTATCTCTATTCAGAAACGGATCAGAAGGTGACCGGCTATTGGCGCATGCAGGAGTTGCTGGGACAAAAGAGTCATGGTTTCAGTTGGCATAACTATTGGGATTGGGGCAAGGAGGACTACGTGGCCTGCGAAGAGGGCGGGCAACATATCTCGTTCCATTTCCCCCAATGGATGCGGGATCTGCTACGGGAGATGGGCAAGCCGGTGATTCTATCCGAGGCCGATCTCTTCTCGCCGTTGCAACTTGCAAGCGCGCCCATCAAGGACAAGAACAATGCGGACTACGCCAGCCCGGCCGAGATCGCGGGGTCAATGCAACAGTTCTTTGCCGCCGAATGGCGGGATGGCGGCTACGGCGATGATTCCCACTACGGTGTGGAGCCTGACCTCGCGATCTGGCTGCTCAATGACAATATCTGTGACGAGGGGCGCTGTCCCGCGGATGACTCCTGTCTGCAAAATTATGATCCCGACGCCCCGGGCTATTGTGCGTTGGATCATAACTGGCATGAGGCGTACCGGGATGTTGGTGGGGAGCTGTCTGTGGAGCGGGAGTGGTTTGGGCTTTGGTATGCAGGGGCGGAAGAGCCTTGAAATCTAATCAAATGAGTAGCGTCGCGCCATTCGGCGTTTAGAGAATCCACCGCGGCAATGCTACAATTCCCTGGCCGTCTGCACATGCGAGCGGCTGTCTGCCTGTGCATCGGTGACCCAGTTGCGCTGTCCCGCCAATTTGAGTATCTCCTCAATTTTTCGGAGCGGAGTGCGTTGCACTGACCCAAGCCAGGCCGAATTTTCTCGATACGCCCGGTCAGTGCGACGGACTCCCCCGGACTTATTGAGCAGATACCAATTTGAGACGATTCATATAATATTGTGACTGATTCCGGCGTTGACCGCCAAAACAGAACTGAGCGCCCCATCGAAGCAACGGAAAAACAGTTCATCCCGCGCCCGGCCCAGGCCCGCATTCTCGAATACGAAGGCGGCCCCATGGGGATCAGCGCGGTGCCGGGCAGCGGCAAGACCTTCACCCTGAGCCTGCTGGCCGCGCGCCTGGTGGAGCGGCTGGCCGCGAGCGAACGCCTGGACGAGCGGGAAGTGCTCATCGTCACCTTCACCAACAGCGCGGTGGAAAACTTCCGCCAGCGCATCGGCAAGTTCCTGCGCGAGGAGCAGGGGCTGCTGCCCGGCGTGGGCTACCGGGTGCGCACCCTCCACGGCCTGGCCCATGACATCGTGCGCGAGCGGCCGGCGCTGGTGGGGCTGAGCGAGGACTTCGACATCATCGACGAGCGCACCGCGACCGACATCAAACGCGACGCGGTCGTGGGCTACCTGCGGAGCAACCCGGATTTCCTCGGTCCTTTCATCAAGCCTGAATTCCTGCAAAGTTTCCGCCGCATCGAGCGTTATGTGCTCGCCGACGCCATCGACATGGCCAACAACTTCATCCGCGTGGCCAAGGAGTTGCAGGCCGAACCCCATAAACTGGAGGAGAAGCTGGCCCGGCAGAGCGGTAGCTGGCCCCTGCTGGAATTCGGCCTGCGCGTCTACGCCGACTACCAGCGCAGCCTCTTCACCCGGGGCGCGGTCGATTTCGACGACCTGATCATCCTCGCGCTCCAGGCCCTGGCCGCGGACGAGGGCTTCCTGCACCGGCTTCAGGCCCGCTGGCCCTATGTGCTGGAGGACGAGGCCCAGGATTCCAGCGCCCTCCAGGAGACCATGCTGCGCCGGCTCACCAATGATAATGGCAACTGGGTGCGGGTGGGCGATCCCAACCAGGCCATCAACACCACCTTCACCAGCGCGGACACCCGCTATCTGCGTGAGTTCGTGGCCAGATACCCGGACCAGGCCCGGGACCTGCCCAATTCCGGGCGCTCGGCCCTGCCCATCATCGAGCTGGCCAACCACCTCATCGAGTGGTCGCGCGGGCCGGACTCTTACCTGCCGCCGGAACTGGCCCTGGCCCCGCCTCTGATCCAGCCCACGCCGCCCGGCGATCCCCAGCCCAACCCGGAGCCGGGGAACCCGCCCGTCTACATCTACGACCGCGCGCTGACGCCGGACGAAGAGGTGCACGTGGTCATCGCCAGCCTGACCCGCTGGCTGCCGGCGCATTCAGACTGGACCGTGGCTGTGCTCGCGCCCGACAACAACCGGGGCTTCCGCATCGCCGACGCGCTCAAGGCCCACGATCTGCCCTATGACGACTCGCTGCTGCGCTCCGACAGCGCCACCCGGGCCGCGGCCCTGGCCCTGGCTACTGTGCTCAGCTACATCACCCAGCCCACGGACGCCAGCCGCCTCCAGCGCCTCTGGGAAACCGTCTGGTGGCCCAAACGCGCCGCAGCGCAGACGCAGGAGCCAGCCCAGCCCCAGCCAGGCAAGGCCAATCTCCAATCTCCAATCTCCAATCTCCCCACACCTATCGCCAACTTCACCCGCGCCCTGGGCAAGATACGGGAACCGGAGTCCTTCCTCTTCCCCGGCGAACGGGACTGGCTGGACGTCATCGGCTGGCTGGACGAGGTGGAGGGCATGCGCTAGCTGGTGTAACGTTTCCGGGCCGACCTGCGTCGCTGGACCGAGGCTACGGTGCTGCCGGTGGATGAACTGCTGCTGACCCTGGGCAACGACCTCTTCTCTGAGCCTGCGGACCTGGCGCTGACCCACCGGCTGGCCGTGCTGCTGGCCAAGCTGGGCAAGGAGAACCCCGGCTGGCGGCTGCCCGAACTGACCGGCGAGCTGGACAACATCGCCCAGAACAAGCGTCGCATCCTGGGCTTCAGTGACGACGCGCTGGGCTATGAACCCAAGAAGGGGCTGGTCACCGTGGCCACCATGCACGCGGCCAAGGGGCTGGAGTGGGACCGGGTCTACATCCTGGCGGTCAACAACTACAGCTTCCCAGGCGGCGGCGAGGACGACAAGTACCGGGGCGAGCGCTGGTATGTGCGCGACAGCCTGAACCTGGTGGCCGAGGCCGAGGAGCAACTGCGCCAGCTCCACGGCGGCACGCTGGACGACTACATCCCCGGCCAGGCCACCCAAAAGGCGCGCCAAGAGATCGCGGCCGAGCGGCTGCGCCTGCTCTACGTGGGCGTCACCCGGGCCAAACGCGAGCTGATCGTGACCTACAACACCGGGCGCAACCCGGAGCGGGATCCCAACCGACCGGCGCTGGCCTTCGAGGCCATGCGCGCATTCGTACACGGAGGAAATGACCGGATGACAAGATGACAGGGTGACAAGATGACCAAGTAGGCGAGCGTTCTTGTTTTTCTGTGCGCCTTTACGCCATTGCGTTGAAAATTTGACGCAGAGTCGCAAAGACGCAAAGGAGCGCAGAGTTCTTTTGTTTTTCTTTGCGTCTCTGCGCCTTTGCGCCTTTGCGTTGAAACGAGATCGCTTGACGCAAAGCCATCTTGTCACCCCTCATCCTGCCATCTTGTCAAAAAATCATGAGCCAAGCAATCACCAACACCGCGGTCATCGGCTGCGGCTACTGGGGCAAGAACCTGGTGCGCAACTTCAGGGAACTGGGCGCGCTGCACACGGTCTGCGACCTGACCGAGGCCGGCCGCGCGCTGGCCGCGGAGATCGCGCCCCAGGCCCGCATCGCGGACAACATTGACGCGGTTCTGGCCGATGACGAAATCAAGGCCGTGGCCATCGCCACCCCGGCCGAAACCCACTTCGACCTGGTCACCCGGGCGTTGAACGCGGGCAAGGACGTCTTCGTGGAGAAGCCCCTGGCCCTGACCTACGAGCAGGGCGGCCATCTGGTGGCCCTGAGCCGGGAGCGGGACCGCATCCTCATGGTGGGCCATGTGCTGGAGTATCACCCGGCCATCCTGCGCCTGCGCGAGCTGATCCGCTCCGGCGAACTGGGCAAGATCCACTACATTTACTCCAACCGGCTCAGCCTGGGTAAGGTGCGGCGGGAGGAGAACATCCTCTGGAGTTTTGCGCCCCACGATGTGGCCGTGATCCTGCGCCTCATGGGCGGAATGCCCTTCCAGGTGAGTGCGCTGGGCGGGGCCTACATCCAGCCCAACATCGCCGACGTCACTGTGACCCACCTGCTCTTCGACAACGGCGTGCGCGCCCACATTCACGTCTCCTGGCTCCATCCCTTCAAAGAGCAGCGGCTGGTGGTCATCGGCTCGCGCAAGATGGCCAGCTTCGACGACGTGGCCAAGCGGCTGGTCCTCTACGACCAGCGGGTGGATATCCAAGAGGGAGAGCCGGTGCCGGTCAAGGGCGCGGGCGAGGAGGTGTCCTTCGCGGACGACGAACCCTTGCGCCAGGAGTGTCAGGCCTTTCTGGACGCGGTGGTCACCCGGCAGCCGCCCCTGACTGACGGCGAGAGCGGGCGGCGGGTGTTGGCCGTACTCCAGGCGGCCCAGCGTTCCCTGGTCATGAACGGCGCGCCCATCGCCCTGCCCCTGGAGAGCTTCGATCTGAAGAGCCGGTGGATCGATCGGTGATTGTTAAAGGATAGAACGCGGATTTGGCTGATTTGGCGGATCTACACGGATTTTCAGAAAAAATCCGGCTGTTTCCGCCCAATCAGCTCAATCCGCGTTCTATTGGCGGTGAATCTACAACGACAGGTGAGTGAACCAATGAGCGACTACTTCGTCCACGAGAGCGCGTACGTGGACCAGCCCTGCGAAATCGGCGCGGGGACCAAAATCTGGCATTTCTCCCACATCATGGCCGGCGCGGTGATTGGCCGGGGCTGCAACCTGGGGCAGAATGTCTTCGTGGGCGAGGGCGTGGTGGTGGGCGACAACGTCAAAGTGCAGAACAACGTCTCCCTCTACGCCGGCGTCACGCTGGAGGACGACGTCTTCTGCGGCCCCTCCTGCGTCTTCACCAACGTGATCAACCCCCGCTCCCAGATCGTGCGCAGGAGCGAGTACATGCCCACCCTGGTGCGGCGGGGCGCGACCATCGGCGCCAACGCCACCATCGTCTGCGGCGCGACCATTGGCCGCTACGCCTTCATCGGGGCCGGCGCGGTCGTCCGCGGGGATGTGCCCGACTACGCGCTCATGCTGGGCGTGCCCGCGCGGCGCAAGGGCTGGATGAGCCGGCATGGGCACCGGTTGACGGAGCGCGACGAAGAAGGCGCCTGGATCTGCCCGGAGAGCGGATGGCGCTATATTGAAAATGAGGCAGGCATCCTGCGCTGCCTGGATTGGCCAGAGGAGAAACCATTGCCATGAGCACAGTGCCATTGTTGGATTTGAAAGCCCAATACGCGACGATTCGCGATGAGATCCAAGAAGCCATCAATCGGGTCATCGAGACCCAGTATTTCATCCTCGGTCCGGAAGTGCAGGCTTTGGAAGAAGAGGTCGCGGCCTACTCCCAGTGTGAGTACGGCATCGGCGTCTCCTCGGGCACGGACGCGCTGCTGGTCGCGCTCATGGCCCTGGAGATCGGCCCCGGCCACGAGGTGATCACCACGCCCTACACCTTCTTCGCCACCGCCGGCTGCATCGCCCGGGTGGGCGCGAAGCCGATCTTCGTGGATATCGACCCCGCCACCTACAACATGGACCCGGCCCTGATCGAGGCCGCGATCACGCCCCGGACCAAGGCCATCATCCCCGTGCACCTTTTCGGCCAGATGGCGGACATGGACCCCATCATGGAGGTCGCCAACCGCCACGGGCTGTTCGTGATCGAGGACGCGGCCCAGGCCATCGGCTCCGAGTACAAGGGGCGGCGCGCTGGCTCCATGGGCCACTTGGGCTGCTTCAGCTTCTTCCCCTCCAAGAACCTGGGCGGCTTTGGCGACGGCGGCATGGTGGTCACCAACGACCCGGACCTGGCCCAGCGGGTGAACATCCTGCGCAAGCACGGTGCACAGCCCAAATATCACCACAAGTTCGTGGGCGGCAACTTCCGGCTGGACGCCATCCAGGCTGCGGTGCTGCGGGTCAAGCTGAAATATCTGGACGAATGGACCGCGGGCCGTCAGCGCAACGCGGATCGGTATCGGATGTTTTTCAGCGAATGGCTGGGGACAGACAGTACAGACTCGCCGGGACGGTCGGTGATTGTCAGCCAGCCATCGCCCGTCACCACCCGCCACATCTACAACCAGTTCGTCATCCGCTGCGCGCGGCGGGATGAGCTGATGGCCCACCTTAAGGCCCAGGGAATCGGGTGCGAGGTCTACTATCCGCTGCCCCTGCATTTGCAAGAGTGTTTCACTGACCTGGGTTATGATCTGGGCGATTTCCCGGTCAGCGAACACGCCGCGCAGGAGACGCTGGCCCTGCCCATTTATCCGGAGTTGACGGAGGAGCAGCAGCAGACGGTGGTGGATGCGATTGCAGCGTTTTACGAGACCCCAACTGAGGCTTGAATCGACTATGACTGGCACGTTGACGTCGCCTGAACTCGCCATTGCCTGCCCGCGTTGCGGCGAAAAAGCTGTTGTGCAGGCCAACCGCATCACCTGTCCGGCCTGTGGGGAGATCGGTCGCGTGGATGAATTCGGCGTCATCCGGCTCACCGACAAAGCCTTCTACTACCGGGAGGTGGCGCAGGAGGACCTGCAATGGGTCCTGGAAGGCGATGACGCGACCGACCTGCTGCTCCGGCTGGATGAGATCACGCGCAAGCGGGGCGAACGGCTCAATACCTATATCAAGGGCTATGCGCTGGACGCCAATCGTGCGGCCGGCGTCTTCCTCCTGGACCTGAACGATCAGAGCGTGGTGCTCGATTATGGCTCCGGCTGGGGCAACATCACACGCGTGCTCGCCGACGCCTGCGCCCATGTCTACAGCCTGGACCTGACCTATGAGAGCCTGCAATTCAGCGCTCGCATCGGGCAAACCGACAACGGCACCTACATCCACGCCGGCGATGGCCCTCATCTTCCCTTCGCCAGCGGCTCGCTGGACGCGGTCATTCTCAACGGTGTGCTCGAATGGGTGCCGGAGGGGACCGGGCTGGATCAGCACCCGCGTACGGTTCAGTTGCAATTTCTGCAGGAAGTGCATCGGGTCCTGCGCGAAGGCGGCCAGATTTTCGTCGCCATCGAGAATCGCTTCGGCATCCGCTATTTCATGGGGGTGAAGGAGGACCATACCGGCCTTCGCTACGGCGCGCTCCTCCCCCGACCAGTGTCGAATCTCTATTCTCAGCAGGTGCGAAAACGGCCCTATCGCACCTACACCTACAGCTATCGCGGATACCGTGAACTGTTGGGCGATGCAGGGTTTCAGATCGAGATCTATCATCCGTGGCCGAACTACCGCTGGTTCACCACCATCTACACGCCCGCGACCGTCAACGAATACCGGCTCCCCTCCACGGATCATCGCTCCGCCAAACGCAAGCTCGCCGATGGCGTCCTTGGCGCGGTGACCGGTGCGTCGAAGTTCCAGTGGTTGACGCCCGCGTTCATGATCGTGGGCGCGAAAGTCCCGGGTCGGGAATCCCAAAGCGTGCTCTCCCGGGCCGTGGAGCAGCAGGGCGACGATCTGGACGCCATTCGCTCCATCACCCTCTCGTCCACCAAAACCATTCTGATGCGCACGGACGCCCGCTTCTACAAAGTCGGGCTGACCGCCATCTCCCGCCGCCGTCTCGAAGAAGCCCATGAGGCCCAGCAGACGCTGCGCATACACTTTCCCGATCTGGCCCAGTTCGCCGCCACAGCCGGGGAACTGCACTATGTGGGCAAGGTCGCCTACATGGTGGAGCCATTATACAGCCCGGTGGATCCGGACGATGAGCGATTGGACGCCTTCTTTCGGGACTACCTGGGCCAGGTCGCGCAGCAGGCGAACGACGGCCCATTGGACATACGCCAACGGTTGACGCATGTGCTCGCCTATGCCCAGGAGGCCACGCCCTCCGGTGCAGACATCGAGCAGATCGTCGACTATCTGGACGGGCTTACTTGGTCCCTTGCCCCCACCCACGGCGATCTGCACCGGAGCAATGTGGTCACCGATGAGGCCGGACAACTGCGCCTGATCGACTGGGATCAGTTCGAGCTGTCCGGTCCCTTCCAGATCGATGTCGCCCATCTGGCCGTGCGCGATCGCATGCGATCGTATCAGATCGGTTGGCCCGCGGCCATGGGTGAACTTTGGCATACTCTGTTGAAGCCCTCTTCCTTTCCCAGCGCCTGTGACGACGTCGAAGTGACGGTTGATGCGTTTACGCTTTACATGCTGGACCGTCTCGAAAAAGATATCTCCAGCGTTCCCCATTACGCCTACCTGCCCTTCACATGGCGGGCCCAGGCGGACGCGGTGCTGAATCTTCTCACCGGGCGGAACGCGGGCTGATGCATATCCTGCTCCTCGCCTCCTGGTACCCGACCGCGGCCAACCCGGTCGCCGGCGTCTTCTTTCGCGAGCAGGCCCGGGCCCTGCGCGATCATGGCCATCGGGTGGGGGTGATGGTCGCGCCCGCGCTCACGTCCAAGCGGGGTCTGATCCGGGCTCGCCGGCCCGCGGACCTGGGCGCGCGCATCACTGCGGAGGACGACGAGGGCATCCCCACCTATCGGGCCAGCCAGATTGGCTGGTTTCCCGGTTTTATGCCGGAGAAGAATCAGCGGCTGCGGGCCCGGGCCGGGCTGCGCATGTTCGAGCGCTACTGCGCGGACAACGACGCGCCGGATTTGATCCATGCTCACAGCATCCTCTATGGCGGTTACATTGCCGTGCATATCGGTCGGCAAACGCGTATCCCCGTGGTGGTGACCGAGCATTCCTCGGCCTTCCTGCGCGGCCTGATCCAGCCTTACCAGACGTCTGCGATCACCGAGACGCTTCAACACGCGGATAAATGCCTGGCCGTCTCCCAGGCCCTGGCCGATGCGCTTCACGTCTACGCGCCGGAGACGCCCATCGAAGTGTTGGGCAACATGGTGGATACGGACTTCTTCACGCCGCCGGTCGCACCGCCGCCCGCCCAACCGGTGGTTTTTTGCACGGTGGCGGGGCTTACGGCCAACAAGGGAATGGACAAGCTGCTGGAGGCGTTTGCGCGCGCGTTTGGGGGGAAGGCGCAGGCGAAGAAACCGGGTTTTTCCAAAAAACCCGGTTTCTCAAGCAAACCCGGTTTCTCCACGGTCCTCCACATCGGCGGTGACGGGCCGGAACGGGCCGCGCTGGAAGAACAGGCCTGCGTCCTGGGTCTGGCCGATCAGGTCATCTTCCACGGGCGTCTTTCGCGGGCCGAAGTCCGAGAGCTGATCCGGCTCAGCCACGTCATGGTCTCATCCAGCTACGTGGAGACCTTCGGTCTTACCCTGGCCGAGGCCATGGCCTGCGGCAAGCCGGTCATCGCCACCCGTTCCGGCGGCCCGGAATCATTCGTAGATGAGCGCAACGGCCTTCTTGTCCCGGTGGGCGATGTAGAGGCGCTGGCCGGCGCACTGCAACAGATGGCCGCGACCCTGGACCGCTACGATCCGGACGCGATCCGGGCCGGGATCGTGACCCACTTCAGTCCCCCGGTCATCGTCGCGCGCCTGAACGCGATCTACCGGGAGCTGACCCAGGGAGCGACGCGATCATGAGCCAGTCATCCGGTCCGCCCACCCTGCCGGGGCCGGACGGCGAGGGCTTGGCCCTGCGCCGCTTCGCCCGCGACAGCAGCTACACCATGATCCGCCAGGTGGTGGCCATTGTGTTGGGCATGGCCATTTCCATCCTCCTGGCCCGGGGGCTGGGGGTGGAGGATCGGGGCGTCTACGCGGTGGCCCTGCTGCTGCCGCGCACCCTGGTGACCTTCCTCAACCTGGGCGTGGCCCCGGCCACCGTCTATTTCGTGGGACGGGGCGACCGGGAACTGGAAGCAGCCGTGCGCGGTAACATCGCCCTGGCCTTCTGGAATAGTCTGCTTGCGGTGGTGATGGGCGCGGCGGTGATCTTCTGGGGCGGCGAGACCCTTTTCCCGGGCGTGCCCGTGGAGTTGCTGCTCGTTAGCCTGGCGGTTGCACCCCTGCTCCTCCACACCACCTATCTGCTGGCCATCCTCCAGGGGATCCAGGACTTTCGGGCCTACAACTGGGTCACCATGATTCCCCAGTTGGTCATGCTGATCCTGGTGCTGGCGTTCGTGTGGTGGATCCCGGGCGGTCCCCTGGGCGCGCTGGCCGCCTTTGTGGGGGGCAATCTGGCCTCCTTGGCCGCGCTCATCGCG
>JAJRVT010000248.1 GCA_024277175.1 Chloroflexota bacterium | reverse complement strand
CTGGTCTACTTATGTCTCCAGTAAGCGTATCCAGTTTGGTGAAATGAGGCAAGATGGACCTATCTACGAAGCAAGTTCGATTCATCTTCAGGTGCGGCTCGGCCTCTTCTTGCCTCATCTATAAGATACCAGGTGCGGCTTATAGCCGCACGATCTTCGATAAACCAATCTCTGCGCTTTGCGGAGGTGCTCTATGCAACCGGATCATGCGGCTGCAAGCCGCACCTACACCACGGGAAAATGCTATCCCTTCACGCCGCCTGCGGTCAGGCCGCCGGTCATGAAGCGCTCAAAGATGATGTAGAGGAGCACCACCGGGAGCGTGATGATCACCGAGCCGGCCATGAGCATGGTGCGCGGCACCTCTGTGCTGTCCAACTGATTCAGGCCCAGGGAGAGGGTCCATGAATTGGGATTGTCCAGCAGGAAGAGGAGGGCGTACAGGTACTCGTTCCACGCGATCATGAAGACGTAGAGCGCAGCCGCGGCGATCGCGGGCATGGCCAGGGGAATGACGATCAGCCAGATGGTCTGCACCCGGGAGGCTCCGTCCATCATGGCCGCTTCCTCCATATCCACCGGGATGGTGGTGAAGTAGCCGCGCAACATGTAGATGGCTACAGGCAGTGTAGAGCTCAGGTAAACGATGGTCAACGCGGTCAGGCGACTTGGCACCGTGGTCCGCAGCCCTAGCTGGCTATAGATGACGAAGAGGGGAATGGCCAACACAATGGCCGGAACCATATAGACCAGTAACAGGCCCCAGTTGACCGGGCCCTTGCCTTTGAACCGGAGGCGGGTCGCAGCGTAGGCCGCGAGCACGCTAACGATCATGGTGATAGCCGTGGCGGCAACAGAGACGACAAAACTGTTACGGATGAAGACCATGAACCCCTGACCACCCTGAGCCGTGGGTTTGAGGACGGCGATATATGAGGTGGGCGGCCAGACGGTTCCCCAGTCCGGCAGGAGGTTACCTGGATCCGTCAGCAGACTCTGCATGGATTTGAAGGAAAGCAGGATCATGTAGTAAAGCGGGAACGCACAGATGATAAAGAAAAAGATAATGCCGATCCAGCGCAAGACGTTGCCGACCAGCATTTGTTCCCATTGTTCGCGAGACATGATTTACTCCTCCTCCACAAAGAACCAACGGAAATAGATAAACAGCAGCACGGCCAGGATCGCAGCCAGCACCATGGCGAGGGCCGCCGCCGCCCCCACATTGGAGAATCCAAAGAGGTAGTCATAGATCTTAACCGTGATGACCTTGGTGCCACAGCAACCACCGGTGAGCAGGAAGATGTCATCGAACTTATTGAAAGTCCAGATGAAGCGCAGCAGCACCAATGTACCCGTGACCGCGCCAAGTTGAGGAAGCGTGATCTTCCAGAAGCGTTGGGTCAGTGTAGCGCCGTCAATCTTGGCCGCCTCGTACTGGGACTCGGGGAGCGCCTCCAGCCGGGCCAGATAGAAGAGGAAGGAGAAAGGAAAGTAGCGCCAGGCCTGGAAAAAGATGACGGTGGTCAACGCCACCGGAAATTTAAACGTAAACCCCAGAATATCAATCGGCATGGATTGGGTGGTCAGGAACGAAATCGGGGTTATACCGAAGATGTTCTGGAGCCAAACGTTGATGATGCCATATTGGGCGTTGAGCATGGTTTTCCACACCAGGGTGACGGCCACAATCGGCGCCACATACGGGAAAAGCAACATGCCCCGGAAAAACTGCCGCCCAAAGAACGCCTTGCGGGCCACCAATGCGGAGAGAAGCCCCAACACGATGGGGAAAATGGTGCCAAGGACAGAGTAGATCATCGTGGTCATCAACAGTTGGCCGAAACCACGAGTGCCCAGCACCAGTTTGTAGTTATCCAGCGTAAAGGAAAGGTTTCTGAGGCTCAGGCTGCCCAGATCGATCAGGAGAACCGTTTGGAAGCTAAGAATGACATTCCAGACAAAAGGGAAAACAATCAGCAGAGTCAGAACCAGAATCGGAACCACTAAGAGCAGGTAAGCGAGTCGTTGCTCCTGCTGAGCCATGGTTGGTCCGCTGCGTCCCCTGGAAGCATGGGAACTGGTGGTTGACATGACGTGCTCCTTCCAGAGAAAATGATGATGATGGTGGGTCGTCTGGCAGGGGCGTCGCTTGTTATGCACATCCCACTTACACCCCAACATGGGGACGTTGCTTGCTGCGCTTGGCTGACCGTGGATCTGCCAAGCGCAGCAAGTGACGCCTCTACCCGCCTGTTTCCAGCTTAGAAACTAGCGGGCTGAACAATCACAGGAGCAGCTATTGGGAGGCCTGTAAGGATTCCACCTCCGCCTGCATTTCCTTCGCAGCTTCTTCCGGCGTCAGGCCTCCGTTCAGAGTGTCGTTCAGGGCCTGGGGAATCGGCAAGGCCTGATAGACGGCCTGCACCAGCGCGCCCTGGCCTTGAGCAAATCCCCATCGATCGAAGGCCGAAACGCCCTCGATCAGCGTGTTGATGACGTCGTCGCCATAGCAGGCGCTCAACTTCTCCTTGCGGTCCACGCCTGTCTCCA
This sequence comes from Chloroflexota bacterium, assembly GCA_024277175.1. Classification (GTDB taxonomy): domain Bacteria; phylum Chloroflexota; class Anaerolineae; order Caldilineales; family Caldilineaceae; genus JAJRVT01. Next base: position 11,139 of record JAJRVT010000248.1, on the reverse strand, counting down.
GTTCTTTCCAGCCATCCACGAACTTGGTCGGCTCATCCGGCGTGCCGTTACGCATGGGCAGTTTGCCTTCAGGGGAGACCGCCAGCCAGTCCAGGTAGCCGTCGTTGTACCAGAACTCGAGAAACTGCTTGGCGGCTTCCGTATTGGCGGTGGCGGTGATGCCCATGAGGCTGAACTGGCCATACTGGGCGGGTTTATCGCTGTTGGGACCGGTGAACTTGGGCACGAAGCCGCTGTTCTTGGCTAGATAGGCCGGGTCGTCTCCACATTCCGGGCAAGTGGGGAAAGCATTGTCACGCAGGCCGCACATCTCGTCCAGGATGAAGGGAGACCAGATGATCATGCCTGCCAAGCCGGCGAAGTAAGTGGCGCGGGTGCTGGCCACATCCTGCTGGCCGGCCAGCGAGTAATTCGTTTCCAGGTCGTTGTAGAAACTGATGGCTTCCACACATTCCGGGGAATCCAACGTGATCGCCCCGGAGTCATCCACCATTTGACAGTTGTTGGCTAGGGCGATATGTTCGAAGGTCTGCTGGGTGAAGACGGCCACATCATTGGCGGCGGTGATGCCGAAAAAGTTGTTGCTCGGATCATTGAGCGCTTCCGCTGCCGTCTTGATCTTCTCATAGGTGTCCGGGGTCTCCAGACCGGCGGCGTCGAAGAGGTCCTTGCGATAGATCAGCAACTGACCCCAACCATCGCTGGGCACGCCGGCATAACCGTCCTTATAGGACACCATGTTGAGCGGCCCTTCGCTGAAGGTGGCGGGATCCAGCGAATCGATCACTTCTTTGGCAGCCGTATAGTCCAAGATGCCCTGGTCCGCCCAGCCAATGGCGTAGTCCAGCGGGAAGAACATGACGTCGGGCAAGGTGTTGGCGGCGGCGGACGCGGTCAGCAGTTGGGAGAGCTGGCCCTCATCCACCGGCACCAGTTCGACTTCGATGCCGCTCTGTTCGGTGAACCTCTTGAGAATTTCCTGGGTCTTGGTCACGCGCTCGGGCTGGCTCTCAGTGCTCCAGAAGAGGATCTTTCCGCCGCTTTCCGCTGCGGTTTCGCCGCGGCCCGTCTCTGCTGCGGGTGCAGCCGGCGCGGCGCAGGCCGTCAGCGCAAGGCTGGCGAACAACGCCAACGCCACAATCATGAGTAGAGTGCTACGTTTCATACAGGGTCTCCTTTGGGTTGCTAGATGTTGAAAGAGATGCTGAGAACAGAATCGAAGTGAACGTGAAACAACTCTTCACGGGTGAACGCATTGAAGAGACAATTCGACTATGACCCACCAACGGGTCTATTCCGATTGTAAGGCGCCTGAGGACCTCCTTTCGTCTGGAGACGGGCTTGTAGCGAGTGGGACGCCGCTGGAGGCCCGCACCACCAACTCTGGTTTCAACAGGATCTGATGGGCGGCCAATGGACGACCGGCGATGATATCGATCAGCATGGCGCAGGTCTTGCGCCCGATCTCGTAGATGGGTTGGCGCACCGTCGTCAGGGGAACGTTGGCGTAGGCCGCGGCCGGCACGTCATCGAAACCACCGACGGCCACATCCACACCCGGCTCCCGACCCGCTTTTTGAAGCGTTTTCATCGCGCCGATGGCCATCAGATCGTTGCTGGCGATGACGGCCGTCAGTTGGGGAAACGACGCCAGGAGACGAGCCGCGGCCGCCGCGCCCCCTGTCTCCGTCAGATCGCCCTCAGCGATCTGCGCCGTTTCAACCGCCAACCCGTTGCGCTCCATGGTCTCGGTGAAGCCCTGCAGGCGATAACGGCCAAACATCAGATTGGATGGCGCGGCGATGAAACCAATCGTTTGGTGTCCCAGATCAATGAAATGTTGGGTGAGTATACTGATGCCGGCGATACTGTCTTCATCCACATAGGGCGCCGTCGCATCCACTCCATAACGGCCAAAAGCGACGAAGGGAAATCCATGCGCTTCCAGGAGTGCAATGCGGCTGTCCTTCCAACGTGTGCGCACCACAATCACGCCATCCACCCAGTTGCCATTGGCCGCCCGCAGATAGGCTCGACGTTCGCCCTCACTCTCCGGCGAATGGGTGGAAACCACAAGATCGAACTCCTGCCGCGCGGCTTCGTTGCCAATGCCGGCGATGAATTCACTGAAAAAAGGATCCGAGAAGCGGGGGCCAAAGGTCGGCAAAATGAACCCAAGCATGTCCGTGCGTTGTTTTCTCAGACGTCGCGCCGTCAGGTTTGGCGCATAATCGAGTTCCTTGGCGGCCGCGATGATACGTTGGCGCGTCTTCTCAGCGACATCGTCATATCCATTCAATGCCCGTGACACAGTCGTAACCGAAAGCCCGACCCTGTCCGCAATATCGCGTAGGTTGGCCGACATAGATAAACGAATCCTGCACAAGGCTGAAAATGTGTAAAAAGTGGTGGGATCAATCAATCCGAAACGTTTCGGATCGATTCCAGTATATGATCGAATCAGGGAAATGTCAAGGGGCAATTTCTCCTCAAGGTCGGTGATCAATCCAGCGTCGCGCCCAACCATCAGGCGTAACCTTTCATGCCTGCAATCGTCTGCCTCTGTAGAGAACACCGTGGTAATTTGCTTTGTTACCTTTTCGCGGTCTACTGTAAGCAATGCAAAAATACAACAATCGCAAACAGCGATGAATGAAAAGAGCAGGTGACGCCCATGCGGCACTCCCCGAAAGTGACAAATGATTCAACCCCGTCTCAAACAACGCGGGCCGCTATCCGGCGCCTGGCGTTCACTGTCGTCATGACCCTGGCCCTGTTCGTGGGCGCGGTGATGGCGATGGGGCTGGCCCCTGGCGCGGCCCAGGCGCAAACGCCTCCACTGATCGTGACCATAGACGACGACGGCCAGCCGATCGTCGCCGGTGATATGGTCACCTACACCATCGATTTCGGGATCACGGCCGGCGTGGTGGTGACCGCACAGCATTCAAGCCTCACCCAGACCCTGCCCTCCGACGTTTCCTTCCAGTCCTGCGCGTTTACAGCGCCGGCCAGCGGAACATGTGCGCCGGCCGGTGACGCCGTCATCATTGCGATCGATGGCGACTGGACCGCGGGGGAGTCGGGTCAGGTGCAGGTGCATGCGCGCACCTCACCCGCCGCGCAGGGTGACGTCGTCAGTTCGGTGACGTTCACAGCCGTGGACAAGGCCACCGGCGGGCCGCTTCCCCCCGCCTATGCCAGCGTGACCACCCGTATCGACTCGCCACCGTCTCTGACCCTCACCCTGGACGACGCCCGCAGCCAGGTCCAGCCAGGCGATGAACTCGTCTACGCCGTCACCCTGGCCAACGACGGCGACACGGCCGCGACCGGCGTCAACATGACGGTCACCCTACCCTCAGGCGTGGCCTTCGTAACTGCGTCCAACGGCGGACAGGAGACGGGCCCCGGATCCCGGGCGGTGAGTTGGACGCCCTTCCAACTGGACGGACACGGCGCCACCGTGCGCACCGTAACCGCCAAAGTGGATCTGCCCTTGACCGAGGCTATCTCCTCGTTGACCGCCACCGCGAACGCCCGCTACGCCCCACCCTTCGCCGGCGCGCCCGCCCCGCCCCTCCTCCAGAGCCAGGATGTGGACGCGGTCAGTGCAGCGGCCATCAGCGGCTTCGTCTGGGAGGACCTGAACGGGGATGGCGCACCCAGCGTCGGCGAACCCGGTTTCGAAGCCATCGAGGTGCAGATCAGCGGCCGCGGCCAGACGTTCACGCCCCTGACCACCGGGGGCGACGGCTCGTTCCGCCTGGCCGGGCTGGGCGCGGGCGATTACGAGGTGACGCTGGACGCATCTCCGCTGGACGCGTACGATGTGCGCACCGGCGATCCCTTGCCGGCCCCGGTGACGTTGACCGGCGGCGACGCGGCCACCCTCGCCTTTGGCTTCGCCCGTACGGGGAGCATCGCCGGCATCCTCTGGCGCGATGATGACGGCGACGGCGTGCTGGCGGCTGGCCAGCCCGGCCTCGCCGGCGTGGCGATCGACCTGGGTGACGGAGCCGGCGGCCACATCGCCAGCGCAACCACCGACGACAACGGCGTCTACCAGTTCCCGGACCTGCCGCCCGGCGTCTATCATGTTCAGGTGGATACGAGCGGCTTTCCGTCCGGGTTCGTGGGTACGTATGAGCGCGACGGCTTCCTCGATCAGGATGTGGAAATCGCTCTCCAATCCGACCAGGCAATTGGGGACGTGGACTTTGGGTTCGCCTTCACAGGGCGCATCGCCCCCGGACGCATCTGGCGCGACGCCAATCTGGACGGCGTCATGAACGTGGATGAGATGGGGCTGCCCTGCGTCCGCGTCGATCTGGTCCGGCTCAGCGACGGAAGAGCGATCACCGTCACCACCGGTCTGGATGGCGTCTACCAGTTCGCCCCGCTGGAGCCGGGCAACTACCGGCTGGCCGTCCGATCGACCACGTGGAACCCGCAAGTCGGCGTCAGCGCGGACCCGGATGGCATAGCCGACGGTCAGACCGATATCGCCATCATCGCCGGCCAGGGGCAGGGTCCCCTGAACTTCGGCTATGGTCCGCTGGACCTGCGGGTGGAGAAGCAGGCCGACGTCAGCCCGGCCCAGACCGGCGAGTCCGTGCGCTTTGGGCTGAGCTATGCCAACCAGGGGAGCGTGGAGGCCGGCGTCGCTGTCGTCACCGAAACGGTGCCGGAGAACGCGGTCTTCGACGCCCAGGATAGTGCGCCGGGATGGAGTTGCGCAGACGGCGCGCCGGCCGGAGCGATCTGTCGCCTGACATTGGGCGTGACGCCCGTGGCGGCCAGCGGCATCGTCACCTTTAGCGTGCGCATCACCGATGTCATGCCCGCGCACGTGAACGCGATCACCAACACGGTCACCCTGTTCGACGAGACGCCCGGCTTCGCGGATGCAACGCCCGCGGACAATAGAGCCACCCTCGTTCTGCCGGTGGAAGCCGCGCCCCAACTGCGGGTCAAAGCGACCGACGGCGGCCAGCGAACAGAGCCGGGGGAGACCCTGGTCTACACCATCACCTATGGCAACCAGGGCAACCAGGACGCGGCCGGCGTGGCGATCGTTCAGCAGACGCCCCAGAACACCCGCTTCGATGCAGCCCAGAGCACGCCCGGCTGGACATGCGCCAATGAAGGCCAGGCCGGTGACGAATGCACCTTCCCCATCGGTGACCTGGCCGCGGGCGATGGCGACGAGATCGTCTTCGCCGCCGTCCTCGAAGACGCCATGCCGGTCAATGTGGCCACCATCGACGCGGTGGTGGCCATCCATGATGACCGGGATGCGTCGGACATAGACGCCGAATTGACGCCGGTCGACGCGTCCCCGGACCTGGTGATCACGTCCACGCCCAGCGCGACGGAAGTGGGGCCGGGTGCGTCGCTGCAATATACGCTGACCTATACCAATGCCGGCAACCAGGACGCGATCGGCGTGCTGGTGGTCCACGCCGTGCCCAACTACACCACCTTCGACGCCACCCACAGCACCCCGGGTTGGGACTGCCCTGATGGCAGCGAAGCCGGCGTCCAGTGCATCCTCACCATCGGCGGGTTGAAAGCCGGGCAGGGCGGGGAACTCGTCTTTGGCGTGACGGTCGACGACTCGCTTCCGCCGGGGCTCACCACCCTTCGCAATTCGGTGGTGATCGCGGGTTCCGGTGTGGAACAAAACATTTCCAACAACCAGGACGGCGGCGTCATCGACGTCAACGGACCCACCGCCATCGATCTGGTGAGCTTTACGGCTGAGGAGATGGAGGAGGGCGGCGGCCTGCTGATCCGCTGGGTGACCGCGGCCGAGCGCGAATCTTGGGGGTTCATCCTCTATCGCAGCACGTCTGGCGACTGGGAGGAGGCGGTGCGGATCACCCCCAGCCTAATTCAGGCCACGGGCGATGAAAACAGCGGTGCGGTCTACACCTTCGAAGACGTCTCTGCGGTGACGGGCGTCCGCTACCACTACTGGCTCCAGGAGTTGGAACTGACCGGCTACACAGTCATCTACGGCCCCATCGAGGGCATGATCCAGCCTGCCGATGATGATGGCGAAGATGTACAGCGGATTCACTTCATCTTCCTGCCGGTGGTGACAGGGGAGTGAGGCGTAAGGCGTAAGGCGTAAAACGTAAAGCGTGACTTGTGGCGCCTTAGGCCGTTCCGAGAAATTGAATCCCGCATAACGTCCCCGGCACTTGTCAGACGCCTCTGGTAAACATGGAAACTGGTTGTAAGTGCCGGGGACGTGAATTCTTGGAACGGCCTTACGTTTTACGTCTTTACGTTTCACATTTACGAACTCAACTGCCAGGGGCTAACCATCACGCCATTTTCATCGAACGCCAGCGCGGTCTCGCCCACGATCTCCAGCCGGGGATGGGCCTCCACTTCCGGCCGCAGGCTGGGGCTGACCCAGAAGCGGCCCAGGGTCATGGTGTCGCGGATGAAGACCCAGCGTGATTCGTCGGGCGGGACCGCACAGCCCCGTTGCGCCACCCGCAGCGCGCGGCGATCATCGGCCATGGTGATGGGCAGGTTCACCCGCCACATGCCGAAGATGCCGGACGTGACCGCGTTGGTGTAGGTCGCGGTCCAGTCCACTTTCTCCGCCAGGCGGGCCGTGGTCACGTTGGCCAGCCCCATGCCGGCCGCGTTGCCGTGGGATTCGTCGGTCATGTCCAGCAGGGCGATGACGGCCACATCCGCATGGCCGAAGGCTTCCGGCTGGCGGGGGATCATGAGGCGGGAGATCACGTTGGTGTCCATGCCCGTGCCGCTGAGGTTCTTGCCGATGTCGCGCACCACCAGCACGTCGATGATGGGGAAGGGCAGGCTGGCCAGCAGGCTCTTGGCCTTCTCCAGCAGCGCTTCCTCCCGCTCCAGGCCGATCTCCCGGTCGGTCAGGCCCACGATTTCTGCGGTCTCGTCATAGGCGTTCTCCACGATGCAGATCGCGCCGGCCAGATTCGAGTTTGCCTCATAGACCCGGGCCGCGGGCGCCAGGTGCTTCTGGAAGTTGGCTCCGCCGCCGGCGTGCATCATCTCCGCGCCCTGGCGCTTGCCCAGGCCGATGACGGACATCTTGGACGGCCCGCTCTCCAGACGGCCGCGGAAGTCGGTGTGGGGCTTCACCCGGCTGATGAGGATGACGTGGTCCGCGGCCAGGGAGTCCTTACCCTGGCAGAGGGCCGGGCTGTCGGGCAGATGGCCAATCACCTCCACGTCCATGGTAGCGCGGATGGACGCGCCCACCCTGGCCTCGGTCACGCCAAGCTGGGCCAGCATCTCGATCTGCCCTTCTGCGGTCGCGCCGCCGTGGCTGCCCATGGCCGGGACGACGTAGGGCGTCAGCTTGGCTTCCCGCAGGCGCGTGATGACAGCCTTGACGATCATGGGCAGATTGGCGATCCCCCGGCTGCCGACGCCCACGGCCACGCTGTCTCCCGGCTGCATGCGCGCCAGGATGTGGCTCTCCTCCAACGCGGCGCGCGCGGCCGCGGCCACATCATCCACCCGGGGCGCGTGAAAATGCTGGCTCACCTCCAGCAGCGTCTCCGGCAACGGAGCCGGGAAATCGAGTTGTTGGATCTCTTCAATCAGGTTCATAGTATCCTCCTTCGCGGACGCCTACCATTGTCGATCCGAATCCGGCAGAACGCAAACGCATCCCCATGGCGTCCTGCATTTGAAGCCATCCGCCAATACCGGTACACTTAGTGCAAGTGGCGAGTGGCAAGTGGCGAGTGGCAAGTGGCGAGTGGCAAGTGGCAAGTGGCGAGTGGCAAGTGGCGAGTGGCGAGTGGCAAGTGGCGAGTGGCAAGTGACGAACGGAGCGACTCATGGCTGGAAAGTATTATGAAGACCTGCATGTCGGCGATGTCATCCATCATAGTCTGGGGCGGACCATCACGGAGATGGACAACGTCCTCTTCTCCTCCCTGACCATGAACACCCAACCCCTGCATCTGAACGAGGATTTTGCGGCCAATCACACCCAGTTCGGACGCCGCATCGTCAATGGCATCTTCACCCTGGGGCTGGCCGTGGGCATCACCGTGCCCGAACTGACCGAAGGCACCATCGTCGCCAACCTGAGCTACGAGAGCGTGCGCCATCCCCGGCCCATGTTCCACGGCGACACCCTCTATGTGGAAAGCGAAGTCATCGAGATGCGCCCCTCCCGCTCTAAACCGGACCGGGGTATCGTGCGCCTGCGTCATGTGGGACGTAATCAGGACGGCGAGGCGGTCATCGAGTTCGAGCGGACGGTGTTGATGTTGAGGCGGGGGAAAGAGAAGATTGAGGATTGAGGATTGAAGATTGGGAAGGAGGAGCGTATGGCCGGCGAAAAATCGCAAAAACCCGCGTCACTGATCGTGGCCTCCGGCTCCATGGGAACCACGGGCGAACTGTTGGCGCGTACAGTGCTGGCTCAGTTCCAGGGCGTCGACATCCCCATCGGCATCGAGTCCCGCCTGCGCACGCCCGCCCAGGTGGAGGACGTGGTGCAACGGGCGGCTGAAGCAGGCTCCCTCATCGTCCACACGCTGGTCGATGAGACATGCCGTCAGGCCATGTTGGACGCGGCCGCCCGCCACCATGTCTGGCAGTTCGACCTGGTGGGTCCGCTCCTCAGCCAGTTGGCCGCGCGGCTGGGTAAGGAGCCAGCCGGGCAGCCCGGCCTCTATCGCCAGTCCAACCAGTCCTATTTCAACCGGGTCGAAGCCATCGAGTTCACGGTCGCCCATGACGATGGCAAGCGGGTGGAGGACCTGCCGGCTGCGGACATCGTGCTGCTGGGCGTCTCCCGGGTGGGCAAGACGCCTCTGAGCATCTATCTCTCGGTCCTGGGCTGGAAGGTGGCCAACGTTCCCCTGGTTCCAGGGGTGGAGCCGCCGCCGGAAATCTTCGCCGCCGACCCTCGCCGGGTGGTGGGGCTGATCGTGGCGCCGGCCCAGATCGCCCTGCATCGCCGCACTCGCATGTCCCGTGCAGGCGAACCCGCCGGATCCTATGTCGACCAGCAGCGCGTCATCGAGGAACTGCGCGCGGCCCAACATTTCTTCGCCCAGCACAAGATCCCCGTCATCGACGTCACCGACGAGCCCATCGAAACCAGCGCCGAAGAGGTGATCGAGTTGGTCACCCGGCGAACGGCGAGCTGGTGAGATCATCGTTCATCTGAAGGAAAAGCGGCTGAATGCTCCGGCCCGTTTTATGGTATAATCGATCGCCTGAGCAACCATGCGTTCCGTCAGGACCCCGATGACGAATCGGTCCTGGCCGAACCGATGAACGATCGATTCTACAGGACAATTATGCGTATACTCATCACCGGCGGCGCCGGTTTTATCGGCAGCCATCTGGCCAACCGATTGCACGAACTAGGCCATTACGTGCGTGTGCTGGACAATCTATCCGGCGGCGATCCCACCCAGTTACAGCCTGGCGTCAACTTCAACCGCGGCGACGTGCGCGACATCCCCAAACTCTGGTCCACCCTGCAAGGCGTGGATGTCGTCTACCATCTGGCCGCGCTGGTCAGCGTGCCGGCCTCCGTGCTCTATCCGCGCGAATACAATGATGTCAACGTAGGCGGCACGGTGGCGCTGCTGGAAGCCTGCCGGGATGTGGGCTCCGTCCGCCGGGTGATCCTGGGCAGCAGCGCCACGGTCTATGGCAACCAGACCGTGCAACCTGTCACCGAGGAGATGCGCCCCCATCCCGCCGCGCCCTATGCGGTCAGCAAACTGGCGGCAGAGCAATACCTCTTCACCATCAGCCATCTCAGCGGTTTCGAGGCCGTGGTCCTGCGCATTTTCAACGCCTATGGGCCGGGCCTGCAACTGCCGCCGGCCCACCCGCCGGTGATCCCCCACTTCATGCAGCAGATCACCGGTCGGGGATCGGTGGTGGTCTTTGGCGACGGTCGGCAGAGCCGGGACTACGTCTTCATCGACGACGTGGTGGACGCGCTGCTGGCCGCGGCCGACGCGCCCGAGGCCGACGGCCAGATCATCAACGTGGGCAGCGGCGCGGAAACCGCGCTCAACGACCTGATCGCGCTCATCGGCGCGACCGTGGAGGTTACGCCCAAGGTGCTCTACAATCGGGAGCAGTCGGGCGGCATCCGGCGGCTGGTGGCCGATCTGGAGAAGGCCGAGCGCCTGCTGGGCTACCGCCCGCGCACCGAACTGGGCGCGGGGTTGCGCCAACTGCTGCAACGGGATCCCAACTTCTCTCAAAACGGCGCCGGCGGCCAGCCGACCGCCATCCAGCCCGTCACGCCATGATGTCCACCCGCCACGTCGCCGGCATCGTCCGGCCTTTCCCAATCCTGTTGATCGGCCTGGCCCTGATTGCGCTCACCGCCTGTAGCAACGGCGGCCAGCGCGCGCTCAGCGTCTACCTCAGCGCCAACCAGGATCAGCTGACGCGCCCGGCCGGCGCGGACGACCAGCCTGTGCGCTTCACGGTCGAGCCGGGTTCGCCGGCGCGCGCCATCGGCCAGCAACTGGAAGAGGACGGGCTGATCCGGGATGCTCTGCTCTTCGAAGCCTATGTGCGCGTCAACGGGCTGGCTAACCGGCTGGAAGCGGGGGACTTCATCCTCTCCCCCGCCATGACCGTGCCGGAGATCGCCGACGCCCTGCAACGCGCCCAGGCCGCCAGCATCAGCGTCACCCTACCCGAGGGCTGGCGGCTGGAGCAGACCGCGGACTATCTGGCCCAGGCCGGCGTGGTCACCGACGACCGCTACCGCACCCAGGGACTGAGCGGCGATCTGACCGGGCTGGACGCCGAACGCTATCCCTTCCTGCGCGCGCGGCCGGCCGGAGCCAGTCTGGAGGGCTATCTTTTCCCCGACACCTACGAACTGCCGGCCGAAGGCGCGTCCGGCGCGGACGTATTGGCCCGCCAGTTGGACGCGTTCGGTAGCAAGGTCGTCCCCCTGTACCAGGAGGCGCGGGCCAGCGGAGCCACGGAATTCGATCTGCACACCGTGCTCACCCTGGCCAGCATCGTGGAGCGGGAGGCCGTGGTCCCCGGAGAGCGCGCGGCCATCGCCGGCGTCTATCTAAACCGCCTGGCCAACGGCATGAAGTTGGAAGCCGACCCCACGGT
>JAJRVT010000247.1 GCA_024277175.1 Chloroflexota bacterium | reverse complement strand
CACAACCTCGTGCACCATGCGAGATCAGGGATACATGAGAGCGTGCGGCTGGGATGCCGTACCTACGGACATGCGAAGTCGTGCGGCTGCAAGCCGCACCTACAGAGGGAAGAGCTATCATGACCATCGTATCATTTCAGGGGGAACCGGGCTCTTATTCCGAGGAGGCCATCCGCCAACACTTCGGCCCTGATGTGGAGACCCTGCCCTGCCGGGCCTTCGAGCACATCTTCGAGGTGGTGGAGGAGGGCGAAGCCGACTACGCGGCCGTGCCCGTGGAAAATTCAGCCGCCGGCAGCATCAACAAGGCCTATGACCTGCTGCTGGACCACGACCTGAAGGTCCACGGCGAGATCATGCTGCGGGTGAGCCATTGCCTGCTGGCCGCGCCCGGCTTCGATGAGCCAATCCGTGAAGTGCGCAGCCACCACCAGGCCCTGGCCCAGTGCGAGGGATTCCTCAACCGCCATGACTATGTGGCCGTCCCCTGGTATGACACGGCCGGCAGCGCCAAGGACCTGGCCGCCAACCCGGAGCCGGGCGTGGCCGTCATCGCCAGCCGCCTGGCCGCGGAGGTCTATGGCCTGGAGATCCTGGCCGAACGCATCGAGGACATGCACCACAACTACACCCGCTTTTTTGTAGTCGGCAAAGGGGACGCCCCCCGCAGCGAACCGTCCAAGACCTCCCTGGTCTTCGCGGTGCCCGACATCCCGGGCGCGCTCTACGCCGCGCTGCGGGAGTTCGCCGACCGGGAGGTGAACCTGACCAAGCTGGAAAGCCGCCCCCGCCGCAACCGCCCCTGGCAGTACGTCTTTTATCTGGATTTCGAAGGTCACTGGCAGGACCCCGTCTCCCGGGATGCGCTGGTGGCCCTGTTGAACCGGGCCGCGTTCGTCAAACTGCTGGGCAGCTATCCCCCCGCCCCCCGCATCGCCAACGGGCGTTCACACGCCCAAACGACGTCATTACAGATCTGACTCACAAGTCACCAATCGTTCGTCATTCGTCATTCGTCATTCGTCACACCACGGAGGAAAAGACCATGGTTGTCATCATGAAACCCGGCGCCACCGCCGCCCAGATCGGCGCGGTCATCGCCAAAGCAGAGAAACTGGGCTGCCAGACCCACCCCATCTACGGGGAAGCCCGGACCGTCGTCGCCCTGGTGGGCGACCTGACCCAGATCACCCGCGAGCCGTTCGACGCCCTGGACGGCGTGGCCAAGACGGTGCGCATCCAGGAGCCGTACAAGTTGAGCAGCCGCAGCGCACGGCCGGAAAACACCATCATCGAGCTGGCCAATGGACAGGTCGTCTTTGGCGGGCCAGAGATCATCGTCATGGCCGGGCCGTGCAGCGTGGAGAGCCGCCAGCAGATCATCGAAACTGCGATCGCGGTCAAGGAAGCCGGGGCCAAGGTGCTGCGGGGCGGCGCGTTCAAGCCGCGCACCAGCCCCTACAGCTTCCAGGGACACGGTCTTAAGGGGCTGGAGTATCTGGCCGAAGCCCGGGAGATCACCGGCCTGCCCATCATCACCGAGGTCATGACTGTGCAGACGGTGCCCATGGTGGCCGAGTACACCGACATTTTGCAGATCGGCGCCCGCAACATGCAGAATTACGGTCTGTTGCAGGCCGTGGGCAAGACCAACAAGCCGGTCATGCTCAAGCGCGGCATGAGCGGCACCATCAAGGAATGGCTCATGTGCGCCGAGTACATCCTCAGTAACGGCAATTCCAACGTCATGCTCTGCGAGCGGGGCATCCGCACCTACGAGACCGCCACCCGCAACACCTTCGACCTCAACGCCGTACCTTTCATCAAGGAGACCAGCCACCTGCCTGTGGTGGCCGATCCCTCCCACGGCACGGGCCTGCGGGAGCTGGTGCCGGCCATGGCCAAGGCCAGCGTGGCCGCGGGCGCGGACGCGCTGATCCTGGAGGTGCACCCCGACCCGGACAAGGCTGTCAGCGACGGCCGCCAGAGCCTGACGCCAGCCATGTTCGAGCAACTCATGCGCGACTTGCGCCGGGTGGCCGTGGCCGTGGACCGCTACATCGGCGAAGCGCCTGTCAACATAGACGCCGCCGACGTGTTGGAGCGGGTGCGCGGCTAGCGGAAAATGATAGACCGCGGTCTGTTCAATCACGAGGTGAATTATGATCATTGTCATGAAGCAAGGCGCGACGCCGACCAATGTGGAATCGGTCGTCAATCGCGTGGAAGAGCTGGGCTACAAAGTCCATCTGAGTCGGGGCGAGGCCCGGGTCATCGTCGGCATCATCGGCGCGGACGACTACCTGGTCCGCAGCGCGACCTTCGAGGTCATGGAGGGGGTGGAGAAAACCGTACGCGTCATGCAGCCCTACAAGCTGGCCAGCCGGGACTTCAGCCAGCAGGACACGGTCATCGATGTAGGCGGCGTGCCCATCGGCGGCAAACGGATCGCGGTCATGGCCGGACCGTGCAGCGTGGAAAGCCGGGAGATGATCCTGGAGATCGCACACGCGGTCAAGGAGGCCGGGGCCACCATCCTGCGCGGCGGTGCGTTCAAGCCCCGCAGCAGCCCCTACAGTTTCCAGGGCCTGGGCGAGGAGGGCCTGCGCTATCTGGCCGAGGCCCGGGAGCAGACTGGCCTGCCCATCATCACCGAGGTCATGACGCCGGGCGAAGTGGAACTGGTGGGCGCTTACACTGACATCTTCCAGGT
>JAJRVT010000246.1 GCA_024277175.1 Chloroflexota bacterium | reverse complement strand
GTTGACGGAGCGGGCGGAACGGCTGCCGCCCCACCTTGCGCCCCTGCGCGATCGTTCGCGACGCTTCCGCGCTTTGCTGGCCACCATCAACGGCGGCATGACGCCGGCCCAGGGCGCGATCGCGTTCGGGCTGGCCAACCCCCACATCGACACAGTCCTGGTGGGCGTGCGCACGGAGGCGGAGCTGGACGAAGATGTCGCAACGGTCGATATGTCGCTCACCCCCCAGGAGTTGAGCAAACTCCAGGCGCTTGGCATAGACGACGAATCCTTGCTGGATCCAAGCACTTGGGGGATTCCTTGAAACCGTTCATGGTATGCGCTTTAACGCAGTTGTCTCTGGGGATTGCGCTAAAGCGCACACTACAAACGGTGTGCGTATTGAACAAGCAGCGACGTACATGTGGTGCAAAGATGGCAATACTCAGGAGGTGTGCATGTTAAAAGGCTATGCAGGCAAATTTCTCTGGGTGGATCTCTCCACCGGCGAACTGACGGAGGAAACGCCCGCTGATGACCTGCTGATCGATTTCATCGGCGGGTATGGGGTGGCGGCCAGGGTGCTCTATGACCGCCTGCGCCCGGGCGTGGATCCCCTGGGACCGGAAAATATCCTGGCGATCCTAACTGGCCCCCTGACCGCGTCCTCCGCACCGACGGGCACCCGCTGGACCGTGGCCGCCAAGTCGCCCCTCACTCACACCTGGGGTGACGCCAACGCCAGTGGTTTCTTCGGACCGACGCTGAAGCTTGCCGGCTATGACGCACTCTTTTTCACCGGTGTCTCCGAACAACCGGTTTATCTGGTCATCGAAGACGGCAAACCCGAACTCTGGGACGCCAGCCCAGTCTGGGGCTGGGACTCCTATCAGATAGAGGACTGGATCAAGAACGAATTCGGTCCCAAAGCCGAGGGCTGTTGCATTGGGCCGGCGGGCGAAAAGCTGTCGCTCATTTCCGCCATCATGCATCGCAAGGGGCGCGCGGCCGGACGCAGCGGTCTGGGCGCGGTCATGGGCAGCAAGCGGCTGAAGGCGGTGGTGGTCAACGGGAACCGGGCGGTTCCGGTGGCCGACGAAGAGCGCGCCAAAGACCTTTCCTGGAAATTCACCAAACAGATCACCGGTGGGGTCGGCTACTCCGATTTTTACCGCAACACGGGCACGCCTGGCTTCATCGAGACCGGCGTCAAGATCGCGGATTCGCCCACCCGTAACTGGGCCGGGGTTGGCCCGCGTGACTTCTTCCCCCAGGTGGAGGAGATCGGCTTCGACGCCATCGAAGGGCTGGGCAAGAAGCGGAAAAGCTGCTGGCACTGTCCCATCGCTTGCTGGGGAGAGGTGGAAGCTCAGTTCGCCGGTCGGACGGTCTATGCCCATGTGCCCGAATACGAGACCGCGGCGGCCTTTGGCAGCAACATGCTCAACGATGACCTGCCCTCCATCGTCACCGCCAACGAGATCTGCAACCGCCTGGGGCTGGACACGATTTCGGCCGGGGCCACCGTCGCCTTCGCCATTGAATGCTACGATCGGGGGCTGCTCACCGACGCAGACACGGATGGCCTGGCCCTGAACTGGGGCGATGCAGAGTCTATTATCGTCACGTTGCAAAAGCTGGCCCTGCGCGAGCCGGGACTGGGCGAACTGCTGGCCGACGGCGTGAAGGTCGCCTCGGAAACCATCGGCCAGGGCGCGGAGCAGTACGCCATCCACGTGGGCGGCCAGGAGTTGGCCATGCACGACCCGCGTTTCGAGCCGGGGATGGGCCTGATCTATCAGATAGACGCCACGCCCGGACGCCACACCCAGGGCTGCAACTGGTCCTGGCCCGAAGGCTTCGAGGTGGACGCGCCCGGCTTTGGCGAGAAGCGGGACGAACAGGTGGGGCGGGGCAAGGCGCTCAAACCCATCAGCAATCTCAACCACGTGGTCAACGCCTCGGGTCTCTGCCTCTTTGGCTATCTTTCCACTCGCGTCGATCTGCTGCCCGAATTTCTGACGACCGTCACCGGCCATGCCTACACGCTGGACGATCTGCTGCTGGCCGGTGAACGGATCGCGACCATCCGCCAGGCGTTCAACGCCCGCGAGGGCTATAACCCCATCGCCACGCCCATCCCGAAGCGAGCCTACGGCATCCCCCCGCTGGCAGAAGGCCCTACAGCCGGTATCACCGTTAATGTGGAGACCATGCGCCGGGAATATCTGGACGAGATGGGCTGGACCCAGGACGCGGCCATCCCCACCCGTGACAAGTTGATCGCGCTGGGCCTGGAAGATGTGGCCAAGGATCTGTGGTGAACCAATGATCGATTGTCAATGGTTAATTTTCAATGGGCAATGGGCTGGGGATGGCGGCGGCCATTGAAAATTGATCATTGACAATTAGAAGGCCATCTCATCATCCCGCCGGCGGAGCTGGCTATGATCCGCTAGGGGAAAGCGCGCTCGGCGGCCGCGGTCATCGGCGCGGAGGCCTTCCAGCTGGGCTTTCCCGACGCTGAGCTTTTCTATGACGCACCGACGCGTCTGGTCTTCGTCGACATGCTGCGTCAAGCCAAGCCTGACATCATCTTCAGCCACTGGGAGGGAGATCCACTATGCAATATCGAACATTGGGCCGGACCGATATCCAGGTCTCCACCATCTGCATGGGCTGCTGGGGGCTGGCCGGCGATTTTCACTGGGGACCGCAGGATGACGCCGACTCCATCGCCACCGTGCACGCGGCCCTGGATGCAGGCGTCAATTTCTTCGACACGGCCGAATTGTATGGCGACGGACGGTCGGACGAGGTCCTGGGGCGGGCGCTGAAAGGCGTCCGGCAGGAGGTGGTCATCGCCGGCAAGGTGGGGCCGCAGAACCTGGCCCCGGACGATCTCGTGCGTTCGTGTGAGGCCAGTTTGCGTCGCCTGGACACCGATTATATCGACCTCTTTCAGATTCACCTGCCCAACTGGGAGATACCCATCGAGGAATCGTGGGCCGCGATGGATCGTCTGCAACAGGAGGGGAAGGTGCGGGCTATCGGCGTCTCCAATTTCGGCGTCATCGATCTTGCCGAGTTGTTGGCTGTGGGCCAGCCGGCCAGCAACCAGATCCCGTACAGCCTGCTCTATCGGGCCATCGAGTATGGCGTCCAGCAGCTATGCGTGGAAAACCACGTCAGCATTCTCGCCTACAGCCCCTTGATGCACGGCCTGCTCACGGGCAAGTATGAATCTGCGGATGAACTGCCTGCGACCCGGGCCCGCACCCGCCACTACTCCCAGGATCGGCCCCACACCCGCCACAGCGAACCGGGCTGCGAGGCCGAAACCACCGCGGCCATGCAGGCTATCCGCCGCATCAGCAATGAGATCGGCAACTCCATGACCCGCGTTTCTCTGGCCTGGCTTCTGCACCAGCCTGGCGTCACTTCGGTGATCACGGGCATGCGGCGACCCGATCAGGCCCGGGACAGCGCTCAGGCCGCGGACCTGGCCCTCTCCGCCGATGTGTTGCACCAACTCGATCTGGCCACCCGGCAGGTCAAGGAGATCCTCGGTCCCAACCTGGACATGTGGCAGACGGAATCGCGATTCCGGTAACGTAACTATCCTGTTCAAGCGGGCTCTGGTGGAACGCGGATTATCGCTGATAAAAGCAGATTTTCACGGATTTTCGGAGAAAATCCGTGAAAATCTGGCTCCATCCGATAAAATCCGCGTTCCAATAATGATCGATCATGACGCGAGCCGCGCCCAGCGGATGTCCAGCGCTTCTTCTGTTCCCGCGTAGTAGACGACCATCACATCCCCGTCAGGCAGCGCCTCCGCGTACGGCAATCCAAAAGTCCAGATGCTCATTTCGGCCAGCAGTTCGCCCGTGTTTCCGTCCTCTGTGGCGGCTTTGTCATGTGTATAGATCACCACTTCGCTCTCCGGCTCGAAAGATCCATCGATACGGGATGCCAGTCGGGCGCGTATGGACCGGCTCCCAAAGCGGTCCACATAGGCCAGGACTACGCGGCCGTCAGGGAGTATGGCCGGCCGGGCCGCCTGGTCGGCGATCCCGATCGCTTCGGCGGCGCTCCATGTACGGCCGTAATCCGAGCTGATCCGGCGGTGGATGTCGAGATATGTTGCCGCCACTGAATCATAGGTCCAGGCGAAGCTGACAACCCGTCCATCGGGGGCGACGCCGCAGCGCAGGTCCCAGTTGAAGATGCGCCCGGTCGGGTCTTCGCCGACCACAGCCGGTTCTCTCCACGTTCGCCCCTGATCGTCGCTATGGAAGAAGACGACCTTCTGTTTCCATGGCGCGTTGTCGTCATACTGTTTGTTGGTTTCGATACTCAAGGCCAAGGAGCCGTCAGCCAATGTGAGGAGGGGATTGGTCAGGCTGGCCGGGCCGATCTCTGCGGGCATGGGAACCAGCCGCCACGGTGACCAGGATTCGCCGCTGTCATGGGAGTCGGACAGGAGGATGGACATGGGCAGGCAGCCTTCGGTCTCCTCGTTGAACAGCGGTTGGTCGGGATAGGTCGTGCGGTCGACCCACATGGCCGTGGCCAGCAGATGGCCTGGCGTTAGTTCGGTCCGGTAGCAGATTTTCAGCGTGCCATGCAGGCCTTCAATGATTGGGCTATCGAACGGTTTCCACGCCCTGCTCCACGTTTCGCCGCCGTCCGTTGACCGGGAAAACTCAATCGTTTCGTCGGCCGAGTCCTTGGTCGAACCGGTGCGCCAGGTCGCCAGCAATGAGCCATCGGCCAGGGCTGTGACGGTCGGGAAGGTGAGGCTGGCGCGGGGCGTGGCCGGCTGGCTGTGGCTGAGAACGCCGGCGGCTTTGATTTTCATGGCGGTTTTCCTTGGTTGTAGGTAGTCGTTTGGCGTAATGAGTTGGGCCAACATTCCCGGAATGGGACGGCAGGACTCCGCAGCCCAGGTTCTGTTGACATTTGGGCTACACCACCGGTTGAAACCGGTGGCTGACAGACAAAGTACGCTAAAGCGCACTGCGCCGACCCGAGAAGTCTGCACACCCAACCTGCTTTAGCAGGGTTTTGTGTTTCAGACCGGTATTTCAATGCCGGGCTGCCGCCGTACACGAAATGTCCACAGCTCCCAGGCAATCCCGCCTCCTTCCCGGAATGCTTTAAACTCGTTCGGGCGCACTTGTCCCACTTTAGGCGAACGCAGATAAATAACTATACATTTTGCGTATCGGTCAGAGGGGTGATGAGAACGAACCATTTTTCGAGACCCTCCAACCGTTGGAAGCGTTGCTCCAAGAACTGCATCTGTTTGTGAGTAAGT
>JAJRVT010000245.1 GCA_024277175.1 Chloroflexota bacterium | reverse complement strand
GGTCAGGTTGTCGCCGCCCGATATGCGTTGTAGCCTGGCGGGGTCCACCGGAATCGGCGTGCGCCCCGCCACGACGGCGTTGTCGACCAGCCGGACGGGGATCGGGTTCATGCCGGGAGAGCCGATAAAATAGCCGACAAACGTATGTGCAGGCTTTTCGAACAGTTCCTGGGGCGTGCCAACCTGCACCACGCCGCCTTCGTACATCACCACCACCTGGTCGGCGAAGGTGAGCGCCTCCGTCTGATCGTGGGTGACGTAGATCAAGGTCAACTTGAATTGTTGATGGATCTGCTTGAGCTTGCTACGCAGGATCCATTTCATGTGCGGATCGATCACCGTAAGCGGCTCGTCGAAAAGAATGGCGGCCACGTCGCTGCGCACCAACCCCCGCCCCAGTGAAATTTTCTGCTTGGCGTCGGCCGGCAGGCCGCTCGCCCGTCGCTTCAGATCCGGTGTGAGATCCAGCAACTCGGCCACTTCATGCACCCGACTGTTGACCTGGGCCGCGTCCACGCCCCGATTGCGCAGAGGGAAGGCCAGGTTGTCGAAGACTGTCATGGTGTCATAGAGAACGGGGAACTGAAACACCTGGGCGATATTGCGCTTTTCCGGGGGAAGTTCGGTGACGTCCCGGCCATCATAGAGCACTTTGCCCCTGGTGGGTGCGATCAGGCCGGAGATAATGTTGAGCAGGGTCGTTTTGCCACAGCCCGAAGGCCCCAGAAGTGCGTAGGCTCCACCATCTTCCCAAACCATGTCCAAGGTGCGCACGGCATAGTCTGCATCGGACAGGGGCTTTTTTTCATAGCTGTGGGCCACGCCCGCCAGTGTGATCTCAGCCATTGAACGCCCCCTCCGGGCGGACTCGTTGCGGCGCGGCCGCCAGCTTGCCGTCATCATCGAAGAGATAGAGCTGATCCGGATTGAAATGGAGCGTCACCGCCTGTCCCGGCTCGTATTGATGGACGCCTTCGAGTTGGGCGACGACCCGAAATGACGATTGCTCCGTCTTGCCGTCGCCGCTGGTGTGAACAAAGGTTTCCGAACCGCTGATCTCCGCCAACGTCACCACTGCGGGAATGGCGATGTCGTTGGCGGCTGTGGGCGCAAAGGTCACATGATTGGAGCGAACCCCCACCCGATAGGCGCCGGCGGGCAGACCGCGCATATGGCTGGAAGCGAGCGCCTGATGGTCCCCGCCCAGGTAAAGCCGGTCGTCCTCCAGACGGGCGGGCAACAAATTCATGGGCGGGTCGCTGAAAATTTCGCCGACGCGCTGCGAGTTCGGATGATAATAGACGTCCAGCACCGGCCCGCTTTGCAGCAAACGACCCTTGTCCAGCACAAAGACCGTGCCGCCTAACATGAGCGCTTCGACTGGCTCCGTGGTTGAATAGACGACGATCGCATCCCGGGAGGCGAAGATATTCTGCATCTCGATGCGCAGTTCTTCGCGTAGCTTGTAGTCAAGATTGACCAGCGGCTCATCCATGAAGAGCAGGTCCGTCTCCTTGACCAGGGCCCGGGCGATGGCTGTCCGTTGCTGCTGGCCGCCAGACAGGGCTTCGGGCAGGCGGTCCAGCAGTTCGTCGATCTGCATCGTCGCTGCTGCATCATGGACGCGCTGTTTGAGTTCCGCTTTGGAGAGGCCGCCTCGAATGCGCAAGGGGGAGGCGATGTTTTCAAAAACAGTGAGATTGGGGTAATTGATGAACTGTTGGTAGACGAAGGCGATATTGCGTTTTTTAACTGACGTCTTGGTCACGTCTTCGCCGTCTTTCAGGATGCGCCCGGACGTAGGGTGATCCAGGCCGGCCATCAGCCGCATCAACGAAGTCTTCCCCGCGGTTGTCGGGCCTAGGAGGACGTTCAATCCGGCTTGCAGGTCTAAACTCATCTCATAGAGATGCGTCTGCTTGCCGACAACTTTGGTAACCGATTCTAATCGTAGCTCCATAGCAACAGATCACAACTGACTAGATGGACCGCCAATGTGGAACTGGCGTTGCGCCGTGCATGGCGGGAAAAGGCGTTTATGATGGATTGGGTTGTATCGCGCCGGGAGTGTAAACGGCAGAGCAGGGACAGCATAGTACAGCCGCGTCCGCATGTCTGTCCCCCAATGGGGACAAAGAGGAGTGAAAAAGGGGACAAAGGGCGTTGCGCCCTATTCCAGGGCGATGATTCCGTGGCGAATGGCGAATTTGACCAGGCCGGGCACGTCGTGAATATCGAGTTTCTGCATGATGCGTTTGCGATAGGTTTTGACTGAGCCGGGGGCGATATAAAGCCGCTCGGCGATCTCCACATTGGCGCGCCCTTCGACGACCAATTGCAAAACCTCCCGCTCCCGGGGGCTTAGACGCTGTAAACGGCTGTCGCCTTCCGCGGTCTCGCGTTGGGCGATGTACTCCGTGATAACGGCGTCGGAGATGGCGTGGCTGAGATAACGCCCGCCGGCGTTGACTGTATGAACCGCTTTGGCCACCTCAGAGCCGGCCGACGCCTTGAGGAGATAACCGCTCACCCCCGCCTGCAACGCGCGAAAGATATGCTCGGAATTGGCGTTCATGGAGAGGATGATGGTATGGATTTCCGGATTTTCTGCGACGATCTGGCGGGCGGCCTCGATGCCGTTGAGTTCGGGCATGATGATGTCCAGAATGGCCACGTCCGGCTTCAGATCCGCGGCCTGGCGCACCGCCTCGCGCCCGTCCCCCGCGTCGCCGACCACCTGGATCTCCGGGTCCATCTCCAGCAACAGACGCACGCCGTCACGCAGCACCGCGTGATCGTCCGCCAACAACACGCGAATCGTCATACCGGAACCTCCACGATCACCTGGGACCCCTGATTGACCTGGGTGTGGATGGTGCACTGGCCACGCATGGCCTCGGCCCGCTCACCCATGGAAATCAACCCCCACCCCTGGCCATCGCCTGGCGAGGCCAGCGAATCCGGGTCAAACCCAATGCCGTCGTCGGTGATTGTCATACGCACCAGATCAAGTTCCCGTTCGATCGTCACGGTCACCTGGCTTGCCTGGGCGTGTTTGGCCACGTTGGTCAACGCTTCCTGCGCGATACGGAAGAGTGCGCTTTCGATCGCCGGAGAGAGCCGGGAGTCCTCTTCGGCGCCGTTCACTTTGACGTCCACGCCGGTGCGGGTGGCGAAATGGGCGCTATACCATTTGAGCGCGGCCACTAGGCCGTAGTCGTCCAGAACCGGCGACCTGAGCTCGGCCATCACGTCATAAACCTGTTTGGCGACCTGCTCAGTAAGGAGCAGCGAGTCATCCAGGCGGGTGTGGATGGGCGGGGCGACGTTAGCGGGCAACGCCTGCCGGATGATATTCAGATTGATGTTGAGGATGCCCAAATCCTGGCTCACCCGGTCGTGGAGTTCCCGGGCCAACCGT
>JAJRVT010000244.1 GCA_024277175.1 Chloroflexota bacterium | reverse complement strand
TTCTCCGCACCCTCGGACATGGCTTTCTTAAAGGCCAGTTCCATGGGTGAGAGCACTTCGACGTTGGCATAGGGATCTTCGACTTCAACCTCATCTTCGGCCACTTCCACGGCGGCCTTTTCCGCTTCCGGTTCAGGACGCAGGCCCTTGATGCTCAGATCGATGCGACCGCGGCGACGACTCACCTCGATGATGCGGGCTTCCAGTTTCTCGCCTTCCTGAACCACATCCTGGGGCTTAGCCACATAGCCTTCCGCCATTTCACGCACATGGAGCAGCGCATCGCGACCGACGCCGATGTCCACAAAAGCGCCATAAGGCACAATGCGGGTGACGACGCCCTCGACAAGATCGCCCTTGGCCAGATCGCGAATGGTTTTCGTACCCGGCGGAATCAAAGTCAGGCTGATGCGGTTGCGGGCCCGATCCAGCTTTTTGATCCATGCCGTGATCTTCTGGCCGTCTTTCACCACGTCCGTCACCTTGCCCACGCGGCGAACGTCCAACTCGGAAATGTGAATCAATCCATCCCGGCCAACGCCGATGTCCACAAAAGCGCCAAATTCGGTCGTGCGTTTAACTACGCCTTCCACGGCCTGTCCCACGGCCAGGGTGCGCACCACACGTTTGTGCTCACCCTTGTCCTCGGCGTCGGTTTTCGCGCTCTCAACGGCTTCCGTTTCAGCCACGATCTCAGCTTCCGCCTCAACCGCTTCTTCCGCCTCGGTGACGGCCTCGACATCGGCGGCCAGTTCTGCTTCCGCTTCGGCCACGATCTCGGCTTCCGCCTCAACCGCCTCTTCCACCTCGGCGACGGCCTCGACATCGGCGGCCAGTTCTGCTTCCGCTTCGGCCACGATCTCGGCTTCCGCCTCAACCGCTTCTTCCGCCTCGGCGACGGCTTCGACATCGGCGGCCAGTTCTGCTTCCGCTTCGGCCACGATCTCAGCTTCCGCCTCAACCGCCTCTTCCACCTCGGCGACGGCCTCGACATCGGCGGCCAGTTCTGCTTCCGCTTCGGCCACGATCTCAGCTTCCGCCTCAACCGCTTCTTCCACCTCGGCGACGATCTCGGCTTCCACCTCAACCGCCTCTTCCGCTTCGGCGACGATCTCGGCTTCCGTTTCTACTTCCGCCTCCCGATCGATGATGGTAGATTCTACATTATCACTCATAATTTTCTCCTAGACTACCAGCGTCAACAATGACCAACGCTGCCCCATCCTGATTTTCATAATTCGACGTGCATTATACCTGTAGCGCAGGGGAAGAGCAAAGATTTAGGGGCTTGCGGACGAAGAAGATGGAATGTCAGCAGCACGGCGTCCTGAAGATTCCGGCGGACAGGTCGCGCAGGTCGCCGGGGACAGAGACGGCCTTGTCACCACAGGCGCGCCTGACCTATAATAAGACCCGTATCCTTTCAATCTCAACGGTAACGGGCGCTCCATCCTCCCGGACGTCCACCACGTCCACGTGAGGAGCACTCATGTCCGATGAATTCGACCGCATGCTGGGGGACTTGCGCACGCGCCTGGCCGAGGCTAGCGATCTGCAAAACGCCAACGAAGTGCTGGCCTGGGATCAGACCACCTACATGCCGCCCGGCGGCGTCCCGGCCCGAGGCCGCCAGATGGCCGTCCTGGCCCGGCTGGCCCATGAGACCTTCACCGATCCCGCCATCGGCCGGCTGCTGGACAAGCTCGCGCCCCAGGCCGAGGCGTTGCCCTACGATGACGACAACGCTAACCTGATCCGGGTGACCCGGCGCGAGTATATGCGCGCGACCCAGGTTCCCGCCGATTTCATGGCCGAAGCGACGGCCCACGGCGCCGAAACCTATGACGCCTGGACCCGCGCCCGGCCAGCCAATGACTTCGCGACCATGATCCCCCTGTTGGAGAAAACCCTGGAATTGAGTCGCCGCTATGCTGATTTTTTCCCCGGCTACGATCACATCGCCGACCCGTTGATCGATCGCAGCGATGGCGGTATGACGGTGGCCGAGATCCGCCCCATTTTCGCAGCCCTGCGCCAAGCGCTGACGCCCATGGTCGAGGCCATCTGCGCCCGGGAGCCGGTGGACGACAGCTTTCTCCATCGCCACTATCCGACTCAGGCCCAATGGGACTTCGGCCTGGATGTGATCCGCCAGTTCGGGTATGACTTCAACCGCGGCCGTCAGGACCAGTCCGCGCACCCCTTCACCACCTCTTTCTCCATCGGCGACGTGCGCATCACCACCCGCATCGACGAGGAGAATCTGGCCGAGGCCCTCTTCGGCACCCTCCACGAATGCGGCCACGCCCTCTACGAGCAAGGAGTAAATCCTGCGTTCGAGGCCACGCCCCTGGCAGGGGGGACCTCCTCCGGCGTCCATGAAAGCCAATCCCGTCTGTGGGAGAACATCGTGGGCCGAGGGCGGCGTTTCTGGCGGCGCTACTATGGTCCCCTCCAGGCCGCCTTCCCGGAGCAGTTGGGCGATGTGGATGAGGAGGACTTCTATCGCGCCGTCAACAAGGTGCAACGCTCCCTCATCCGCACCGACGCCGACGAAGTGACATACAACCTGCACGTCATCATCCGCTTCGAGTTGGAACTGGATCTGCTGGAGGGCAAGCTAGCTGTGGCTGACCTGGCCGAGGCTTGGCGCGCCCGCTACGCCGAGTATCTGGGCGTTTCGTCACCTGACGACCGGGACGGCGTGTTGCAGGATGTGCACTGGTATGGCGATTTTATCGGCGGCGGTTTCCAGGGCTATGCGCTGGGGAATATCATGGCATCCCAGTTCTACGCCCGCGCGCTGGAAGATCATCCCGACATCCCCGATCAGATCGAGGCCGGCGAGTTCGACACGCTGCATACATGGCTGCGTGAGCATATCTACCGCCACGGCAGTAAGTTCACCGCCGGCGAGTTGCTGGAACGAGTTGTAGGCGGGCCAATGAAGCTGGAACCATATTTGGCCTACCTGCAGGAGAAATTTGGCCCGTTTTCTCACATCGACCAATGATACTCTACGTTTTGAACAGTCAACGCGTATGATTCTTCGATCATGTCGATGATGGCCTCGGTGGGTATAGATCCGTCCAGCGTCACCGTGTTCCAATGGCGCTTGTTCATATAAACGCCGGGCCGAACCGCGTGATACATGCCGCGCAGGAGCAAGGCCCGCTCCGGGTCACAGCGTAGGGTGAGGCGTAATGGCGAATCGCCCTGAGTGATCAGGGCGAAGACCTGACCGTCAATGCGATAAGTCAGGGTCTGAGAGCCAAAAGGCGCGTTTTCAACCGCATTGACTTTGGCGAGCAAGTAGGCGCGAACGGCTTCCATGTTCATGATCAACTTCCGTGCTGATTCTGTGATGAATTCGAAGGGGTTGACTGTGCGCCATCACAATAACAAGCCTATGTGCTGATTCTGTTCCTGATGTTCCGGGATTGAATTGCGAGTGAATTCCGAAGGACCGGATAATTTTTCGGAGAGAAGACGAATAGAACGCGGATCGAGCAAATTGGGCGGATCTGCACGGATAAAGGCAGAAAGAAATCCGCGAGGATCCGCCCAATCCGGCGTTTCCGCGTTCTATCCCAAAAAGGAGATTTTTATGAGTGACAATCTACGCTGGGCATTGCTATCGACCGCCAAGATCAACGAAGCGCTGATCGGGCCGATCCGGCAGGGGCCGCGCAGCGAGCTGGCGGCCGTGGCCAGTCGCGACCTGGCTCGCGCCCAGGCTTACGCCGACGAATGGGGCATCCCCAAAGCTTATGGCAGCTACGAAGCCCTGCTCGCGGACCCGGAGATCGACGTCATCTACAACCCGCTGCCCAACAGCCTGCACGCGGCGTGGACCATCCGCGCCGCGGAGGCGGGCAAACACGTGCTCTGCGAAAAGCCCATCGTGCTGACCCTGGAGGAGCTGGACCGGGTGGAGGCCGCGGCCGAGGCCAACGGCGTCACCATCTTTGAGGCCTTCATGTATCTGCACCATCCCCAGACCCGAACGGTGCAGGAGATGGTGCGCGCGGGCGAGCTAGGCCCGCTGCGCCAGATCAGCAGTTGGTTCAACTACTACCTGCCCGAGGGCGGCAACATCCGCCTCTTCCCGGAACTGGGCGGCGGTTCGTTGTGGGATGTGGGCGTCTACCCCAACAGCCTGGCCATCGTCATGGCCGGCGGCCGCGCGCCCGTGGAGGTGTGGGGCCAGCAGGTAACCGCGGAAAACGATGTAGAGGTGATCTTCACCGGGCAGATGCGCTTCGAAGACGGTGCGGTCGCCCAGATCGAATCCGCGTTCCGCACGCCCTTCCGCCAGGGGGCGCAGGTGGTGGGCGAGCAGGCCATGGTCTGGATCGACGAGCCGTGGAAGCCGGGTTCGGAGGGCGATGACAGCCGCATCGTCATCACCCGCGCCGACGAAAGCGAAGAGACCGTCGTCTTCCCCGCGCTCAGCCCTTACCTTTGCGAGGTGGAGGCCATGGAAGCGTGCGTGCTCGACGGTGTGGATCCGGTGGTCCCTCTGAGCCTCAGCCGGGAATTCCTACGCACCATCCTCGCGCTCTATGAGTCGGCCCGCAGCGGCCGGCCGGTCATGGTTTGATAGACCGCGGATGACGCGGATTAGGCGGATCTTCATGGATTTTTTGAAAAATCCGCGTCGATCCGCCCAATCCGCGTCATCCGCGGTCTATTGCTTTTACCGCACCGCGGCCAGCGTGTCGTCGGTGACGTCGCCGTGGGGTTCCACGTGGGTGATGACGGAGGCGTTGGGGATGGCGTCGGCGATCTCACCTTCGATCTGGTTGGCCAGCTCGTGAGAATGTTGCACCGACCAATCGCCCGGCACCAGGATGTGGACGCCGACGAAGCGACGCGCGCCCGACTGGCGGGTGCGCAGCGCGTGCCACTCCAGCCCCGTCTCCTGGCCACAGCGGTCGAGGATAGCTTCAATGGTCGCCCGCTCTTCAGGAGCGATGGCCGTGTCCATGAGTCCGCTGGCCGAGCGCCAGAGGATGCGCAGCCCCTCCCAGCCGATCTTGAGGCCGACCAGGATCGCGATCAGCGGGTCCAGCCAGACGAGGCCGGTGATCGCGGCCGCGGCCACGCCCACCACCACCCCCACCGACGTCCACACATCAGACATGAGGTGATGGCCGTCGGCCTCCAAGGTGATGGAGTCGCGCTTCTTGCCCACCCGGATCTGAATCTGCCCCACCACCAGGTTGATGGCCGAGGCGGCCAGCGCGATGATCAGGCCGAGGCTGACCTGCTCCACGGGCTGGGGGTCCAGCAAACGCCGTCCGCCAGTGTAGACGATGCCGATGGCCGCGACCACGATCAGCGTGCCCTCGATGCCGCTGGAGAAGTAGCCGGCCTTGTCATGGCCGAATTCGTGCCCCTCGTCCGGCGGCTGTTCGACGATGCGCAGGGTGAAGAACGCCACCAGCGCGGCCAGCAGGTTCACCACCGATTCCAGAGCGTCGGAAAGCAGGCCCACCGAACCGGTGATAAGGAAAGCGGCGGTTTTCAACACGATAGTGGCCAGGGCCGCGCCGATGGAGAGCCAGGCGTACTTGACCAGCGAAGTCGGCTGCGATTCGGTTGAGTCCGTCATATCATCCTCTCAAAAGGAGCCGCGGATTACGCTGATTACGCGGATGTAATGAAAATCCGCGTAATCAGCGTAATCCGCGGTTCTTGATTTCAACTTCCTCTACCCCCACCAGAAAGCCGCGGCGATGATAGCATAGAGACCGATCAAGGCCACGCCTTCCACGCCGTCGGCATGGCCATCGAAGACGATGACCGCGCCCAGGAGCGCGCCCAGGAAGAGGGCGACCACCAGCAGGGGCGGCATGACCAGAGTGAAGACCGAGCCGGCCACAAACCAACTCAACAATACCAGCACCGGCGTCAGAACCAGCAGCACTTGCAGAGAACTGTTCAGGACCACGCTCACGGCCAGGTCGGCTTTGTTGCGCAGGGCCAGTTGGACGCCCACCACGTTCTCCACCGCGTTGCCGGCGATGGCCACGATCACCAGGCCGGCGAAGGCCTCGGAAATGTTGAGCGCCTCCATGGTCGGCTCCAGCGCGGACACGAACCACTCAGAGACGAAGGCAGCGCCGATGCCGGCCACCACGAGCACGCCGATGGTCAACGCCAGGGGCCAGGTGCGCTCCTTGGCGTGGGCTTCCGCGGGCACGGCCTCCGGCCCGCCTCTGACAATGGAGGGCACGCTGGCCACGAAGACGATAAGCAGGATAATGGCGGTGAAGATGCCCAGTTTGTCCTCGTGACCGCCGGCCGGCAGGTGCAACTCGAAGGCCAGGGTCGGAATCACCAATGCAGAGACCGCCAGCATGGTCAGGGTGGCGATCATGCGCGGGGGGATGGAATCGAATTTTAGCACGCCATGACGACGACTGCCCAGGACGAAGGCCAGGCCCAGCACCAGCAGGCTGTTGGTCAGCACCGAGCCGACGATGGACGACTGGACCACCGTCACCAGGCCGGCCCGCAGCGCAAAGATGCTGACGAAGAGTTCGGGCAGGTTGCCGATGGCTGACTGGA
The DNA here is from genome assembly GCA_024277175.1 of Chloroflexota bacterium. GTDB lineage: Bacteria > Chloroflexota > Anaerolineae > Caldilineales > Caldilineaceae > JAJRVT01. The sequence continues at coordinate 490 of JAJRVT010000244.1, read as the reverse complement.
GAACGCCGGTCGCACCCGCGCTCAGGTGGCCGCCCAGGTGTTCGGTGGCCTCACCCACGGTCGCGGCCAGCGCGGCCAGGGCCACCGCGGCGATGACAAAGGCGAGCACTTCGTTGCCGTGGGTGAGATCCAGAAAACCGGCGGCCATGGTGGCGATCGCGGCCACAGCCAGGGTGATCGTCTGCTTGCGGTCGAACGCGGCGAAGATTGACATGTCGAGGCTCCAATCGTCGTGATGGGTGGGTTGGGTGTTGTCGATGTAGAGGAATCCTACCCCGTCACGCGGATTTGGGCAAGCCCCGCGGCTTTGTAGGTGCGGTTTGAAACCGCACAATTCCGTGTTTATGGGGATCGTGCGGCTGCAAGCCGCACCTGGTATCTTATAGATGAGGCAAGAAGAGGCCGAGCCGCACCTGAAGATGAATCGAACTTGCTTCGTAGATAGGTCCATCTTGCCTCATTTCACCAAACTGGATACGCTTACTGGAGA
>JAJRVT010000243.1 GCA_024277175.1 Chloroflexota bacterium | reverse complement strand
CAACCATCGCCTGGCGCAGCTGATCGCACAGATCGGTCGGGTGTGCTGTCGGCCCCCCCAGCCCCCCAACCTTGGGGGGAGCGCCCTGCCAGCCAACCATCGCCTGGCGCAGCCTCCCCCAGGATTGGGGGCCGGGGGGCCGACAGGACCATATCAGGCCGGGCCGCGCGCTGGGTGCAGGCGATCCTGGCGTTGCTCCTGGTCGCGGGCGGCGCGCTTGGGGTGCAGGCCTATTACGCGGGCTTTGAAAAGGAGGGCTGGGACCAGGCCGCGGCCTACGTGGCTGGGCAGGTCGAGCCCGATGACCTCATCCTCTTCAACGCCACCTGGGTGCAGATCCCCTTCGACTATTACTACCGCGGCTATGACGCCGCCGGCGATCTGCACGGCGTTCCTTCGGACCTCTTCGACAGTGGCCGTCTCGAACCCAAGATGGCGCCGGCCGATCTGCCCCGTCTACGTGAACTCATAGACGGGCGGCGACGAGTCTGGCTGATTTATTCCCACAACTGGTACACGGATCCGGACGGCCTGATCCCAGCCGAACTGGGCCGCCATCTGCCCCGGAGCGACGGGCGCGAGTTCACGGGCCTGAGCATCCTGCGCTTCGGGGAGTAGGAAAACGTACGTCGTGATTCGCGTCATCTGCCGGGGTGTTCGCAACTCCCCGGCAGATATGAACGAAATTCATGATTTCATCTGACGCTTGACCGTTCTTTCTCATGTCCCGGACTTCGCTTATGCGCTCTCCAAGCACCTGTGAAAATCTGTGAAAATCTGTGTGTATCTTCGCCATCTGCGTTCTATCTGGGTTGGTCTGAATAACGCTCCTATTCACCGCTTTCCGTTCGCGTCCTTGTCCCCTATAATGCTGATGCACTCCTGACCGGCCCCCTCTGCGAGCAATGAGCCATGGGCATCGACTTCGATTGGACGCATGATGAAAACGAATCCCCTTTCGCTCCTCCCGCCCGGGACGAACCGCCCGCGCCCAGGAAGCGATGGGGTCGATGGCTTGTTTTGGCTGCCAGCGCGTTTTTGCTGCTTGGAGGAATCTGGGTTGGGCTGACGTGGCTCTCCGCCCGGGTTGACCCGCGCCTGCGGGGAGCCGTGCGCGCCTATCTCGAACTGGAGCAAGACGCGATGCGGTCGGGCGACGGCGAGCGCTTCTTTTCCCTCCAGGAGGACGACCCGGCTTGGCGCTCGGCTCAGCTACAGCTGGTCAACCAGACTTTCAACGCCGCCGACCGCACTGTGCTCTCCCTGGAACGCCACGGCCAGGACGTATGGGTGACGCTCTCTGGTCTTGACCCCGCCGAGCCTGAGGCCGGTCTGGTCACTCGGATGGCCTTTTATCGCTGGGCGGGCGGCGCACTGCGGCGTACGGCCACGGACCCGGCTTTCTGGGGCGAGACACTAACTGTGGAACAGCCTTGGGGAACGTTGCTCCTGTCCGCCCGGGATGAGGATCTGGCTGATGGGGTGAGCGCATCCATCGAAGCCGCCATCGCCGACCTTTGCGCGTCCGTCTGCGGCTCTGTTCCGCCTGTGACCGTGACCATTGCGCCCGACTATGGGACCACAGCCGCGCCTGGTCATGTGCGCGTCCCGTCGCCTCGTCTCCTGGGCATCGATGGAGAAGGTGCGCCGTCGGTTTCATTCCAAAACCTCCTGCGTGCACGACTGGCCGAGCTGCTGACGCCCGCGACCATCCGCTTTGGCGTCCCGGCGGCTCAACTGGCCGGTTACCAGGACGTCGTTCGGGAATTCGAAGGCGACCATCCGGGAATTACGGTCGAGATCGAAGCGCTGCCGCCTCCGGATGCATTGGCCTGGACGGATATCGACGAACTGGATGGCGCGCTCCTCGCCCCTGACGTGGATTGGATCACAGCCGGCCAGGTATTGGACTTGACTGATTTTGCGGCCACCGATCTCGATTTTCGCGTCAATGACTGGACGTCCCTGGCCCTGGACGGCGCGCGCTGGCGGGATCGGCTGTGGATGGCTCCCCTCTACCAGAGGGCGTCCCTGCTACTGATCGATGCCGATGCCTACGCAGCGGCCGGCCTCTCTGGCATCTCTCCGCCGGACTGGGCGGAACTGGAGCAGGATCTGGTCAAGATCCTGAACGCGCCGGGCAATAAACATCTGCGCTGGGGGTTCGTGGACCTGGGTGAGGACAGCCTGTTCGCCTATGCGCTGGAGCGCCAGTGCCTGGCTGCCGACGCAAGGTCATGCCGGGTGCGCTTGGGTGAACAGGCTATCGTCGCTGCCCTGGCCTGGCATCTTCGCTGGGTGAAGGCGGGGATTGCGCCGGATGTGACCGGCTTGGATCCCCAGGCGCGCATCAATTTTGCGCTCAACCACCAGTCGAACCCGCGCACGGTCACCTCCTGGATTGATCCGCCTAACTACTATGAGCACCATGTCCAGATCGCGCCCCTGATCATCCACCCCTTGCCGGGGCTGGAGGGCCGCGATGTGACGCCGGTTGACGTCCGTGGCGGCTTCATTCGCGCCGGGAGCGAACGGCCGCTCGCGGTGTGGGCATGGCTTATGTATCTGAGTCGGACACGGCCTGTGGACGAAGCGCGTGCGTTGCCGGCGCGGCCGTCGGTCATCGAAACCATCGACTACTGGGTCCAGACGCCGCCGGCCATGCAGGCGCCCCTGCGGTCGGCGTTCAGCAACGGACGCGCAATTCGCCTGGATGAACGCGGCTTCTTCCCACGGGAGGATCTGGCGCGCCTGCTGGCCGGCGAAGCCTCGGCAGAGGAACTGGCTGCGGATTGGTTGGAGATCGGGTGGTTTGGAAATGACAGGGTGACAAGATGACAGGATGACGGTCACCCCCTCACCTTGTCATCTTGTCACCCTCAGGCCGCCAGGCCGGTCAGCCTTTGGGCGACTTTGACCGCCTGGCCGGCATCGTCTGCGCTGCCGTGGGCTCCGATGGCCTCGGCGAACTCCGGTGTGACTGGCGCTCCGCCGACCATGATCTTCACATCATCATAGATTTCGGCGTGTTTGAAGGCGTCAATGGTGGCTCGCATCTGCGGCATGGTGGTGGTCAGCAGCGCAGACATACAGACGAGATCGACATCTCCTTCCTTTTCCACGGCGTCCACAAAGGCCTGGGGCGAGACATTCACACCAAGGTCGACGGTGGCGTAGCCAGCGCCTTCCAGCATCATCCCCACCAGATTTTTGCCGATGTCGTGCATGTCGCCGGAGACTGTGCCGAGCACGACCTTGCCCACCGGCTCCACGTCGGCGGCGATGAGATGTGGGCGCAATATTTGCAGGCCGGACTGCATGGCGCGGGCCGCTATCAGCATCTCCGGCACAAACGCTTCGCCCAGTTCGAAGAGACGTCCCACCTCCATCATAGCCGGGATCATGCTCTCCTGGAGAATGGCCTCCGGCGCTGCGCCGGCATTCAGGGCGGCAGTCACATTCTCCACCGCTCCTGATGCGTCGCCGTTCAAGACTGCTGTATACAGGCCGTCGAGTAGCTCTTCCATGATCTCTTCACCTTCTTTCTCCATCGAGTATTCGCGAATAGTCGCCTTGCGCACATCACCATTTTGCAATGCGATCCAGCAGCTCCAGTTCCTCTTCCTCCGATTCCGTGGCGATCCACAAAAAGACGCCCTCCGGCTCCATAGCTTCCATGAAGTCATCCAGTTCCGCCTTGTTGAGGTCTATAATGATGGGCGCTCTGGCCTGAATTTCTTTGATCAGCGGAACCCACTGCATGATCGGCAGATCGTGGCCCATGCCCTGCACCCACTGGATCGCATGAACCTCCGGCACGCTCAGGATGGCATCGCGATGGCGGGCCACGCCTTTGCCATCGATGTGAAAGATGTTGTGGGTCATGGTCTTGACTTCTCGCTGTAAAATCGGCAACCCAAATTCCTCGAACATGGCCGGTGAGATCAATGAAGAGAAGTCACAACTGGGAACGTGCATGCGGCCAAAGGTGGGAATGCCCATCCAATTCACCGATAGCTGACCGTGGGCTTTGAGAATGTCGTCATAGTGGTCATAGACGGTTTCGAAACCGGAGATGGCCAGATCCGCCAGTCGGTGCACGTTCTCCGGGCTGTCGTACATATCAAGACAGAACTGCTGGGGACCGCGCCAGCCGACGCAACAGTCCAGTCCCGGATGCAGGTCTGTATACCCGACCAGATATTTGCCCGGACAGCGCTCCAACGCCTGCATGGTCAATTCGTCGATTTTTCGAAAATAGACGTTGTCCATATCCAGCCTGAGCGCGTCCATGTCATCCCAATCTTTGAGTGCAGGCGCTATCCATGAGGTCACCTCGCCGAAGATCAGATCCCCGGCGTAGAATGCCGCGTAGACGTCCGGCCCCAGATTGGGGGAAAAGACGGGGAAGGTTTCCCCATGCCACACCCGCCCTTCAATGGAGCGCTCGAACATGTCCAGTTGATACTCGACGTCGAACCAGAGGGCCTTGCGTTCTTCCGCGTTCATGCCGGCCAGATGGCCTTTTTGTTGCTCCACAAAGGCGTTGTGGGCGCTGAAACGGACCGGCGGCCGGTCGATGATCTCCCCTTCGAACCAGGCGTAGATGCGGTCCATGGCCTGATCGAAATGGGGCATGCCGGCGATCTCGACTGACCACCGCTCCTGCGTCTGGCTGCTCATCTGCGCACCTCCTATTTCAGCGTTGCATACGGCGTATTGCGAATGGTTTCAACCATGGCCCAGAAATTTTCCAGCGGCGTATCCAGTTGCACATGGTGGGTGGGCGCTAGGATCAACCCGCCCCCCTGGCCGACCGTACGCAGGCGCTCCAGCACTTCAGCGCGGACATCCGCCGCCGCACCGAATGGCAAGGTGTGCTGTTCGTCGATGGTCCCCCAGAAAGAGAGGCGGTCGCCGTAGGTTCGCTTGATCTCGGCCGGGTCCATGCTGGCCGGCTGTATGGGGTTGAGCACATCGACGCCGATTTCGATCAGGTCCTCAATCACGGGCGTGATATCTCCGTCTGAATGGTAGGCGATCTTCACATTCGGGTTGATGGCCTTCAACTCTTCGATGAAGTTCGCCATCCTCGGCTTGAGAAATTTTCGCCATGTCTTGGGGGCGATGAGCATGGAGCGCTGGGAGCCGATATCGTCGCCGGTCCAGATCATATCGACGCCCAGTTCGACCAGTTTTCTGGCCGCGGTTAGGTGATAGTGGTAGGGAATGTCGAGCAGATGGTTGGTGAGGTCCGGATCGAGGAGCATATCGACCAACATCTGCTCCAAACCGCGCAGCGCCCAGGCCGTCTCCAGGATTGTGGTCACGGTGACGCCCACAATCCAGTAGTCATCCTTGAATTCCTCGATCATCCATGCCGAGTCTTTGTACAGTTGAGGACGGTTTGGGTCCGGGGGCTGGTAGCTGCTGATGGCGTCGTCGTCGGCCAGGGGATGGTGGACCATTTCAGTGTAGTGGCCGACGCCAAAGGGCGTTTCATAGGGCTGTAGATCCCAGCCCACGCCCCACTCGTCGACATAGGGCTTATCGTCCATATAATAGGAGTTCGCCCAGCCCACCGAAGTCAACAACAGGTCTTGATCCAGCCTGCGTTCCAATTCATAGGTGTTGCCGCCGCCGTGGGGGTTATGGACATCCTGAGCCGTCAGCCTCATATCCGCCCGCAACCGCTCCGCAAACTCGGGCGTGAAGCTGATCTGCATGGGACAGCGGTCCGGCTCTTCGTGGTTGAGCGCACGCTCAACGCGGTCTCGTGGTTTCATATCATTCCTCACAGCCTGTGGAGTTCAGTTTTGCGTATGGCGGATCAGGTCTGGCCGGTGCGGCTACTCATCCAATCTAGTGAAAGTTCATAGACAGCTCGTAGTATGCGCTTTAGGCCGCTCCAGGAAGAAAATGAATATCCGTAACGTCCCCGGCACGGACCAGGCGCCCTCTGGTCGACGTCGAAATTCGTGGTCCGTGCCGGGGACGTTAATTTTCGGGAAGCGCCTAGTGCAATCTCGCCGCTAACTGCGCTAAAGCGGCCTGTGTTCATTTCTGACGAGCGCCTCTGCCTGGTATCGATCCGGATTGAGCCATTGGCTGTGCAGGGTCGCGCCTAGATGGCCGATATCCATCGCCAGGAGTTCAGTGTAATGGTTGGCGGCCAGTTTGTTCTCACCCAATCCAGTATACCCCAGCGCGATCATGTAGTGGCAATGAATTTGGTTGCGCCGGTTCAGGTCTTCGTCGAAGACCAGCATGTTGGGCAATGAGACTGCAAAATAGTCGATGTGGACATCGTCATCCATGTGCGTCTGGCCATAATCCACTAATTTCTGAAAAATCGCCCGAGCCGCCTCCATCCATCCCAGTCTCTGACGGGCCAGCCCTTGGTAGAAGATCATATCCGGTGGTTGATCGTTGTAGTACATGGCAGAGGTCGGTTCACTTAGCCCGGTGGCGGCCTTTGTGAAATACCCCTGGGCGCGTTCATCCTCTCCGAGGCCTTCGAAAGCGCACCCCAGATAGTAGAAAATGTTATTCTCCTGTGCACCGTACAGTTTGCCCTCACCCAGGTTATGGGGATAGACCTGGGCCTGTTCCAGCAGTGGAATGGCGTCTGCATGGCGGCCCTGTAAAATCAGGCGTCGGGCCATCTCGATCAGGCTGATCACATACTGGCCGGTCACCTTTCCTTCGCCACCTTCCCAGGGGTGGAAGGTCCGGCTGGAGAGCAGGGCGTAGGCGTCGTCCGGTCGCAGGAGTAAATTGAGCAGCGTGATGCGTTCCACGGTCAGATCATCGCGCTGATTGACCTGCGCCTCATGTTCTTCGAGGAAGGCCAGCCGTTCTACCGGCGGACGGTTGAGTTGCTTGTACAGTTGGTCGAGTTCGAAGAGCACGCGGGCGTCGTGCGGATTCAAGGTGAAGGCCTTTTCCAGACTCTCCAGGGCGCACCGGGGATCGTTGCGTTTGTTGTAATAGGCCGTCCCCAGATTGCGATGCACCGTGGGAAATTGCTCGTCCAGCGCGCGCGACTGCTCCCAACAGTCGATGGCTTCGTCATAGCGGCGGTGCGCATACCAGAAGTTGCCCAGGTAGTAGGGCGCGCGAGGATCGGTCGGGTTGAACCGCATGGCCGCGGTCAGCGAGAGCACATCCTCCAGCCGGTTGGGGAAGCAGTAATCGGGGGAGCGGGTGGCCGCCTGCTGAAACGCAGCCAGCGCCTGCTCCGTCTCGTCTGCCTGCAAGTAGACCCATCCTAGTGTATAGTGCACCATCGAGTTGTCATCGGGAACGCCAGTCAACAGCGTGGCCGCGTCCGTGAAGAATCCGGCATGTGCGTAGTCCAGCGCCAGTTCGATGATGGTGTCCGCATCCTGGCGGAGGAAGAGGGAGAATGCGGGATCGTCGATGAGCAGGTGGCGCTCCCAGAGCGCTCCGTACTCCATGCTGTCCAGCGTCAGCGCCTCATCCGTGATCGCCAGCGCGGCTTCGGTCTGGCCAAGGCGACGCAGCAAGGCCGTCTTCAAATGGCGGGCTTTGTGATGGCGGCCATTGCCGGCCAACGCGCGGTCCGCCAGCCCCAGCGCCTCGTCCGACCGGCCGGCGAGCGCGGCGAGCCGGGCCAGTTCGAAATAGGCGGCGTCCTGCCAGGCGGCGTTCCACACAGCCTTGTAGAAGGCGTCGAACGCTTCCTGATGGCGGCCCTGCATCTTCAGCGACAGCCCTAGGTTATAGTGCGGTTCGCCATCGTAGGGGTTTGGATTGCGCATAGTCAGCCGCTCGATGGCCCGGCGGAAGTAGGGTTCGGCCGCGGCGAATTTGCCGCGGCGATAGAGCAGCAGACCCAGCGCGTTGTTCGCGCGGCTATCGTCAGGATCGCGACGTAGGGCTTCCTCGTAATATGGTTCCGGGGCGAAGGTTGCGTGGCGATACTGCTCCAGGTGCAGGCCATTGAGGAACAGTTCTTCATTGCTGGCGATCTCTTCCGGCGGCAGCGCAGCCGTAGCCGGTGCGGGGATCGTTGGCGTTTCCTCTGGCAGCGGCGTGAATGAGATCAGCTCCGTCGCGCCGTCCATCACGCGCAAGGTCAGCGATTGCGGGCGCGTTCCATGGGGGAGAGACAGGCTTTTCATGAACGCGTCGGCGGGCGTCAAAGTCGTCTCTTCTTCGTATAGGGTGCGTCCGTCGAGCAACAACAGAACCCGGACGGTGCGCGGGCGGGTGATGTAGACGCCGATGCTGGCCTGATCGCCCTCGATTTCCAGGTTCACCACCGCTTCACGCGACGCGTTCTTCGCCGGGCCGATTTGCTTGTAGGGCATGAAAATCTGGGTGAAGCGCTTCTCCTCACCCGGCTGAATCCAGGAGAAGTCGGGCTGATTGTCCGTGTACGCGCCACACATCAGTTCGATATAGGGACCGTCCTCGTCGGTGAGCTGTCGATCCCAGGCCTGGCCAAAGTCGCCATTGCCCCAGGTCCACTGTTTTTTCCCGGGGACGATATGGTGGTTGGCCACGTGCATCATGCCCGCGGCCACGCCATGATCGTAGCAGCCGACAAAGTCGAAATCAGAGTGATAGGCCATGTACGAGGTGGGCACAGGGATGTTTTTATAGCGGCTGATGTCCGTGCCGGGCGCGTAGTCCATTTTGTAATAGACGCCGGTGGCGATGGGAAAATCGGAGACGTCGCGCTTGCCGTGGTCCATGACCGCGTGGACATCCGGCGGGAAGACGGACTGGTAGTCATCGTTGACGGCGACGGCCGGGTTCGCCCACCACAGGAAGGTCTGCGGCTCGGCGGTGCGGTTGTAAAGTTGCACATTGACTTCCAGATAAGCCCGGTCCGGGTGGAGAGTGAAGCCGTGCATGCCCTTGGTGCGAAACATGCGCTCGATCTCGGCGCACCAGACGGTCTTGGAGCCGTCGGCATGTTCCTCGATCCGCCAATCGACCGGATCGAAGGTGCTGGGCCGGTGGTGTTGTGGCCAGTTGAACTCGATGCCGCCGGATATCCACGGCCCGGCCAGCCCCACCAGCGCCGGTTTGATGACCCGATTGTAGTAGACGAAGTGGTAGTCGTTGGTCTTGTCCAGGGCCATCTGCAACCGACCGCCGATTTCGGGCAGGACCATAATCTTCAGATAACGATTCTCCAGGTAAACGGCGGTGTATTCCTTATCGACCTTTTCATCGAAGACCCGGTCGATGACTGGATGTGGATAGACGACGCCGCTGCTTCCCTGGTAGACGCGTTTTTCGAGGAACATGGGGTTCTTGTCCGGCTTACCGATCCGGTACGTGGGAATGACGACCGGCTCCGCCCAGGCCTTGACGTGATCGAGCTTCATGAAAAATTTGCTCCTGATGTCATGAGGTGGCTTCCATCACGGCCTCTTCGGCGTGAATCGATGTCGTGTCGAAGAGAGGAATTTTCATCAATTGATAATTGCCTCCATTGACCAATGGCGTGTCTGTTTGGCTTCAAGTAATGCAAACTCGTTGCGACGGTGCGCGGTCTCCAGATCATCCGCTCCGCCGATACATGGCTCCAGGCCAAGATTGAAATAGGGGGCGGAGTCGCAGCCTGACCAGCCGCCATAGTTCAGCCAGAGGCCGACGTGGGTGATCTCATCGGGGTGGAAGCGGAATGTCAGCCCGTGTTGACCATCTGTAGTGCGCAGCGAGGTCTCCAGCGGTTGACCGCCTGCCAGCGGCGGTGTGTAGAATTTCACCGCCTGCCCAAATTCGGCGGCGGGCACGCGCGACAGATCAACGCCCTCCACCACAACAGGCCACGGCAGTTCGGTTCCGGTTTCACCGAAAACGTCGCTGGTCGCAGAATCAATGCGCACCGTCGTGACGCCACGGGGCAAGGTGAGGCGCATGCCCGTTTCGATGCGCAGAATCGGGTGGAGACTCCAGACGAAGGGCATGTCGGCCGTGGTCAGGTTCGTGACCTGATAGTCAAATGTGATGACGGGGGCGCCGGCGGAGAGCGTCAGCGTGCGTTCGAAGCGGTAGGGAAAGCGTACGCCATGGCAGGCCATTTTCAACGCCACCCGGGCTGACGATGATTCGATACGCTCGACCGTCCACGGCTGGGACCAGAGTTCGCCGTGATCGGGGATAACGATCCCGCGCCATGGCGCGGTGGGGTGCATGCCCCCAGCCACGGCCGGAAAACACTCATCCAGCCCGCCGCTGTCATAGGTTTCGACGAATGAAGCGTCATAGCGGGGCTTGCGTAGAGGTAGGTGTGGATTTGTGGACAGCCATTCGCGCGCCGATGGCAGGTGGCGGATCGATATGATCTTGCCCCCGATAGTAGGCAACAACACCAGTTCGATCACATCATTGGACAGGTGGAGCGCCGGGAAACCTCCGTATGTGGTCCTTTTGAAATGGCAGACCGCGCGCATGTCAATCCTCGCTCTCCGTGTCGCCGATCTATTCTTGGGCAGCGATGCGCGTCCGGACGCGTTCCGCCCGCGCCTGGCGCCATTGGGCGACGGCCACGGCGGCGACGAGTAGCATACCCAGGGCGACGCGCTGAATGAAGGTGTTGAACCCGAGCAGGTTCATGCCGTTGTTGAGGACGCCGACCAGGATAACAGCCAGAAAGGTGCCGAAGATGGTGCCTGTGCCGCCGGTCGTGGCTGCCCCGCCAAGAAAGACGGCGGTGATGGCCTGCAGTTCCAATCCGACGCCGTTGATCGGGTTGCCCGATGTGGTCCGGGAGGCGAGCAGAACGCCGGCCAGCCCGGCGATGCCGCCCGATAACATGTACATGGTCATGCGCACCCGTGTCAGGTTGATGCCGGCGAGACGGGCCGCGACGTCATTGCCGCCGATGGCGTAGATCGCCCGCCCGAAATCGGTGTAGGTCATGAGAATATGGACAAAGAT
>JAJRVT010000242.1 GCA_024277175.1 Chloroflexota bacterium | reverse complement strand
GAAGAGGATTTCTTCGCCGGCATCGAGGACATTCAGGCGGAAGGTCCCGGCATGATCATGGGGTTGCCGGGCATGGAAATGGACATGGGCGGCATGGACATGTCTCAGCAGGGCGAGGGCGGCACGGACATGGCCCAGCAGGGTGAAGGCGGCATGGACATGGCCCAGCAGGGCGAAGGCGGCATGGACGCGGCTCAGCAAAGCGAGGAAGGCCACGGGGAAGGGGAGGCTGGCCATGGTGCAGAAGATGTCAGTCGCTTTGGACCGATCAGCCGGGCGGCCACGGGGGAGGGGCACGGCGGCCTGATGGTGATGATCGATCCCCTCATGATCCCGCAGGAGCAGGCGACCGTGCTCACCTTTACTGTGCCGGAAGACAAAGTTGGGCGTTGGGAGTTCGGTTGCTTCCAGGAGCAAGGCCAACACTACGATGATGGCATGCGGGCTGTTCTCATCGTCGATCCTTCGTAGACGCGGTTTCGTCCGGTAAAATCCGCATTCCATCAAAGCCTGTCTGAACACATGCCTTTCGGGTGAATCGTTGATGTCTCGCTGCGATCCTCTGGCTGGCTGGGCTCCCACATATACCCCCAGGCGTTGGCGATGGTGATGAACCCGTGTTTGGCCAGAATCGGCTCGCTCATGGGGCTGGCGTCGACCGTTAGAAAACGAGCGCCTCGGGCGCGGGCCTCTCTGGCGCGTACGGCCAGCAGCGCTGAATAGAGACCCTGTTTGCGAAAACGGGCCAGGGTCGAACCGCCCCAGAGACTGGCGAACTGGCTGCCGGCATGGAAATAGATCCAGGCCGTGGCCGCGGCTTCGCCATCCACATAGGCCAGATAGGCCCTTATCTCATCCGGCGTCTCTTCCAGGTCGCGGGCGAGACGCGCCCCCAACTGGCTGCGATCCTGCTCCCACACCGCCTCCTCGACGCCGATCATGCGCTCGACGCCCGCAGCATCGATCACGCGCCGGATGTCGCGCTCGATCGGTTGCGCCAACAACCCAGGGTGATCGTTCAAATCGAGCACCATGACGGCCTCCCGGTCGTCCGCCTGTAACCCATGGCGGGCCAGCCGTTGGCGCAGGTCGGGCGGCTGGTCGTAGTCGTACGCCTTCCACTCGAAGGCGATCTTCCGGTCACTGAAAAAGGCGAGCTGAGCCGCGATTTCGGCGTCAGCGTTCTCCTCGTCCAGCGTTGTGTGGATGACGAACCCCGGCCCGCCGTAGAGGGGCGTGTGGCGCACGACCCGGGGCAGCGCCTGGCGCGTGGCGTCGGCGTAGACCACGTCCCGGCGCTGTTCTCGGTCAAAAATTTCCCGTATCTGGATAACGTTCATCAGTCCCCCAATCCGTGGCGCTGGCCCATGGTTTGCAAAAATGATAGCCCTCGACGCACGAAGGCCTCGCCGTCCGGGCAAACGTTGTGGAACATGCCCCGTGAATAGGCGAAGTCGTCGACGGATGAGTTGTAGGTTTCCATGCCTATATAGCCATCGAAGCCGACCTCGGCCAGGGCGGCGAAGACTGCGTTCCAGGGAACCAGTCCGCCGCCGGGAACGCCGCGATCGTTTTCGCAGGCGTGGATCCCCCACAGCCGGGGAGCCGCGGTGCGGATGGCCTCGCCATAGTCTCGCACCTCGGTCACCAGGTGATAGGTGTCCAGGAGCGCGTAGAGGTTGGGGTGGTCGGCCTGGTCGATCAGCGTCATCAACTGGGGCGGGGTGTTGATCAGATGGGTGCGGAAGTGGCTCATAGGCTCCAGCACGATGGCTACGCCGCGCCGGGCTGCATACTCGGCCAGGGCGTGGAGTCCCTCCGCCGTGCGCGGGAACTCATCCGCAGGCGGGCGGCGGCGTTTGACCACGCCCGGGTGGCCGTAGAGCGCGCCGGCGTAGGCCTCTGCGCCCAGCTCCGCGGCCACGTCCACCTGCCGCTGGTGCCAGGCCAGCCCCGTTGCCCGGTCCGTCGGGTCATCGGCCGACAGGTCGCAGTGCATGGGCCAGTGGCCGCCGGGACCGATGAGCAGGGAGAGACCCAGGGATTCGGCGAACTGGCGGGTCAGCCGGGGTGAGTAGACGACATCATCCCCCACCACCAACTCGAACGTATCCAGCCCCAGTTCCCTGGCCTTCTCCAACAGCGGCAGGTCCGAATCCGTCCAACCATCGGTGAAAATATAGCAGTGGGCGCCAAACCGCATCTCCTGCTCCTTTGCAACGACTTCGCTTAATCGGCCACGGCCGCGCGCATCAACTCGCCCATGCCCGGCAGCGCCCAGGCCTGGAGGATGTCCTGAATTTGCTTGATGTGGTTGGCGTCGTGGAACGGCCACTCGTAGACCAGGTCCTGGACGCTCAGGTCGCCGCCCAGCTTGGGATAGCGTCCCTTGCGCGCCAGGTCTTCTGGACTCAGCCCCGCCACCATGGGGCCGATCTGGGCCCGCAGCGCGCCCAGATCGGTCAGCAGGTCATTGATCGGCCATTCGTCATCCCCGCGGGCCGCGGCCACGGCGTTTACGTCCATGCCTTCCAGGGTCGGATGATCTTCCTCCCGCATTTGCCTGATACGGCCCCAGAACGCTATCCGATCGGTCTCGATCAGATGGCCGATGACCTCTTTGATGCACCACTCCCCAGGCGCCGGCCGCCAGCACAACACCCGATCATCCAGACGACTCAACTGTATCCGTAACATGGCCGGCGTCGCCTCCAGCAGCGCGCCCACCTCATCCAATCTCAACATCCCCATGTCCCGATTCCCTCCAATCTCTGATTTCCAATCTTCAATTCTCAATTTTTTTCTCCGCCATCACAAAATTTTCCGGAATCTGCACCGCCACTACCCGCCCCGTGGCCGTGACTACGCCATCGGCGGAAACCGTGATATCCACCGTGACTTTGCGCCCCTTGACCTCGCTAATGCGGCCGCGGATTTCCAACTCCGGCCCCAGGGGTGTGGGCTTCAGATAGTCCACGTGCAGAGACGCGGTGACGCAGCGCACGGCAGGCAGGCTATCCAGCGGACGGCCCTCGGCCCGGTAGATGGCGGCCGCGGCCGCGCCCGTGCCGTTGCAGTCGATCAGCGACGCGATCAGGCCGCCGTAGACGAAGCCGGGGACGGCCATGTGCTCCGGCCGGGGGGTAAAGCGGCTGATGGTCTCGTCGCCATCCCAGTAGGTCTTGATGTGCAGCCCGGCCGGGTTCAGCCGTCCACAGCCGTAGCAGTAGCTGTAGTCATCGGGATAGTAGTCCTGGAATGCTTTCTCGCTCATGGGGTGGTCCTTTCAAGTGCAAGCTAAATTTTTCTAGGTCAATCAGGATGGCCGGAGGGCCTGATCCAAATCTGCGATCAGGTCAGCTGTGTTTTCAATCCCGGTCGAATAGCGGATAAGGCTCTCCGGGATGCCCATGGCCGCCCGTTCTGCGGCGCTGCACTCGACGTGGCTTGTGGTCGCGGGCGGGCCTACAACCGTTTCGACTGCGCCCAGATTCGCCGCACGATGGGCGAAACGCAGCTTGGGCAGAAAGCGACGCACTGCATCGAAGCTGTTTTCTTTCAACATAAAACTCAAGACGCCTCCGAAACCCCGCATCTGTCTTTTGGCGATCTCATGTCCGCCATGCGATGTCAGGCCCGGATAGAAAACATGCTCAATCGCCAGGTGCGCTTCCAAATAGCGGGCAATTTGCAGGGCGCTCTCATTCTGCCGGCGAACGCGCAATTCGAGTGTTTTCATGCCACGCAGCAACAGATAAGCCGCCATCGGGTGCAAGGTCGCGCCGTTGATCTCCCGATAATGATAGATCTGATCGATCAGCGCCTTCCGGCCACAGACAACGCCCCCCAATGCATCCGCATGGCCCCCCAGAAACTTGGTGGCGCTATGCAGCGTCAGGTCCGCGCCCAGGCGCAGCGGATTCTGGTTGATTGGCGTCGCAAAGGTGTTGTCGACGATGACAGTCGCCCTCACCGTTTTGGCTGCGGCCGCCAGGCGGGCGATGTCCATGACTTTGGTCGTCGGGTTGGTTGGGCTTTCCAGATAGACGACATCGCATCCTTTGGCGATCTCCGCTTCTATCTGGTCATGATCGGTTGTGTCGCACAAGGTGACGCGGACATTGAAGCGGGGCAGAAATTCGCTGAAAATGACGTTTGTGCCGCCGTATGTGTCCTTGATCGACACGACGCGCGCGCCGGGCGATAACAGGGCAAAGAGGGTGCTGCTGATGATCCCCATGCCGGTCGAGGCGCTGGTCGCCGCTTCCGCCCCTTCCAGCAGCCGCACTTTCTCTTCGAAGACATGCACCGTCGGGTTGGTGTTGCGGCTATAGATGTGGCCCTCCTGTTGGCCGAGCGCCACCGCCATCCACTCATCGACATTGTCGTAGCCATAGGCGACGCTATGAACGACGGGCGTCTGCGTTGCCCCCTGCATGAGGTATTTTTCTTCACCATACCAGACGCACTGCGTGCCTTGTTGAATGCTGTTTTGCACCGTCATCGGATTGCTCCTCCAGGTTGAACAGCTCATGTACACGCTGTGACAGCCGTGAGCATGGATTAAACTGAAATCTCGACGAAATTACAAGGTCTGCATTCCGGGAATGGGACGCAACAACTTCGGTTACCCTAGCATTCCTGTCCCATTCCCGGAATGCGGTGGTCAAAGAAACTCGTGATTTCAATCCAATGTCAATTTAGATCACATCCAAATCGCATCCTGACAGGACGGCTCCATGGTACCCCGCGGCCCGGATCTCGGCGATCAGCGCCTCCCCGCCCACGCCCCAGGTGAGTTGATGCACTAGCACCAGCAGGCCCGGCTGCACGACTTGGGCGATGGCGGCCAGTTCGGCGCTGGAGGTGTGGACGCTGGCGTGATAGCGCTGCCAGGTGAGCGGCCGGCCGGCGAAGCCCGCAGTCGAGTAAACCTCGTGGATCAGCACGTCGCAGCCGGCGTAGTGATCGACCAGTTCCTCCGTGGGCGCGGTGTCGCCGGAGACGACCACGGTGCGGTCGGCGCTCTCGAAACGGTAGCCATACGCCGGCCAGGAGCCGTGGCGAACCGCAAACGCGCGCACCGTCACGTTCTCGTCCCGGTGAACCAGCCCCGGCGTCACCTCGCGCACCATCACCTGGAAACCGCCGGGATTGGCCGGCTCCAGGCCGGCGATCCGCTCCCGGACGTCGGCCTGGTACGCGGCCAGCAGGTGGCGGGTCATGGCCTTCAGTCCCCGCGGCCCGTAGACCGTCAGCGGCGCATGGCGCTCCAGCACCCAGGGCGTGAAGATCAGGTCCGCATAGCCCAGGGTGTGGTCCGTGTGCAGGTGGGTGAGGAAGGCTGTGGTCAGGTTGGGCATGGCCAGGGCCTCGATCCCGGCCTGATAGGCGGCGTTGGCCCGGCGCACGATCCCCGGCCCCATGTCCACCAGATAGGGTTGATTGTTGACAATAATGGCCAGCGAAGAGCCGGCCCGATCCGGCTCGGCGTTAGGCGTGCCCGTGCCCAGCAACACGATTTTCATGGCGATCCCTTCATCACAGGTGACGAGTCAGACAGGGTCCAATAGAACGCGAATTTGGCGGATTGAGCGGATTTGCATGGATTTTTTTTCGAAACGATTGATCCATGCAAATCTGCTCAATCCGCGTCATCCGCGTTCCATCTTATGGCTCGAAGACCGCCCGCCACAGGCGCATGGTCTCGTAAATGGAGAGGCCCTGGCCCAGGTAGCGGCCATTGATCCAGACTTCGAAGTGCAGATGCGCGCCGTCGCTCATGCCGTAAGCGCCCGAACTGGTGCCCGACACCCCCACATAGCCCACCGGATCGCCCTGTTCGACCGTCTCCCCCGCGACGATGCCGGCGGGAATGCCGCTCAGATGGGCGTACCAGCTTTGGACGCCGTTCTCATGCTGCACGTGAACCTGTTGGCCGCGCAGCTTGTCGGTCAGATCTGGCGGGGTGCGATGCTCCTCCTCGGTGCGCCTCATGACGGCTTCGAACTCGGCCGGCGTCATCTCCACGTAATCAGTGTCCGCGCGGATGACGGTCCCATCAGCGATGGCGAGAATATGCGAGCCAATGCCCAGCCCGGCCACATCCGAACTGTAGAGGTCCACGCCCTGGTGCATGCCGTAACGGTAGAGCCGTCGCGCACCCGGGTAGGAGCGGGGACGCGGCGGCAGCTCCGCGCCGGGGAAGGGCAGCTTGTAGTCGGGCATCAGGGCCTGCACGTCCTGGCCGTCGAAATAATAGGTGTCGTCATAGGTCACGGGCGGGCAGGCGATGTTTCCGTTTTCATCCAGACCATCCTGGTTCAGATCGGCCACGTAGAGATTCGGCCCGGCCAGCGCGTAGAGCGTTCCTTGGTGGATGGCCGCGTTGCGCAGGCGTTGCATGTCGGCGAAGCGCAGGCCGACGGTCCACGTCACATGGCCGCTGTCCAGATCGACCCCCAACAGGCTCCGGCTCTGGCCATCCGCCACCACGATGGAGTTGCCGAGCGCGAAGACCTGGGCCGGCCAGCCGTCATCGCCCAGGTCCGCCTCCTCGCCAAAGCCAAGCACCGGACGGCCATGGATGAATTTGAGCAGGTGACCGCTCCGGTTGAGCGCGATCAGGGTGTCGTCCTCCGCGCCCGCGGGCGGGAAGACCATGTCCATGGCGGTGAGCAGACGCCCGGTGCTCAGGTCGGTTTTAGGCAGCGCATCGCCCGGCGAGAAACGCCAGACCCGGCTCAGGTCCGCGTCCAGGACATAGAGATCGCGGTCCACCGATTGCAGGGCCAGGTACTGGGGGTCGGGATACTGGCCCGGAATGGGCGCGGCCGCGAACTCCATGCGCCACTCCCCCGTCTCGCCCTCTGGCGCATAGCGGTAGATGTCGTTGCTCTTGTCCAGGAGCAGCAGATCGCCGCTCTCAGGCTCCACGGTGAGATAGACCAACTCCCGGATGGTGTAGCGATCGACCTTACGCCCCGGCGGCGTCAGGTTCTCGAAGGCGGGCGCTGTGTTTTCTTTGTTTTTCCGGGCCTCGTCCATGGCGCCCAGATCGATCCCGAACAGATCACCGTCCGCCAGCAGATAAAGTCGCCCGTCCGAGATGTCCACCTGGATGGGATCGGCGGGGAGGTCCAGGGGAAAGACGGCGGCGTTGGCCTGGCAGAGGAAGAGCGAGTTCTCCCGGTGGCCAGAGGGCGGCGGACTTTCCGGGGTGGCGGTGGGCGACGTTTCATCGGGAATGATCAATTCCTGGCCGACGCGGATGAGGCCGGGGTCCAGCAGCTTGTTGGCCGTCATGAGCGCGTCCACGCTGACGTCATAGCGGGTGGCGACGGAGATCAGGGTCTCGCCGGCCCGAACCCGGTGGGTGCGGCGGCCCAGGGGCGTGGGCGTGGGCGTGGGCGTAGGCGTGGACGTGGGGCTGTCGGGGATGATGAGTTCCTGGCCGATGCGGATGAAATCGAAGTTGGTCAACCCGTTGGCCCGGATCAGGTCCGCCACGGTCACGCCGTAGCGGATGGCGATGGAGATGATGCTTTCGCCGGCGCGGACGGTGTGGGTGCGTCGACCCATGGGCGTGGCCGTAGGGAGGCTGGTCAGTGTGGCGGACGGGGCCGGTGTGGGTGTGGGCGTAGATGTCGGTCTGTCGGGAATGGTCAGCTTCTGGCCGATGCGGATGAAGTCGGCGCTGGTGAGACGGTTCGTTTTCACCAATGCGTCCACGGTCACGCCGTAGCGGATGGCGATGGAGATGATGCTCTCACCGGCGCGAACGGTGTGGGTGGGCGGGGGCGTTTCCGCCGCCTTTGTCGCTTCTGGCATATCGGTGGGCGTGGAAGTTCCCCGGCGGATGGGCGGCGGCGATCCGGCGTGGCTGGATGTGGGCGGCAGACTGGCATAGGCGATCATGCTCAGGAGCACGGTTACGGTGAAGGTGAAAAAAGTCTTGAAGCGCATTGATTTAATCTGGTTGCCGGTGGTGGTCACGATATGCTTGAATGGACTGGCTTGTATCACCTTCCAGGATACTGCAAGCATCCTGGAAGGTGGATAGCTCCTTCTCGCGGTCTACGGGGCGTATTGTACAGGAGATTGGGAGAGAAATCGAATCGCGCGCCAGGATCTGACAAGGCGGCTGTGAGCCTGCCCGTCAGCGTCGCAGCCGCGGGTCCAGCACATCGCGCAGACCGTCGCCGACCAGGTTGAAGCCGGCGACCGCGAAGAGCATGGCCATGGCCGGGAAAAAGGTGAGCCACCAGTGGGTGGTGATGAAATTACGCCCTTCACTGATCATGACGCCCCACTCCGGTGTGGGCGGCTGTGCGCCAAAGCCGATGAAGGAGAGGCCGGCCACGGCCAGGATGGTGGTGCCCATGTCGAAGCTCATCTGCACCAGCAGGGGCGACATGGTGTTGGGCAGCAGATGGCGGCGCAGGATCAGCCCGCTGCCCGCGCCCACGGCGCGCGCAGCCTGCACGAATTCCTGGTCGCGCAGGACCAATACCTGTCCCCGCACCAGGCGCGCGTAGATGGGCCAGGTCACCACAGCCACCGCGATCAGTGCATTCTGCAGGCTGGGGCCCAGCGCACCGGCGATGGCCATGGCCAGGATCAGGCTGGGGAAAGCGAAGAAAATATCGGTGACGCGCATGAGCGCTTCGTCCCACCAGCCGCCGGCGTAGCCGGCCAGCAGGCCCACGGTTGTGCCCAGCAGGCTGGCCATGGTAACCACGCCCAGGCCGGTGGCCAGGGAGATGCGCGCGCCGTAGACCATACGGCTGAAGATGTCCCGGCCCAGCTTGTCAGCGCCAAACCAATGCTCGGGGGATGGCGGGGCTAAGCTCGCGGGAATGTTCTGTTAGAGCGGATCGTAGGGTGCAATGGCCGGGGCCAGGAGCGCCATGAGGACGAAGAGAACGATCGTCACCAGCCCGAACACCGCGGTCTTTTCCTTGCGAAAACGCTGTATGAAGAGCGCGCGGGGCGACCGGGTTTGGCTAAGAGATACGCTATCAGTGGATTCCATGGATCAGTTCACTCGTACGCGTGGATCGATGAAAGAGTAGGCGATGTCCACTAGGGTGTTCATCAACGGGTAGATAAAGGCTGCTACCAGCGTCACGCCCATGACCGCGGGGTAGTCCAGGGTGGTGACCGATGTGGTGGCGTAGCG
>JAJRVT010000241.1 GCA_024277175.1 Chloroflexota bacterium | reverse complement strand
GAGCTACACCGACTACGATCTCACCTATGACCAGGCCATACAGATCGCCCTGCCCGTGGACACCCGGGTCAAGTTCGAGATCACGTCTCGGGACGTTCTCCATTCGGTGTGGATCCCGGCCATGCGCATGAAGATGGACGCGGTGCCGGGGAAGACGACGGTGCTCTATATCACGCCCACCCAGGTGGGCAGCTTCGAGGACGATCCCACCCTGCGGGTCCAGTGTGCGGAGCTATGCGGCACCGGCCATCCGCGCATGCAAATGGGCGTGCGGGTCCTCGAACCGGACGAATTTCAGGCATGGATTGAGGAAGCGAAGATGATCGGAATGGCGACGGAGGGATCACAATGAAACCAATTCTCAAAGGAATTCTGGGCGGAATTGTCGGCTTTGCAATCGGCGTCATCCTGTTGATGCTCATCCGCGTGCTCTTTGGCCTGCCAGCCTGGTCGACGGAACCGGCGGCCACCGTTGGCTATCTTTTTGGCCTGATAGGCTGGCTGCTGGGCGTCGGCGTTTGGGACTACTGGGCTCGGGGGTGGCTGGGGCGTCCCAACAAGCCCTACACCACCACCGGCTGGCGACGCTATTTCGACTTCGACACGGACCACAAGGTCATCGGCGTGCAGTACGGCGTGACGCTGGTCCTGCTCTTCCTCCTCGCCGGCCTGCTGGCCATGGTCATGCGCTACGAACTCATGCGGCCCGGTCGGGACATTATCAACAGCGCGGTCTACAACCGCATCATGAGCATGCACGGCACGTCCATGGTGTTCGTCGCCGTGGCGGCCATCATGGGGGCTTTCGGCAACTACGTGATGCCCATCATGATCGGCGCCGATGACATGGCCTATCCCCGGCTGAACGCCCTGAGCTACTGGTTCGTCCCCCCGGTGGCCATCGCCCTGCTGATCGCGGCCTTCACCGGCGGCTTCGACACAGGGTGGACCGGCTATCCCCCGCTGGTGGAGGTGACCAAACTGGGCGCGCTCTTCTACGCCCTGGCCTTTTTCACTATCGGTTTCGCCTCCATCCTCGGCGCGGTGAATATCCTCACCACGGCTATCACCATGCGGGCGCCCGGCCTCAGTTGGGGGCGGCTGCCGATCTTCGTGTGGTCCATCATCGGCACGGCCATTCTCAGTCTGCTCCTGACCCAGTTTATCGCCCTCTCCATGATTTTGGTCATTCTGGATCGGGTGGGCGGTTTTGGCTTTTTCGATCCGTCCCAGGGCGGGGCGCCTATCCTCTATCAGCACATCTTCTGGTTCTACTCCCACCCGGCGGTCTATGTGATGATCCTGCCCGCCTTCGGCATCGCCCTGGAGATCATCAGCCACTTCTCCCGCAAGCCCCTTTTCGCCTACAAATGGGCCGTGGCCGGGATGCTGGGCGTGGTCTTCCTGAGTATCATTGTGTGGGCCCACCACATGTTTACATCCAGTATGACCGAAAAGTTGCTGATCCCCTTCATGATCTCAACGGAGTTGATCTCTGTGCCCACGGGTATGGTCTTTTTGGCGGCCCTGGGCACTATCTGGCGGGGCAAGCTGAGGCTGGATACGCCTATGCTCTTCGCCCTGGGCGTGATTTTCAACTTCCTCCTCGGCGGCATCACTGGCGTCTTCCTCTCTGATGTGCCCGTGGACGTGCATCTGCAGGACACTTACTTCGTGGTGGCCCACTTCCACTACACCATCGTGGGCGGCGGCATCTTCGGCCTTTTCGCCGGTATCTACTACTGGTTCCCCAAGGTCACCGGGCGCATGTACAACGAAAAACTGGGCAAGCTCCATTTTTGGTGGATGATCATTGGCTTCACTCTGACGTTCATTCCCATGTTCTGGCTGGGCATCAACGGCATGAACCGCCGGATTGCCGACTACTCGCCGGAGTTGGGGGGCGTCAACATGTTTGTCAGCCTGATGGCCTTCTTCCTGGGTGCAAGCTTCATCGTCTTCGTCTACAACATGGTCGTCTCCTGGGTATGGGGCGAGGAAGCCGTTGCGAACCCGTGGAACGCCACCACCCTGGAATGGATGACGCCTTCGCCGCCGCCCCATCACAACTTCCCCGCCACGCCAGAGGTGGTGGGTGACCCTTACGGATACGGCATCCCCGGTGCGCTTCACGCCCGGGTGGGGCCTGCGCCGAGCGTGGCCAGTGATTGAAGGATAAAGACGGACGACGAATGATGAACGACGAATGACCTGGAAGGAGAAGCAATCATGGAAGCGCAGCAAGCTCTGAAAATGCAACAAGCGCGGCGGGTGCGCATCGGCGTCATCACGATCGTGATTTTGGCGATTCTGACCGGCCTTGAATACTGGATTAGCATATCTTTCACCGGCACGCTGGTCTATTTGAGCGTCATCGCCCTCGCCAAGGCGGGACTGATTTTGTACTACTTCATGCACATTGCGCAGATTCGCTACCGGGAAGGAGGACATTGATGAGCAGCTCAGTTGACGCCCACGCAGCGCCCCATGCAGCGCGCTACCCTCGCCTCTACATCAATCGTCTGGGATTTTGGCTCTTCATCTTCTCTGAGAGCATGTTGTTCGCCGGGTTGCTGGCCAGTCGTTTCTACCTGCTGGGGTTGTACCGACCCCCCGAACTCAGTCAGACGCTGGGTCTGCTTATCACCGTCCTTCTGCTGCTGAGCAGCCTGACGGCCTACCTGGCCGAGGCCGCCATCGTGCATGGGGATCGCCGCAGCTTCCTGCGCAACACGCTGTACACCATGGTGCTGGGGACCATCTTCCTGATCGGCGTCGCCTTCGAGTGGAACGCGGCCTTCACCCACTTCCCGCCCTCGAGCCCCTTCGGCACGGTCTTTTTCGCCATGACCGGCATGCACGCACTCCACGTCCTGAGCGGCATTTTCCTCCTGGGATTGATCTACTATAACGGTAGGCGGGGGGCCTATGGACCCGATGATCCGTGGCCGCCTGAAGGGGTCGTCAAATACTGGCACTTCGTGGATGTGGTGTGGGTCTTTTTCTACGCCGCTCTGTACCTGGTCTCATGAGAGAAGGAGATGATGCGATGAAATATCTGCTCATATCATTGGTGCTGGCGGCGCTCGCGCTATCGGGATGTGCATCGATCGCCGCGGCCCGGCCCGCAGAGGACGGAACGATCACCATCGCCCTGAAAGACTATGACATCGATCCCAATGTGGCGCGGGTGAAGGCCGGCCAGGAAGTGCGTCTGGTGATCTACAGCAAGGGGGATCATCTGCACGAGTTGATGATTGGTCGCAATGTGCGGGTCGAAAACGGCCTGACTGAGGGCTTCGAAGAGGATTTCTTCGCCGGCATCGAGGACATTCAGGCGGAAGGTCCCGGCATGATCATGGGGTTGCCGGGCATGGAAATGGACATGGGCGGCATGGACATGTCTCAGCAGGGCGAGGGCGGTATGGACGCGTCTCAGCAGGGCGAAGGCGGCATGGACATGACTCAGCAGGGCGAGGGCGACATGGACATGGCCCAGCAGGGCGAAGGCGGCACGGACATGGCCCAGCAGGGTGAAGGCGGCATGGACATGGCCCAGCAGGGCGAAGGCGGCATGGACGCGGCTCAGCAAAGCGAGGAAGGCCACGGGGAAGGGGAGGCTGGCCATG
>JAJRVT010000240.1 GCA_024277175.1 Chloroflexota bacterium | reverse complement strand
GTGTCCGTGGCCATCGACGGCCAGGGGCAGGTGACGGCCGACCCCAGCCAGGTGCTCTTTACGCCTGAGAACTGGGACCGGGCCCAAACCGTGACGGTGACCGCTGTGGATGACGCCCGCGTCGAAGCTGGCGAACGCATCACCCACCTGGTGCACCGGATCGTCAGTGCGGACGGGGCCTATCAAGCCCTGCCCGCAGGCGAACTGGAGGTGCGCATCACGGACAACGATGTGGCAAGCGTGGTCTTCGCCGCCATCGATGGCCTTCAGGTCAGCGAGGGCGGAGCCGGCGCCAGCTACGACATCGTCCTGAGCAGCGAACCCTCCGCCAGCGTGACGGTGGACGTCAGCGCCGACGGTCAGACCCAGGTCTCCCCGTCTACGCTGGTCTTCGACGCCGGCAACTGGAACCAACCCCAACGGGTAACGGTGAACGCGGTGGATGATGCGGTGGACGAGGGGGATAGCGCCCTCAGCGTCATCAGCCACAGCGTGTCCAGCGCCGACGCCGACTATGACGGCATGGCCCTGGACGGGGTGGAGGTGACGGCGGTGGACAACGACACCGCCGGCGTCAGCCTCTCGGTGACCAGCCTGACGGTGGCGGAAGGGGGCGCTGCGGGCAGCTATGCGGTGAGTCTGACCAGTCAGCCGCAGGCGCCTGTCTACGTCCTCATCGACGACAGCGCCCAGGTGACGGTGGATGCAGAGTGCAGTCTCGGGGATGAGATGGCTAACGCCTGTCTGGTCTTCGACGCCAGCAACTGGAGTCAGGCGCAGACGGTGACGGTGACGGCCACGAACGACACCCGCTTCGAATCACCAGCGGGCAGCGGCGTGGTTGACTACAT
This sequence comes from Chloroflexota bacterium, assembly GCA_024277175.1. Taxonomy (GTDB): domain Bacteria; phylum Chloroflexota; class Anaerolineae; order Caldilineales; family Caldilineaceae; genus JAJRVT01. Next base: position 3,436 of record JAJRVT010000240.1, on the reverse strand, counting down.
CCACCATCACGTCAGCAGCATGGATGACCGCTATGATGGCCTTGCGGTTGCGGATGTGGCGGTCACGATCCGTGACAACGACCGCTCTGTCTATCTGCCGCTGGTCAGCAAGCGCTAGGTGGAGGTCAAGCGTTGACCGTCTGACGGTCGACTAATAACTTCTCAACACATAGGGGCGACCGCTCTTGCGGTCGCCCCTATGTGTTGAGAAGACACCTCAGTCAGCCAAGTGAAAAGGGGAGGTGGGCGCAAGGCAAGCCTCCACGTATTGAGGAGATGTATCGAAATCGTATATATGTTGTCACATTTTCGTAATGTAGATTGTAAGATCTTTTTATCTGTTTTGTGATATGATGGTACAAGTTATCGTTATGGTGACACGCGAATGGATGAAACCCGTTTGCGTAACAGTTATCGTTATATTTTTCGCACCGCTCACCTCATCGTACTCCTCGTGCTGAATTTCCCCTAACCTATTCCCCCCGATTGGAATTCCCCGCCCAATCGCTAGTTTGAAGATGGCAGGTTCCGGATTTGTTCTATGGGCCGGCGATAGTTCATTGTTTTTGACGGACTGTCGACTCTGGGGCATTTTTGACCCCCATTTCTAGGCAGCGCAAACCTAGTTCATCACATTGTTATAAGCGTCAACTTAAGCGGTTGTCGGCGTTCAGTATGTAGCCGCGGTCCCACACCGGCGATGGACTGTTGAATGCCGGGTTCGTGTGTAAGCATTGTCCTTAAGTCGACGTTTATGATCACGCCATTCCATCGCTCTCACTCAACGCCGCGCTAGGTTATGCGCGGCGGTATGCGTGTTGGGGCGATGTTCTTTTTTACAAATAGAAAGGAGGGTTGACTATGTGTAACCAATATCCCCCGCCGCTCGATCGCAGCCTGGGGCCATTTCAGAGGTGTGAGCGTTGCCAATAGCTTGTGGGATTTTAGGCGTATTTTTATACATTTTCGAGGCGTCTTCTCAATAATTTCGGGGGAAAAGAAACCGAGCTTGCATCGCCGCTTCGGGGGCGCAAATCATTGTCCGATTCATATCAAAGGCGTCTTCTTCATATGTAGGGCGCGCCCTTGCGACCGCCCCGGCGGGCAGGCGCAAGGCTACGCCCCGGCAATATTGAGAAGATACTATCAATGTTCATAAAGGCTTTACTGCAAATTTCACGAATTTCAACGTCAACTCCAAAGCAGACTTTATTTTGTGGTAGGGTCGATAAAATTAAATAGGAGGCGTTTGAGAATGAAACCCCTCAGAAAGTCCCATAGTCGGTTACGCCAGCTCTTTTGGGGCGCGACCATCGCCATCATGCTGGCTGGTTTGATCCCGCCGCCGTTGATGAGCATGATCGCGCCCGGGCTGGCGCCCGTCGTCGAACAACTGGCGCCGACCGCATCCGCCTACACGTACAGCAGCCTCAGCGGTCGCGTGTGGCATGACAAGTATTTCGATGAGAGTCATAAGGTGGACGGCATTCAGGATGGAGGGGAACCCAGCCTGGAAGGCATACAGGTCGAGTTGTACGACAGCAATGGCAATTGGGTTGCGACCGATAACACCGACGCCAACGGCAATTATGCGTTCACCAACCTCGCTCCGGGCAGCTACCGGGTGAAGGTGGTGGACAGCAACTTTGCGGCTAACGGGGCGTTGGACGAAACGGACAATGCGGTGGACTGGCACGCCACGCTTCAGGATGAAGGCAACGACGAGACCGTGGATAGCGACGGCGATGAGAGTTCTTACGACATCACTGTCTCGCTGGCCGCGGGCGAAAACAAACAGCATGTCGACTTCGGCTTCTTCCAATCCTGCGTCCTACTTACCAAGACCGGCCCCGATATCATGAGTCCGGGTGTGGCGTTTAACTTCCACTTTCGAGTCGAGAACTGCGGGGATGTGGTGCTGCATGGCGGCGTCTCCGTCTATGATCAATTGATCAAGCCTGATGGCGACCATCGAATCTGGTCCGGCGTCGTCTATCCAGGCGAGGTTTATGAGTTCGATAGATCGTACACCCCGGGCAGTTATGATTGTCCTGATGTGACGAACGTGGCCACTGCGAATGGGCATCCCCTCCATCCGCGCAACAACAGTGCGCTACCCAACGTGATCGACGAGGATAGCTGGACGGTATTCTGTCCCGCCGATTGGGGCGACTTGCCCGATAGCTTCGCCACCACCTCAGCCCAGTCCGGGCCAAGTCATCAGGTCACGGCTGACCTCTATTTGGGGTCTTGTGTGGATGTCGAGCCAGATGGTCAGGTGGATGTGACCGGTCATGCCGGCGCGGCGGGTTCTGGCGGCAACAACGGTGACGATAGCAACACCGGCGTCACCACCACGGGCGTATGTGCAGCGGCGGGCGACGATGAAGATGGCGTCACGCTGATCAGCCCGCTGATTCCAGGCAAACAGGCCTGCTTCTCGGTCACGGCGCATAACGCCACCGGTAGTGACGCCACGCTGTACGCCTGGGTCGATTGGAACGGTGACGGCAATTTTGGTAGCGGCGGGGCCGTCGACCAGGATGAATCCTTCGTGTTGGTTACAATCCCCAACGGCGACTATAACAACACGGTCTGCACCACCGTTCCGGATGCCGCCGTTGCCACCTTCGATGGCGGCGAGACGCACATGCGTTTCCGCCTGACCACCGACGCCCTTACGGGGCCGCAGTGGGGTGGCGTCGCCAGCGATGGCGAGGTGGAAGATTACTGGCAACCCCTGGCCTGCGTAGGCAACTACGTCTGGGATGACAGCGTCGGCGCCAGCGACGACGTCCAGGACAGTAGCGACGCCGGTATTGGCAGCGTCACCGTGCGCATGGTGTGGGCTGGCCCCAATGGGACCATTGACACCCCTGCAACTGCCGGTTCTGCACAGGTCGACGACCGTGTCTACACCGATAGCACTGACAGCAACGGGGTTTATCGCTTCTGCGGCCTCACGCCTGACGTCTACCGTATGCAAATTCCCACGCCGCCCAGCAGTGCGCCCGAGGCCGTCGCCCCCGATCAGGGCGGCAATGATGCCAAGGATTCGGACGGTGTGCAGAGCGGTGGTTCGGGCGCGGTCGTGGAAGGTCCAGACTTCACCGTCAGCGATCCTATCAACCTGCCTACAGGCGAAAACGGCAACCAGGACAATCCTGGAGCCATCAACAACTTCCCCGACAGCCAGGATGACCTCACCTTCGACTTCGGCTTCAGACCAATGCGGACCTACAGCCTGGGCGACCTGGTGTGGTACGACCAGGACCAGGACGGCGTTCAGGATGGGAACGAGCCGGGCGTCGAGAATGTGACTGCGACCCTGTACAGCGACGGGGCCTGCACCACGCCCATGGGCCAGACCGACACGACGGACGCCAACGGCGAATACGGCTTCACGGACTTGCAGGCCGGGACCTACTCGGTCAAG
>JAJRVT010000239.1 GCA_024277175.1 Chloroflexota bacterium | reverse complement strand
GCCCGTCCCGCTCCTGGTGATCCAGGAGGGTGAGCGCGCGGGTGGCGTCCCGGCTTTCGCCCACGAAGCCTTCCTGGTAGAGGGGACGCACCCCCGCCCACGTCCGCAGCACCCGGGCCTGACTGAAGCCGGGGATGAGTTTGTCGCCCTCCTCCAACATGAGCTGCACTTCCCACGGCTCGATGCGCAGCATCTCCGGGTCGCTGACCTTTTCGTCGGTGGTGCCGATGATGGCAACTGTGTGCGCGGGCACGATGATGTCGCCGTCGGCCGGCATTTTGCAGCGGTTGAGCACGGTGTTGGTCACCCGGTGGTTGACCGCGACCATGATCCCTTTGCCGGGGATGATCTTGACTTCCACGCCGGCCGTGCGCGCGATCTGGCCCGCCCAGGCCCCGGCCGCGTTGATGACCATGTCGGCCTGGATGCGCACCTCTTCGCCGCTGGTCGTGTCCAGAAGCTGCGCGCCCACCACCCGGCGGTCGCCCTCGCCGCCCGTGGTCAGCAGTTGGGTGACCTCGTGGTAGGTGAGGATCTGCGCGCCGGCCTCCCGCGCGGCCTGGACGGTGGCATGGGTGGCCAGGAAGCCGTCGGCCGCGCCGTCCGGCACCCGGAAAACCCGGCTGACGCGCGGGTTGAGGAGCGGCTCCTCCTGGCGGGCGACGGCCACGGGGATCTCCTCGCAGGGGATGCCCACTTGGGCGCAGGCGGCCTTGAACTTGTCAGGATAGTCGCCCTCATCCTCGGGCGTGACCACGAAGAAGCCGCCGGTCTCCTCGATACAGTGGGCGTGGGTGCGGCGCAGGATGACGTTTTCCTCGATGCATTCCTTGGCGCTGCGGGGGTCCTTGACCGCGTAGCGCCCCCCGCTGTGGAGCAGCCCGTGGAAGCGGCCCGTGGTGCCGTGGGTCAGGTCCCGCTTCTCCACCAGCACCACCCGGAAGCCGCGCAGGGCCGCGTCCCAGGCCACGCCGGCCCCGGTCGATCCCCCGCCGATGACTAGAATTTCGGTGTCGATTTCTTTCATGGACGCGTGTTCCGTTTCTGGTGCGTGAAGCGTAAAACGTGATTCGTCACATGTCACGTTTTACGAGTCACGAGTCACAAGTTACGCATCATGTTTTACGCCTTACGCCACCCCAATCGCCAACAGCGCGCGCACATCATCGGCGTCGTTGCAGCGCAGGGCGGATTCGGCCAACTGGCGACATTGGATCATGTCACACTCGCGGATGGTCTGTTTGATGCGCGGCACGGTGGGCAGGGGGGCGCTCAACTCGGTGATCCCCAGCCCCAGCAACAGGGGGACAGCGCTGACGTCGCCGGCTATCTCTCCACAGAGTGAAATGGGGATGTCGAACACCTTGGCTGCGTAGGCCGTGCGCGCGATCAATTGTAACACAGCCGGATGCAAAGGGTCAGCCAGCGCGGCCACAGCGCTGTTGGTGCGGTCGCTGGCCAAGGTGTACTGGGCCAGGTCGTTGGTGCCCACGCTAAAGAAGTCCACCCAGCGGGCCAGCCGCTCGGCCAGCAGGGCCGCGGCCGGCACCTCCACCAGCACGCCGATCTCGATCGTCGCTCCGCCGCCCCCGCCCGCGTCGCCTCCGTTCTCTTCCACCTGCACCTCGGTCAGCAGGCGGCGGACCTCCTCCAGCTCGCGCACGGTGCTGATCATGGGCAGCATGAAGCGAATGACAGCGTTGGCAGACAGGTCTTGGGCCGCCCTCAGAATAGCCCGGAACTGGTCCCGCAGCAACTCCGGGCGGGCCAGGAGAAAGCGCGACCCCCGCTGGCCCAGGAAAGGATTGGCCTCCACCTGGGGCGAGGCATAGGCCATGAACTTGTCCCCGCCCACATCCAGGGCGCGGATGGTCAGGGGCTGATCGTCCATGTCCGCGGCCAGCCGCCGGTAGAGGGCCGTCTCGCTCTCCACGATCGGGGGAGCGTTGCGTTCCTGGAAGAGGTATTCGGTGCGCAGGAGCCCGATGCCGTCCGCGCCCTGCTCGCGGCGGGCGTAGACGTCCTCTTCCGTGTTGGCATTGGCATAGACGGGGATATGGATGCCGTCCCGGGTGATGGCGGCTTCGTGGGCATGGGCCGCGGCGAACGCCTGTCGCTGAAGACGTTGGCGTCGGGCGTCGCCATAAACTCTGATATCCTCTTCAGTCGGATCGATGAGCAGTCGGCCCTGATGGCCGTCGATGATGGCAGGGCGACCGGCGTCGATCGCCATCAACTCCATGCCGATTCCACACACCAGGGGAAGCCCCAAGCTCCGGGCTAGGATGGACGAATGGGCCGTGGGCGCGCTGAACGCCAGGCCGATGCCTGCGATCTTGGGCGGCAGTTGGGTGACGTCAGAAGGCGTCAGGTCCTCTGAAATCAGAATGGCATGAGGTGGCAATTGGGCCAATTGGGTTTGGGGCGGGACCGCGCCCAGTTGGGTCAGCAATCGGCGGCCAATGTCCAGGATGTCGGCCGCTCGACTGGCGAAATAGTCATCATCCAGGGCGCGAAAAACTTTGGCCATATCCCTGATGACCTGTTTAGTGGCGATGACGGCGTCAGCCCGGTCGTTGTGGATGGCCTGGCGTACATTCTCTGTGAGCGTCTTGTCCTGGAGGATGAGACGATGGATGGAAAAGATGTCCTCGGCCACCGAGTCCAGCGATTCACTGAGCTGCATCAGTTCGGCGTCGACCGCGGCCTGAGCTTCCAGGAAGCGGCTCCACTCCTGATTTGGGTCAGAGGCGTGTCTGCCGGAGGGGGGAGGCAGTCCCTCCATGTCCAGCTCAGTCGCCTGATAGACGAAGATCATGCCCAGGCCGATCCCGGGCGCAGCGGGTAGGCCGCGTAACGTGATGGTCATGGCGCATCCGAGACGTCATAGCAGCGATGTTCGAAGAGCGCACTGAGGGTCGCCAGGGCCGCCTCTGCGTCCTCCCCCGCCGCGCTAAGGCGGATGGTGTGCCCCTGCCTGGCTTGCAATTGCATCAGTTGCAGAATGCTTTTGGCGTCCACAACCGGCGAATGGCGCGATAAATTCTGGGCTGTGATTTCAGCCTTGAACTGGTTCGCGGCCTGGACCACGTCTTTACCTTTGCGCAGATGGAGACCCAGGGGGTGATTGATGGTGACCTCTGTCCACGCCGACGCGGCCGCAGGGGGCGAGTCCGGGCTTGATTGCACCCCGCCCAAGGGAACCTGGATCGATTCGGATTGGCTCATGTCAGTCACGCATCACCTTGTTGAATTTGCATGCCGCTTCCGCCATTTGATTCACCACCGTCAGTGAATGGTCGACGCTGGCTTCCAGCGCGGCCACCACCGCACCCTCCACCAGGGGCGCATTGCTGATCAGGCAGTGGTCGCTGATCTCGTCGGGGAGCATATCCAGCGCCAATTCGGCGCTCAACACCGCGCTACCTAAATCCACCAGCAGCAGGACGCCGTCCGGATTCCACACCTCGCGCACGGCCTCACCAATGCGGACGGCGTCAGTGCCCAGGCGATAGCCGCCATCATCGCTCAACACGCCGCCCACTGCCGCAATGCTGATGGCGCCGTTGGCCATGGAATCGGCCAGTTCCTTGACGCCATCGGCCAGTCCCCGGCAGTGGGATACGATGACAAGGTTGACCATGGATGCGTTCCCTTTCCGTGATGACGAGTCAGACGTGACGAGTGAAACGTAAAACGCGATAGCTACGTCGTTGGTCCATCGTCCCTGGTCATTCGTCCATCCAATCAAACGTACGCGTGACCGCTTTTTTCCAGCCGGCGAAGCCCTGGGCGCGCGCGGTTTCGTCGATCCGGGGGAGCCAGGTCCTGTCCACCTGCCAGTTGGCGCGCAGGCTCTCCTGATCGGGCCAGAAGCCCACGGCCAGACCGGCGGCGTAGGCCGCGCCCAGGCTGGTGGTCTCCGCCACCTTGGGACGGATCACTTTGGTTCCCAGGATGTCGGCCTGGAGTTGCATGAGAAAATCGTTGGCTGTGGCGCCGCCGTCCACCTTCAGGCTGGCGAGTTGGACGCCGCTGTCTGCGTTCATGGCGTCCAGCACCTCGCGACTCTGGTAGCAGATAGATTCCAGCGCCGCGCGCACGATGTGGGCCCGGTTGATGTAACGGGTCAGCCCCACGATGACGCCCCGGGCGTCACTGCGCCAGTAGGGGGCGAAGAGACCGCTGAACGCGGGCACGAAATAGCAGCCGCCGGCGTCATCCACGCTCTGGGCGATGGCTTCGGTTTCGGCCGCATTCTGGATCAGCCCCAGGTTGTCCCGCAGCCACTGGATGGTGGCCCCGGCCATGGCGATGGATCCTTCCAGGGCGTAGACAGCCGGCTCGTCACCGAATTGATAGCAGACTGTGGTCAGCAAGCCGTTGCGGCTGTGGACGATTTCCGTTCCGGTGTTGAGAATGAGAAAAGCGCCCGTGCCATAGGTGTTCTTGGCCTCGCCCGGCGCGAAGCAGGTTTGGCCCACCGTGGCCGCCTGCTGGTCCCCCAGGTCGCCGCAGACCGGAATCTGACCGGCAAAGGGGCCTTCTTTCAAGGTCAGGCCGTAAAAATTCGGATCGCTGGAGGGGCGGATCTCGGGCAGCAGATCCCGGGGAATATCTAATATCGCCAGCAGTTCATCATCCCAATCCAGGGTTGCCAGGTTCATCAACATGGTGCGGCTGGCGTTGGTCACATCGGTGACATGGCGGCCGCCGGTGAGACGCCAGATCAGCCACGTGTCGATGGTGCCGAAGAGCAGGTCGCCTGCCTCGGCCTGGGCGCGCGCGCCGTCCACGTTGTCCAGAATCCAGCGAATCTTGGGGCCGGCGAAATAGGTGGCCAGGGGCAGCCCCGTCTTCTGGAAAATGGCTTCAGCGTGGCCTCGAGTCTCCAGTTCTTTGCAGATGTCTGCGGTGCGGGTGTCCTGCCAGACGATGGCATTATGGATCGGTTTCCCCGTCCGTCTGTTCCAGATGACGGTGGTCTCGCGCTGATTCGTGACGCCGATGGCGGCCAGATCGCTTGCGGTCACGCCTGCGGCGGCCATGGTCGCGCCGATGACCTGGCGGGTGCGCTCCCAGATCTCCAGGGCGTCATGCTCCACCCAGCCGCTGCGGGGGAAGATCTGTTCATGTTCGCGCTGATCGTAGGCGACGACGGAGCCGCTGTGGTCGAAAAGGATAAAACGGGTGCTCGTGGTGCCGGAATCAATCGCACCGACATAGGTTGGGTTGGCCATGGATCATTTCACCTTCCAGCGTTTGTCATTTGGTCATCAGTTCGGCGTTCCACCAAAACCAAACTGAATCGTCACGTTGTCTATTCCGGGACGCCGTTTTCACTGAACGCTTCGGCTGCGGTCTGGATCAGCAGGTAAGCGCTGGTCGCGCCCGGGTCCTGGTGGCCGATGGAGCGCGGCCCCAGATAGCTGGCCCGCCCTTTACGCGCTTCCAGCCCGATGGTGTGGAGCATGCCCTGTTCTGCCGCGTGGCAGGCCGCGGCCATGGCTTCGGGGATCTCGGCTCCTGTGGCTGCGGCCTGCTCCAGCGCGGCTACGGCCGGCTCCAGGGCGTCGATCATGGTTTTGTCATCCGGCCTGGCCTTACCCCGCTGGCGGACGCCCGTCAAACCGCTGCGAAAGAGGTCTGCCAGTTCCGTGACGTCGACAGTCGCCGCGTGGGGCGCGGTCCTGGCCGCGTGCAGGAAGAATGAGCCGTACAGCGGCCCGGCCGCGCCGCCGATGCTGCTGATCAGGGTCATAGCCGTCATACGCAGAAACCCGCTCACATCCAGGCCTGCGTCGTTTGGATCGCCCATGTTCAGCAACCGCTGGCGCAGCTTGTGCATGCCCTGCTGCATGTTGACGCCATGGTCCGCATCGCCGATGGCCGCGTCCAGTTCGGTCAGGTAAGAGGCTTCCTGGTCGATGCGGTCTGCATAGCGCAAGAGCCAGCGCTTTAGTTGGGCCAGGGTGATCTGCTGGCTCATGGGCTTCTCCTCGAAACTTGCGATGGTCGGGGTCGCTTCTGTGAATCGTAGGTGCGACTTGTAGCCGCACACTCTTCGGAATACTGCGATCTGCGCAGCACGGTCTTCGGAATCCATGGCCGTCTCGGGTGAGAGTGGGCCGTGCGGCTACAAGCCGCACTACAGGGGGATCGCGGTTCGTGCGGCAGGGATGCCGCACCTGTGGGTGGGCGGGCTGCGATCACCACCAGAGCGCAGGGGTGCGCACCGATGCATCCCAGAGCCTGATCAGTTCCGGCGTCAGACGCAGGATGGTGATCGCACAGCCGGCCATGTCCAGACTGGTGATGTAATCGCCCACCAGCCGCCGCTCCACCGTAACGCCGCGCGCTTCTAGCAGATGGTGGAGATGACGGAAGACGATGTAAAGCTCCTGGAGGGGGGTGCCGCCCAATCCGCTGACCATGGCCAGCACCCGATCGCCGGGTTGGAGGGGCAAGTCATCCAGAATAGGGTTCAGGAGCATTTCCGTGATGCGATCGGCGCTGGTCAGGGGAATCTCGTAGCGGCCTCGTTCACCGTGGATGCCCACGCCCAACTCGATCATATCCGGGCGCGTTTCAAAGGTGGGATGACCCAGCAAGGGAGACGCGCCGCTGCGCAGTCCTACGCCCATGCTGCGCGACTGGGCGGCGACCTGGCGCGCGATTGCGGTCACTGCGTTCAAAGGGCGCCCCTCTTCTGCGGCCGCGCCGGCCATTTTTTCCACCAACACGGTCGCACCCATGCCCCGGCGGTTCTTGGGATCGTCAATGGCGACGTCATCGTTGACCAGCACGGATTCCACTATGTATCCCTGCTCCTGGGCCATCTCCATGGCCATGCCGATGTTGAGGACGCCGCCGGCGTAATTTTTGGTGATGAAAAGCGCGCCCTGATCGCCGCAGACCGCGTCCAGGGCGCTCAGGTACTGGTCGGGCGTGGGGCTGGTGAAGATGGCTCCGGGACAGGCCGCGTCCAGCATGCCCTGGCCTACATAGCCTGTATTCAACGGCTCATGTCCGCTACCGCTGCCGCTGATCAAGGTGACTTTTCCTTTGATCGGCCCATCAATTCGGCGCACGAAATGGGGATCATAATGAACGTCCAGCAGATGAGGGTGGGAGAGGGCGAGACCTTCCAGACTCTGCCGGACCACATCATGGGGGTCGTTGATCAGTTTTTTCTGCATGAGGGCGGGATGTGCGGTGTTCATGGATATCAATACGTTCTTCTGCCTCTAGGCTGGCCGTTTCAGCACCGGGAATGGCCATGTGAACAGGAAAGCTTGTGTCCAGGGAATGGTAGACCGACGTTTTCAGTGCTTTTATTGTAGCGATTTTCGTTGTTTTTTTCAACCTGTCTCATTTATGGCCTCGATCAGCGCGGTCAGTCGCACTTTAGCGGCGCGTGCAGCCTGTCCCCGGTGGCTGATCCGATTCTTGGCCTCCTGATCCAGTTCGGCCATGGTCACGCCCTCGCCAGGCAGAAGGAAGACCGGATCGTAGCCAAATCCATGGCTCCCACGGGGAGCGTCGATGATCCGTCCTTCCACCGCGCCTTCTGTGGTCAGCGTCTCACCGTTTGGCAGGCAGATGGCGACCACGCAACGGAAGCGGGCGCTGCGATCCACCGACCCCAGGGCCTGGAGTTCGCGAATCAGCTTGAGATAACGGTCGCGATCGCTGGCGCCCGAGCCCGCATAGCGGGCGGAATAGACGCCCGGCGCGCCGTTCAGCGCGTCCACCTCCAGCCCACTGTCGTCAGCCCAGGTCCAGAGATCGGTTGCACGCGCATAAGTGGACGCCTTGAGGATGGCGTTCTCGGTGAAGGTTCGCCCGGTCTCTTCCACATCCCAATCGACGCCGGCTTCGGCCAAGGAGATAACCTCAAGGGGGAGATCCGCCAACAGCGTCTGGTATTCGCGGATTTTTCCGGCGTTGTGGGTGGCGATCAACAGTTTGTGCATGACCCGATCCCTCGTTTCGCAGTCCAAGACTTTTGACCCTGTCCGTATGCTATCATATAATCTTCACAACGACTGAATCGATTCCAGCCTCGCCACCAGCGTAAGAACCAGATGAGGAAGTAAGTCTATAGGCGACTGTTTGACAAGATCCGCAGGCGCTCATTACGTTCCATCTTCAAAGGAAGGCGTTTTATGGTCGAGTCGTATCATCCCCTTCGCATTTTCACCGGTTCCGCTCATCCCAAACTGGCCCAGCGTATTGCTGACATTTTGGAGGTCCAGCTCGGTGCAACGACGACGACGCTGCTCCCCGACAGTGAGACCCACGTCATGATCGATGAGGTCGTGCGCGATCAAGACATCTTTATCGTCCAGCCCTGCTCAGCGCCTGTGAATGAAAACCTTATGGAGCTCCTGCTCTATCTGGATGCATTCCGGCGCGCTAGCGCCCACAGCGTCAGCGTAGTGATTCCTTATTTCCCCTATGCGCGCCAGGAGCGTATGGCCCGGGGGCGCGAAGCCATCAGCGCGCGGGTGGTGGCGAATATGCTGGAGATGTCAGGGGCCACTCGGGTGATCTTTGTGGACATCCACAGCCGGGCGATCCAGGGCTTTTTCAATATCCCGGTCGATCCGCTCTCCGCGTTGCCTTTGCTGGCTGCCTACTTCCATACGCCGGAATACGCCAATGCTGTTGTGGTCAGCCCGGATGTGGGGCGCGCCGGCCTGGCCGGCCGTTATGCCGAGCAGCTCAATCTGCCTTTGGTGGTGATGCACAAGCGACGCACCAGTTTCAGCAACGCGGAGACGACCCATGTGGTCGGCGATATCGAGGGGCGCAATCCCATTGTCATCGATGACATTATGGCTGGCGGCAGTGTGCTCAAGCAGGTGGACGCTCTCTATGAGGCCGGGGCCACGGGCAAATGCTGCTTTGCCGTGACCCATGGGGTGTTGTTGCCCTCAGCGCTGGAGCGCCTCGACGCCGACGATCGTATCGCCAAACTGGTAGTGACGGACACCGTGCCCGTGCCGCCGGAAAAGCGTCATCCCAAGCTGGAAGTGCTCTCTATCGCCCCCTTGTTGGCGGATATCATCCACCACATCTATCGGGGTGAGAGCATTTCCGAGAAACTTATTTTACAGTAAACAGGAGGCTCGATTTGTTTGGCCGCACCGAGAGACCGGAACCCGACGCCATCGAAGTCATCATTGGCCCGCGCGCGACCTTCAGTGGCATTTTGCGCTGCGACGCCAGCATCCGCATCGACGGCGGCGTGGAAAGTGGTCGCATCGAAACGTCGGCCAACGTGATCCTGACCGAGAGCGCCCGGGCCGAGTGCGACATCACGGCCAAAAATGTGAGCATCCGTGGTCTTTTTCGGGGCGTGCTGCGCGCGCAGCGGGTCGAGTTGCTTAGCGGCAGCCAGGTCTACGGCGCGCTCCACGTAGGCAGCTTTTATATGGATGATGGCGTGCAGATGCACGCTGAGTTGGATATTCAGGGAGCCAGGCGCCAGCGCACCGAGGCGCCGGCCAGGTTGGAGAGCAAGACCCCCATTCCTGTGGTCGAACCCGGGGGGGAGACGCCTTCAAAATAAGGCCCTTCCTGGGAATTAACGTCCCCGGCACTTGTCACGAGTTTGGCGCTGACCAGAGTGCGACTGGAAAGTGCCGGGGACATGACGTGTATTTATTTTCT